>CAZWWC010000019.1:19046-24461 GCA_964637625.1 uncultured Planctomycetaceae bacterium
CGGCGACCGACTCCAACGCGGCGGCCAGCCGACCGCTGCGCAGCCCCGAGGCGACCACCGCCCGATAGACGCCGGGAAGCACCACGCTGTCCGAGTCGATCGCTTCGACCAACGAGGATCCTCTGCCCAACTCGATGGCCACCGAGGTGGTCAGCGAGCCGAGCCGGCCGGGCATGTCGCGTCCGGTGGCCAACAATCCCCGATCCAAGGGAACGCCGGCGCGGACCAGCGCGGCGATCTCATCGTTGAGCATGATCAGGTCTTCGAGCGAAATGGATGTTTGTCTGTTGCCTTGGGCCACCGGGTCACCTCACTCGTTGCCGGTTGTGTCGTTTAGGGTCCTATCACAGCGACTTTGTCGGGCGCCACGGGCATCTTGCCCGTGCCTCTCATCGAAGCACACTGGCGAGACGCCAGTGGCACCCAGGTGTCGGGTACCACGATCGGCTTGCCCGGTCGTGTTTTCAGCACTGCTGGACGAGCCAACAGTGACACCCAGGCCGAGAACCCGACAGACTTCGGCCGGGCTGGTCCGGCCCGCCTTGACCATCTCCAGGGCACGTTGTCGCTCGGAAACCATGCCGGCGTCGACGGCCGCTTGCCCGAGCGTCGCGACGTCGGCCCGCTGGAGGATTGCCTCGCCCAATTCGGCTCGGCCCACGGCGACCATCTCGACCAGGGGCAGCCGCTGCCGATAGCCGGTTCCGAGACAGTCCGGACAACCGACGGGCACCCGGACGCACTCGGCCGGCAATCCGAGCCGATCTTCCGGCTTGTCGCTGGCTCGGGCACACTGGCAGAGTTGTCGGACCAGGCGTTGCGAGAGGACGGCCAACAGGCCGCTGCGAAGCACGTAGGGCTCGATGCCCATGTCGGCCAACCGGCCCAGCGCTTCGGCCACACTACCGGCGTGGAAGGTGGTCAAGAGCAGGTGCCCGGTCAACGAGGCCTCCAATGCCGCCTCGGCGGTCGCCCGATCACGGATCTCGCCGACCATGATCACTTCAGGATCCTGGCGCATCAAGAAGCGAAGTCCCGTGGCCAGGTCGAATCCGATCTTTGGGTTGACCTGCGATTGGGCCACGCCGTCGACGGCCATCTCGATGGGATCCTCGAGTGAAACGAGACTTCGGCCGCCGTCGGCCCGGGTAGCGATTTCTCGGAGACAGGCATAGATGGTGGTGGTCTTGCCGCTGCCGGCCGGCCCGCTGGCGATGATCGCACCGGACGTCTGGCCCAACAACTGCCGGAGCTGGCCGAGCACGTCGCCTGGAAACCCCAAGTCGTCAAGATACACATATTGTCCCGGCCCGCTGAAAAGCCGCACCACGGCCCGTTCACCGTAAAGCGTCGGGAACGTGCTCAGACGCATTTCGAGCGAGCCGGTGGTGGTTGCCGGACTTACGGAGATGCTCGGGTCGGTCGCGGTGCGACCGGGCGTCTCGTGGATACGGCCTTCCTGCGGGCTTTCGGTCTCGTAGGTAAGCAACTCGGCCATGACCTTCAGCCGGCAGACCAAGTTGACCCCGATCGCGGCCGGGAAACGTTTCACACAGCGGAGCACGCCGTCGATACGGCATTTCAGCTCCAGAGAGTCGGCAGTCGGCTGGAGGTGAATATCGCTGGCCCGGCAGCTACGCCCCCAAGCGAGGATCTCATCGACGACCCGGGTCGCGTAGTCGGCGCCGGCCGAATCAAGCCGATCGATGCGATCGCATAAGGCACTGTCGGACGACGATAGCATTGGTTGATCTCGATTTCTGATGACTCTCGTGCTTCACGTCGGGTGGCATGCGCTCGAAAAGCGTGAGGCCGTCCGGGGATTGCGTGTGCCACCCCCGGTTATTTCGAATGCGCTGTCCGCTTGGGAGGTTGTCGGCCGGCGACGGGCACGTCGGTTGCGACACTGTCGCCCCCCAGTTCTTCCGTCGGCCCGGACGGCAACGGCCGCGCGTCCTCGCTAAGCAGAGCCTCTCGCAATTGGATCAGGTTCTGCCCCGATTTGGTCGAGTCCTTCTCGACGGGCTTCTGCCCGACCAACAGCGGGACAATCCAGCCCAGCGAGTTGCCGATTTCCAAACGGCACCCGGCGGCGTTTTGCGCGGGCGCCGGCGGTTGGCTGCCAGCGGTATCGGCGGACGTCGCCCCGGGTACCACGGCCGAGGCAACACGGTCGACGATTCTGGAGCCGGACTCGGTGGCCGTCACGACAAACAACGTTACGGCCGCCGCCGCCAGCGCGCTGAGGACGACGGGCCGAAACGAGCTGCGGGAATACCTCGACCAGTAGACGACCGATGCCCGACCGGCAAGAAACATCAAGCGGTCACGATCAAGACGCGGATCGCGTGGTTTCAAAGAGCTCAGACGTGCCTCGATCGATGTAAGCGGATCTTTCTCAATCATGTTTCGGGAAACCTCTCTCGGAGAACGGACAGTGCCGTCTGAAAACGCCGATGGGCCGTGCTGCTGGAGGTATCGGTCAGCCGGGCAATCTCCTCCCACGACAGCCCACCCCAAAGTCTGGCGACCATCGTTTCGCGCTGTTCGATCGGCAGGCTCTGCATCACTTCGACCAGAAGCGCCGCGTCCATTCTCTGGCCGTTGGGGCACTCGAACCAGGGCTCCCCGCGATGGGCCGCCGAGCTCTCGTGCCGGGATCGACGCGACGCCTTGCGTGCCGCGTTGATCGCTCCATTGCGCACGACGCGATAGAGCCAGCCGACCAGGTTATCCACTTCTCGCGGTTGCCGAAGCAAGCTTAGAAACGCCTCCTGGACAACGTCTTCCGGCGCGTCACACCATTGCCGCGCATAGAGGGCCAACGCTGGACCATGCTCGTCCAGAATCTTCGAGAGGAGTTCCTGGCCAATGCGATTCATTAGGAGGCCTCTGTCCTCTTTCCACTACAAAGACGCGCGCCGCGGGCGGTCTTCCCAGAAAAGTGAGCCGTAGGCCACGCACCAGGGGTGGGCAAGTCCGCCAAGAGATAGCCCACCTGTTGCCCATTTTACCCTAGTCGCGACCGTCATGTTTATCCCTCTTATTGCGTTCAAGGGCGGTTTCTGTGCCCATTTTCGTAACCTGTGAGCTACATTACCTTTGAGAATGGTGCACAGCGACCTGGCGCTCCATAAACAAGCCAGCATCCGACCGCTGTTACCCCTTCTCGTGTGAAACTCCTGAATCCGTCCCGCATGAAGCGAGCATGCTCTCCCGAGGCGTAAACATGTTCCGCAACGCCGGGTTCGCGTCAAACAGGGGCCGCACCGTGGCAAGACTCATGGGCACTGGCAGGCTGAGTACCAGACTGGCGGTGGCGTTCGGCTGCCTGATGGTCGTGTTGGGCATCGTCGCGTGCGCCGGCCTGTCCGGCCTGCGAACGGTCTTCAACGAGGCAACCGCAATCGACGATGCGGAGGATCTGGTCTTTTATGCCCTCCGGGCACGACTGGTTCAGAACGCTTTCTTGTCCGACAAGGATGCCGAGCGGTGCCGCTCCGAAGCGAACACCCTCGGGAGGCGCTTTGCCGCGAAGGCGGCCACGTTGCGCCAGACACTCCGCGATCCCGCCGACCGCCAAGTGATCGAGACGCTCCTTGCGCAGTTTGAAACCTGGCACATGTCGCTGATCGAATACGTCGCCGCGGAAGAACGGAACCACTCCGCCGCCGGTCAAACGGTCAAGGCCGGGCAGACCATCACCGAGAAGAGCAAGCGGCAAGAGATGGTCGCCGCTTCCCAATTGTTTCAGCGCCGTGCGCACTGCTTCTGCGAAACCCGGCGAACACGCCTGCGCGACATGTACGACCGGGCCATTCGGGCGGTCGTGCTTAGTGCGATTCTCGGGATGGGGGCGGGGCTCTGGATGGCAGCCGTCGTCATTGGGCACGTGGTCGCCCCCGTCCGAAGCTGTATCCGAAGCCTCATCGCCTTGGCGGACCGCGACTTCAGCCTGCCGTGCAACGTCGAAAGCCGGGATGAGTTGGGCGAGATGGCCACGGCCGTCAACCGCTCGATCGAGGCGACGAAGCAAACCTTCAGCGAGGTGGAGGACAAGCTCTCGCAAGAGAAAGAGGCACGACGAATACTCGTCGTGGCGGACCAACAGAAAAATGAAGCGCTCCGACAGGCGAGAAACACTACTGAAGAGTTGGCCGCAAGACTCGACAACCTACCGCTGCCGGTCATGGAAATCGACCAAGAGTACAACGTTACGTTCTTGAATGCGGCCGGAGTCGAGATGCTTGGACTGGCGCCGGGGCAATGGCTCGGCATGAAGTGCTACGACACGTTGCCGAACGAACTTTGCCACACGGACAATTGCGGCTGTGTCGAGTCGATGGAGCACGGTTCGCTCGTCGCCAGGGACACCGTGATTGATCCCGGCGGTCGCAACCTTCCGGTTCGGTGCGTGAGTGTCCCGATCCGCAACGACAAGGGTCGGGCCCTTGGAGCCCTGGAGTTTATCTTCGACACCAGCGAGATCACCAAAGCTCGAAAGACGGCCGAGAAGGTCAACCGCTACCAGCGGGAGGAAGTCGAAAGGCTCTCGGCGGCCTTGGCCAGCGTGGCCGAGGGCGACTTGACGGTGACTTACTGCGTCGGCCAGCAAGACGAAGATACAGCCGACGTGGCGGCTGCCTTCGACTCGATCGCCGAAGCCGTCAACGCCACGCTCCATTCGCTGGGCACGATCATCGGGCAAATGGCCCGCAGCGCCAAGCGCTGCAACGAGGGCTCGCATATTATCGCCGAGATCTCGGAAACCGTAGCACGCGGCGCCCAGACACAGAGCTGCAGCGTCGAGCAGATGACCGCTTCGATCGGCGAGCTTGTCCGCTCCATCGAAACGATCAAGGATAACACGACCGACGCCGACGGGGCGGCCAAGACGACCAGCGCGCTGGCCAGAGAGGGTGGCCTGGCCGTGCAAAAATCGATCGAAGCCATGGCGCTGATTCGAACCAGCTCGGAGCAAATCGCCGAGATCGTCGAGGTGATCTCCGAGCTTGCCGATCAGACGAATTTGTTGGCACTCAACGCGGCGATCGAGGCTGCCCGAGCCGGTGAGCACGGCATGGGCTTCGCCATCGTGGCCGACGAGGTCCGAAAGCTGGCCGAACGCTCGAATCAAGCGGCCGGCAAGATCACCGAACTCATCCAGCAGTCGACGCTCCGCGTCAAGGAAGGCGCCCAGCTGAGTGAGCAAGTCGGCAAGTCGCTTAAGGAAATCATCGAAGGCGTAAGCGCCACGGCCGCGAAAATCGCCGAGATAGCCGGGGTGACCACCCAGCAAACGGCCAACACCCAGGAAGTCTCCAGGGCAATCGAAGGCCTTGTCCAAGTGACCGAACAATCGGCCGCCGGGAGCCAGGAAATGGCTTCCAGCAGCGAAGAGCTTGGCAACGAGGC
>CAZWWC010000020.1:0-12164 GCA_964637625.1 uncultured Planctomycetaceae bacterium
ACGCCGGGCACGAGATTGTTTCATTCGAGTCATCCAACACCTTTCCGCAACGGCACACACAGCCCTTTCTCCTGGCGGGCACACCGACCATCAGCGCGTGGGGCTCAACATCGGAAGTGACGACCGCTCCGGCGGCAATCAAGCAGTAACGGCCAAGCGTGACTCCCGCCAATATCGTCGCCCCCGCCCCGATCGAACATCCCCGCCGGACGATCGTGGACACCAGCCAGTTGGCCTTGTCGCAGTAGCGTTTGCCACCCTGGGCCATTCGCGGTGATCTCGGGTACCGGTCGTTCGTGAACACCACGCTTGGGCCCACGAACACGTCGTCTTCGATGACGACTCCTTCCCACACGCATACATGGTTCTTCAAGGTCACGTTGTTGCCGACGACGGCTCCCGTTTCCAGAAAGGCGTGATCTCCGATATTGCAGTGGTCGCCGATGACCACCCCGGACAACACGTGCGCGAACGCCCAGATTCGCGTATCCGGGCCGATCGAACTGGTTTGGACAATCGCCGTTGGGTGTATGTGGACGTTGCCCTCGGGACATCCATCCTTCGGGCCGTCCTTGATGGTCGCCGGTTTTTCCTTCTGCGATTCGCTCATGGGTAATTGCTCTCAGTGCAGCGGAGACGCCCACCCCGTGGCACCGGTGTGCTTCTAGAGGGCATTTCAAAACGGTCATCCTGAGCGAAGCGAAGGATCTCCCCTCCGCGAAAGCCGAGATTCTTCGCTGCGCTCAGAATGACAACAATCAGAGCACCGGTTTTGAAATGTCCTCTAGTAAGAACCGCCGGACACCGCGCCGTTGTCCTGGCCGTTAGGTCCGCGCGACGGGGCTTCCAGCAGGATCTGTCCGTTGCCGTTGTAAAGGGATTTCGCGGCCGCCTCGATCACCTTGACCACGTGTAACCCGTTTCTCCCGTCCGTCTTCGGAGTCTCACCCTTTGTGACACAGTCGATGAAGCTGCGGCATTCGACCTTCAAAGGCTCCGTTTCCACGACGCGCGGACTATAGGTGTCGCCGTAGCGATAACTGAGTTGAAAATCACCATACGAATCGGTATAGGGAGGCACGTCGATTCCTCGATCGTAGATCTTGATCTTCTCCATCTGGTCGATGTCGTTGTACTCCACCATCTTCTTGCTCCCGACCACCGTCATCATGCGTCTCTTATTGGGGTCGAGCCAACTCACGTGGACCAGCCCCAACTTCTTCTCCTTGAAGTGCAGCGTGATGTTGCAGACGTCATGCACGGAATGCTTCAGCCGCGCAAGGCCAGAACAACTGACCGCCGTGGGCATGGTGTCCATGAGTTCGAGCATGATGGACACGTCGTGCGGCGCCAGATCCCACAGCGCGCTCACATCGTGCCTCACCGGGCCAAGATTCAGCCGGGTGGAGCTGATGTAATACAGATCACCCAGGTCGCCGTTGTTGACGAGTTCCTTCAGCTTCATGACAGGCGCCGAATAGAGGAACACGTGTCCCACGAACAAGACGACACCCTTTCGATCGGCGATTTCGATGAGCTTTTCACACTCGCCGCTGGTTGTTGCCAGCGGCTTCTCCACAAACGTGTGCAGCCCCGACTCGAGAGCCTGCCGCGCCAGTCGAAAATGGCTCTTGGCCGGCGTGGCGATCACCACCGCGTCGATGTCGCTGTCGAACACCTCGCCGGCATCGGTGGTCGCGTGCACTTCGGGAAACCCCTTGCATACGCTCTGCAGTCGCTTCGCGTCCCGATCGCAGACGGTAGTCACTTGACAATCGGGAAGATTGTCGAAAATGCGGAGCAAATTGGGGCCCCAATACCCTACGCCAATTACTGCAATGCGAATCATTTTGTGCACCTCTGTGGCAGAGCTGTGGTTACTTTCGAAACAGGACTTCCTCTTCTTGCGATCCGTCCGTCTCCTTCTGGGCATACTCACGCAGGATTGCGGGCAGGGTCATCAGCAGGATTCGCGTATCCAGCCAAAACGATCGCTGCTGGACGTACGTGATGTCGAGTTCAATCATCTCCGCGAACGTCATGAGGTTCTTGCCGCTCACTTGCCACAACCCGGTCATGCCGGGAAGCGCCTCGAAGCGACGGCGCTGCCATGCGCTATAATCTTCGTAGGGAATCACGTCCGGCCGCGGACCAACCAGGCTCATGTCCCCTCGGAGAACGTTTATGAGTTGAGGCAGCTCGTCAATGCAAAGGGTGCGCAGCCATGCACCACACGGGATAAGCTCGTAGCTGTCGTCAAGCTTCGTTGAAGGAACGTCGCTTCCGATCATCTCACCGACATAAGCCTGATGCAGGCAACTGTCCGTATCCGTTTTCATCGTCCGAAACTTCCACATCGTGAACGGGCGTCCCAGGAAACCTGCTCGTTGTTGCTTAAAGAAAATCGGCCCACGCGAAAAGAGCAAGATGAACATCGCCGTCAGCACGAGAATCGGAAGCAACACGACCATCGCGACCAGCGATCCGGCCACGTCCATCGAACGTTTCCAAAAAGGCTGCCCCAGCGCGCGCAACAACTCCGGAGACGGCTCGGGTACAACAACACGGGCAGTCTTTCTCCTCCGTGTCCCCCGAGTACGTCTCGGCGCGTCGATCAATGGCGTTGAAGTATCACGTACCATGACATTCCATCCATCTAGGGCTCTGTCTGTCTCTTGGAGCTCGACGCCGCCTGCGGGGATTCGGGCGCGGACTCCGCTTGCTCGCAACGGTGAAACCTCGGCTTCGAGTACTCACTCAACACGACGATGACCAACCCGCCAAAACCGGCGACGACCATCGCGCTGAAGAGGGTCGTTCCTCTCTTGGGACTCACGGGCTTGCTTTCGAACGTCGCCGGTTGCACGACGTTTAGACTGGAGATGCGCTGGCTCTGCAGGGCATTATCGATCCTGGCCTCTTCCAGCTTCTCCGAGTGTTTCCGGTAGCTCGCCTCGAGTATCGCGACGTGTCGCTCAAGTTCGTTGATCTGGAATTCCTGGCTATTGACGGTTTTCAACTCCTCGGAAAGGTCGACCACTTGCTTGGCAAGCAACTCATGCGATGACTGGAGCGAAGCGACTTGGGCCAACTGCCTGCTCAGTTCCAGTTGGAGTGACTGATGGGTCGGGTTCGGACCGGTGGTCACCTGCGTCCGCTGCGGCGTCTGCTTCTTAAGAATGTCCTGTGCTTCCTTTCGCCTTTTCGCGATCGTCGCCACCTTGGGAAACTCCGCCGTGCACTTCGTGGTCAGCTCCAGTTCGGCCAATTGCAGTTCATAGAGCCTTTCCCGCATCCTGTCCCATCCCCCATGGGCAACCCCTTCCAAGGTCGCGGTCACGTTGGGAGAAGCCAACGCGAGCTGTTCCTGAAGCGCCCGCGCTTGGGCTCGCGACGCAGCCAACCGGCGCTCCGTGGAGCGCACCTGGAGTTGAACGCTGCTGATTTGATCTTCAAGGGCGTCTCGTCGTCCCCCGATCGACAGCATTCCGAACTGGTTCTTTCGATCGCACAACTCTCGCGATACTTGCGCCAGTTTATTCCGCAGGATCTCGGACTGTTCGGCGAAGAATTCATGGGTTCCCCGCGTGTGGTTCAGGCGGAGATGCGCATCCAGGAAGGCATCCACCGTTGCCGCGGTGATCTCTTGTGCCAACTCGGGCGAGCCCGCCTTGGTGCTGATGGTAATGACGGTGGATTCCTTGGGCGCCCGCACCTCCATGCTTTGTCTCACTTTTTTGATGGCTTGGTCGCGAGCGCTGACGGGATAGGATACCGCCGCGACGGCTCGGTCCACCCAGGAGCTACTCAGAGATGTCGAACCGGCCGTGGAGGCGGTGGCCGCGGCCGGTTGGCTTGTTCCGTTTGACAGCATTCTGTCGACGCCCACGGTGTTGACGACCTGCTCTGCCATCCACCGGCTTCCGAGAATATCCAGCAGCGAGTTGATTTCGTTTTCTTGGGTTCGCTGCACCATGATCGTCTGCGCGGTGGTGACCGTCGGGTCCAGAGTGACGTTTTCTCGCCCCATCCTCACGTAGAGTTTGGCCTCGGAGACATACGCCTTGGGATACGCCACGATGATCCCCATCGCCAAGGCCATGGTAACGGCAGAAAAGCCCAGAATCTTTTTCCAGTGCCCCAAGAGCAACTGGAAACATTCTCGCACAGAAGGTGGTCGTTGCGTTCCAGCCATGTCAGTTCCTCCTCGGTTCGAGGTGGTTCGTTTTTCTTCAACACGTTCTAAGAACGTGTTTTGAAAAGGGTGCCACTGGCTGCTTGTCAGCCAGTGCCGGCCACCAAATGGGCTCAAATACAAGGGCGGACGAGCCGCCCATGGCACCCGTGGATGGGCTACAGCCATTTTCAAAACACGTTCTAAGATTCGGAGGGTTCGTCACGAGCGCCTCCTGCGTCGCTGAAATGGGGATATCGAAGCTCTCCGGAGTCCAGCCAGCCATCACGCAGCAAGGTCCAGAAATCGACGGCCAATTGCTCCTCGACGTACCGGTATGGAAGCCAACGGTATTCCGGGTGATTCCACGTGACCCCTACCGAACAGCGAATCAGCAGCGATCCCCGTGTAACCGTAAGCCGACGATCATCGTAGCCCACCGCGACTGCGGCGTGACCTTCACAAATGGATTCCGTCGCGGGGTTGTACGGAATGTCTGGTTCGTCGGAAATCGATTCGGGCGCTGAGAACCCAAGAACACAAGGAAAACCTGCAGCCAAGAAGAACCGCACCGTATCCAGCGTGGCAACGCCGTTGGAGTTCCGCGAATCGAGACGGAAATACCGTATTGACCGAAACTGCTCTCCGAGCCAATACAAAGAAGGATCGGGTTCGTTGTCAAAGCGGCTCTCTTCCGAAGGCCAGTAACGCTCCGGTGGAAGACCGAAGCGAGCCAAGGCCTTGAGCGTCGTTCGAATGTCCGTGCCCGCCTGTCCGGCAGGTGAAGCCAGTTTGAGCGCCATCTTGTACAAAAACAACGGAGACCTCGTCGTGATCCTGCCCAACGTCCGGCGGTCAAAATACTCCACCAGAGCACAGCAGGCGTGAGATGTCGAAATCGGAAGTGAGTGTCGGGCAACGATCTCAGGGAAGAACTCAGTTAAATCAACCTGTGCCGGCAGTTTTCTCGACCGACTCCTCGGACGCTTGAGGCGCTCGAGCATTTCCCTTACGTCCGGATGCTCGGGCGTATAGTCTCGCAGGTCCGGCTGATCACGTTGCCAACTCTTTCCCAAACTGGATGTAGGCTGAGTCATGATTGCTATTCAACGCGCAAGCAAGGGAATCGCCCCGAAACGTATCCGCAATCTTCCCGCTCCCTGCCCAGGATGTAAACGGAAGCTCTCAGGGCGCACACCGGAAGCTCCCTTTTCGAATTCCAGACAAAACGCTAACAGAATCCGAGCCGAAGACCATGAAAACCGCTTTCGGAAGCGTACGGAAGCAGCCTTCCCTTGTCTCTCGACCCGCACACGGACACCGAACTCAAATGCACGATTCGCCACCACGTTCAATTCGCGCCAGAGCCGTTGTCCAGCAAGCCAACGTGCGTGTCCGCGATATAGAACACCCGGGACAAGCTGCAGAAAAAGTGCAGCCGCCGGACGAGTGCCCATGGGCACCGTAGGAAAAGTGTTTTGATTGGCGGAAAACAACGGTCAATGAACGACCTTGCCATTGTCTCCGTTGGTCCACTCCCAAAGGACACCTTCGCCCGTTCCGTCCCCTTTGAAGCGCATCAGGTCATTGATCTGGTTTCGGTTCAACCCCTTCAACGTGTCCTGAAGTCGTCGCTTGGAATCTTGATTCTTGTGCGGCGGAAGAGGGTCGCGGATCATCGCGGGCCATTTCTCCTCCTCGAAGACCGAAAGGATGATCTCTTGGTTTGCCGATCTCAATCGAAACCGCTTGACGATCTTCCCGCCCACGTGAAGCTCACGGCGCGCCGCATCCCATTTCGGCATCGGCGGCCTGACGATTGCGGCGTAGCGCCCCTCCGTCTCGGAAAGCGGAGAACCGGAGTAATCGGAACCGTTCGATCCACTGCTACACTCAGACAAAACACGCCTTGCAAGGCAGACACCCACGTCGGTGAGTACGAAACACGAATCCTCGGTGAATCTCGTGTTGTGAGCAGGTCGGAACACACGCCCCTTGTCTGTGTGCCGGGTCGTTTCCTGGGCGTGTGCCACATAACCGCCGTAGATCAGCCAACGCAAATCGTTCGCCAACAGCCCGGCCGCACAGAACTCCTCGAAATCGACGGCATACGCCCAAACGTCCCGATCCGTATCCTCGGCGTACTCGTAGCCCTCGAGCAATTCGCCTAGCGCCTTGCGCATCCTGGGAGTGCAGAACTCTATTGCATTGTCCGTCATCACCACCCCCGACTACGCGGGGTCCGTTCAGTTGCCACCACCAAAGCTACCGTCTCGCTCCCTCGGTCGACACTTCGAGGGAGACTTCATCCGCCGCTCAAAACAAATTCTCCATTCTCCTTTTCAAACCTATTCGTCCTATCATATTCAGAACGAATTGGTCCCCTATTGTAACAGATAATCCGTGTCTTGCACCACCACCGTCGCTTCTGAACAGAAATTTTTCGACGCCCTCGGCGAGTGAGTTCTCATCGCATGCCACCTTGTGGTAGTCGAGGTATCGTACTCGTGACTACACAACGGGGTCAATCCCCCCACAAGTAGCTTTCTCGCCCCGTAAGCCTCGACTGGTCAACTAAACCGCCACAAAGACGAATCCCAATCCACCTATTTTGAACAATCTTCCGAGGTCTGCCACTTTTGCAATCCAGGCTTAACTCCCGGCAAGAGATGGTTTAACTCGCAAAACGGTTCTGTCCAATCCACGACCGTTTCTTTGCCCTGGCAAACCATCGACAAGACTCCTTTGCTTGCGCATAGTGCCCCGACTATTTATTCCACTGGATCTTACTAAGGTGCGCAGAATCCTACGCGGCAGTCAAAAACGGCCGGTGGCACATGGCAACGGCCCCCAGCGAGGCGAACGCCGTGCGCGGACCTTCGGTCCTGGTTGTTAGGCCCTTTGGCATCGTCCGAGGGCTTGGGTGCGACTGTTAGGCCTCACAAGGTTGCGCCCGCTAGGCGGACCCGCGGCTCAACAGCGTCATGAGCGCGCCGACCACCAAGAGCACCAATCCAAAGCCGAGCGTCAGGCCGAAGGCGAGTCCCCAGCCGCCCACCCGGGGCAGGACCCCAAGTAGCATTGCCCCAATGACCCCAAGTAGCATTGCCCCAATACAGAGAATGGAGATCCCGACCACTTTGAAGGGTGAGAAACCGGCCGCGTCGGCGGCGTGATCTTCGTCCAACTGGCCGATGGGGGTAGCCAGCCGCCGGTGGAAGGCCTCGACCCGGTCTTTTTCACTCGCTCCCATGGGCACCAGCAGCGTAACGACCAAGGTTGCCAGAAGGCTCACCACAAGCGTGCCCCCGAAGATAACAACCTCTTTCTCCAATATCAGCGAGAAAAGCTCCTGACCATCGGCCGCACGGTATTCCAGGAACAGTTTTTTCGGACACCATGTCAACAAGGCCAACCCGACGATGATTCCCAGGAACCATCCCCACAGCGCCGCGAGATTCGAGACTCGCCGCGAAAGCAGGCCCAGGATCATGGGCACGCCGACCGGCGCGGTCACGATTCCGAACAGGGTGACCATGTACTTGAAGAGTTGTTCGCCGGTGAAGGCCGACATCAACATGGCTGCACCCAAGGCAAAGCCGCCGACCACCAGAGTCATCAGGCGACCCACCAGAACCAGTTGCTTCTGGGAGGCGCCCGGGCGCAACAAGCGGCGATAGACGTCGTTGGTCAACACGCCCGCACAGACATTGTAGTCGCTGCTGAGCATCGACATGGTGGCCGCAAACATCGCGGCGATCACCAGTCCCAGGACTCCGGTAGGCAAGAGCTCCATGCACAAGAGAGGATACACCTGTTTGTCGTCCGGTATGACGCCCAAAAACTCTTTGGCGGCGATGGCGGGCAGGAACATCAGCGGCGGTCCCACAACATTCAGAAGGGTGACGAGCCAGCCAACCTTGATCGCCTCGCGTTCGTTCGCCACGCAGTAGTATCGTTGGATCAACGGCCAGTTCACGCTGCTCCACGCCACGCAATACAGAAGGATCAGCAATACCAGGTAGACCACGTTGTATTCGGCGGTGAAGAAATCGGACACTCCGCGCGGCACGATCCGCCACCACTGCTCGGCGTCTCCGAGCCGATGGATGGCCAGCGGGACCAGCACGAGAATGGCCACGGCCATGACGACGAATTGAATGAAATCGGTGACCGTCACGGCCCAGAGCCCGCCCATGAACGTGTAGGCCAGGATGACCAGGCCCGACCAGAACATGCTCTGTCCCATGGGCATGCCGAGGCTGACCGAGATGAACGATCCGATGCAGACCAGTTTCAGCGCGTCGTCGATCATTTTGACCGGGATGCCTTGCCAGGCAATCAGTTGCCGGAAACCGGCGCTGTAGCGAGTCTCGAGGTATTCCACCGGGCTGTCGATCCGGGCACGGCGCCAACGCCGAGCAAACAACAGCACACTGAAGACGGTTGCCGGCGCGGTGACCCATAACAACGTTACGGGCAGCCAGCCATAGTGATAGGCCAGCGCCGAATAGGAGACGAAGGCAAACACACTGAAGCTGCTCATGTAGAACGACACGCCGCTGAGCCACCACGGGATTCTGTTCCCCCCGCTGAAAAAGTCCTTCATCCCTCGCATTTGGCGGAAGAAATAGAGGCCGATGCCCAACATCAGGACAAAGTAGCCGGCCAACATGAGGTAGTCGGCCATAGTGATGCGGCCGACCGACATGTCGAGCATCATCACACGGCCCATCGAATTCGCCACGGCCTTCTTGATCTGCTCCTCTTGCTCGTCGGCGCTTTGGTCGGCCGTCAGAAGGCCGGCCGGATCGAGACGGATGATCAACGGTCCGGCGTACCCGTGCTTCTTGAGTACCCCGAGGACGCCGGCAACGTCGACCACACCCTCGCCGACTACCGGGTAGACACCCGAGCCGGGCTTGCCGTCGTGATCCGCGACCGTCACCGTGGCCACACGGTCCACGATGGCCAAGAGCGCTTCCTGGACATCGACGTCTTTCTGGTTCTCGTGGACGGCACCCGAGTCGAAATCGGCCTGAACGTTCGGCCGGTCGACCCGCGCGAGAAGCCGGTTCAACCTGGCAATCGTGGTACCCAGCTCGGGCCGGTTGCTCAGCGCAAGCGTAACTCCCTTTGCCTCAGCCGCGTCGGCAGCGCCGCGCAACACGCCAACGACCACGTCTTCCTTCTCCTTTGAAACGTGGCCCGTCAAAAGCAAGAACTTCGCGCCCAGCTCGCCGCAGCGGTCAAGCGAATCGGCCAGTTGGCCCGCCGCGCCGTCGTCGGAGAAATCGACCCAAGCCCGAAGCGCCACGACCTTCAGCCCATGCTTGGCGAGCAGATCGCGGACTCTCGGCAGCGCTTCAGCTTCGGGCACGCTCAGGACAACGCCCTTGATCCCCATCTTGCCCAGGTGAGACCAGGCGGCCGGCCGCAGCGGCCCATAGCTGGCCAGATCACAGGCAACCCGGCAATCCTCGCGCGCAGACGAAGGCGCCGTCGATGTCTCGGAGGCGCATGTTGCCGACGCCAGCCCAACCGTCAACACCACGCCGACCACGCGAAGACAGCACTGTCGAAACAGACAACCACGACCGGCGCCGGCCGAGCCGGCAAGAGAGACTTGGGCCAAGAGCGGCATCGGGGTTCTCCTTCCTTGAACGGGATGCGGTTGGCTCGTCAACGAGAATAGATTTCGACAAATGCAAGTATGGAAGCTCGGCGCAGACGAACCGCCGGCTGCCGCCGGCGGCTATAAAGGTTTGTCGATCGCAAGAAGCATATTGTCGGTCAATCAAACTCTCCCAGCGAGCGGAGGTATTTGACCGACTCCGCGATTTCGTTTTTGATCTGGCTTTTCGAGCGTTTCACGTCCTTGATGCCCTCGACTTCAATCGTGATCGGGCCGCTGTAGCCGTGCCGGCGAAGTACCCGAAGCACGCCCGGGATGTCGACCTTCCCCTTGCCCAAGGGCGGGAAGTTCCACGTCTCGAACTGGTCCGTGTGATCCTTGATCTCGACCGTGCCGACGTAGCCGATGCACTTCTTCAACTCGGTTACCGCGTCCATGTTTTTGTTGTAATACGTGATGTTGGCCGTGTCGAAGTTGACCCGGATGTTCGGGTGGTTGATCGCCTTCATGGTGGCGACGTGCACGTCCCCGTTGGTGCCCAGCGGCGGATGGGTTTCCAGCCCGATGATGACTCCATGTCGCTTGGCGATCGGGCCGATCCGCTTGAGCCGCTCGATGGCCACGGTCTTGTCGACGGCCACTTTCTCGTCAATGGTCTTGAACTTCGGCGAAAGGAACATGTAATGCACGCCCATCTTCTCACACGTGGCAAGCTGCTTGGCCATTTCGTCGATGCTCGACTCGCTGGCCAGATTGGTCTGGCCCCGGAAAACGGCCACCTTCAGCCCGTGCCGCGCGAGTCGCTTACGGGTCGCCTCGATTTCGTCCGGCCGAACGACGTTCATGAAGACGTATTTCAGTCCACACGCGGCGGCGTGCGCCAGGGCCTCGTCCTTGGCGTCGTAGTAGCTGGCCAGGCGCACGGCCAGCATGTTTTTCTTCACCTTCTTCGGGCTTGGCTCGGGTTTGCAGCAGTTCGCTATCGCCGCAGGCCAACACACCATCACGGTGGCCAAGATAACCACGAGCAATCCCCATCCACGATGTCTGCAAAATCGTTGTGTCACGGATGTCCTCCCCAAAACGGATAGCATTCAACTCAGAAGAGAAAAGTAGGGTGGGCACCACCCACCGCCATCCTCAGCAGGTCATCCTGAGCGTAGCGAAGGATCTCGATGGCCAAGGAGATTCTTCGCTACGCTCAGAATGACCATGCCAGGTTTCAATAGAACTCGAGACTACTGACACTCGCCAAGTATATCAGCCGCGGCCCAACTTGTCGCGGTGGGCCCAGACTTTTTCGAACGCCTTGGCGTACTGCTCCACCAGCTCGGGCTGGTCGGCATACCAGAGAGGAATATTGATCGCCGTGCGATTGGCCAGATCGGAGCCGGGCAGCTCGCCCGGGTTGGCCGGCTGGTGAACCCACCACTTCGCCTCCTGGAAGAACGGATAGGTATGCAACAAGGTCCATTCGAAGGCAGATGCCTTGACGCCTTCCGCCTTCAGTGCCTTAACGACACTCTCTCGCGACATGCCGGCTTTCTTCTCGTCCAACAGCAACGCGTTGCACCAGTAATGGACCCGCTTTATATCCGGGCGGCACGTCGGCTCGCTGAGGCCCGGCAGTTGCGTGATCCGATTGTTCAGCGACCTGACCTGCTTGGCAATCACGGCGTTGTGCTGATCCAATTCTTTCAACTGGTGCATGGCCAGAATCGCCGAGACCGGGTGCATTCGCAGCTTCCAGCCAAACGCGGTCCTGTCGTACTTCCGATAAGGGCTACCCTTGGGAAACTTGCCGGGCAGCAGGTAGTGGCCGAAGGTAGTTGCCCGCTCGTAATCAAGACGATTCTTATAGATCCCGATGCCGCCCTCGATGGCCGGAAGCGGCTTGCTTTTCTGGAAACTGAACCCGGCCACGCGACCCCAGTTGCCCGTGAATTTCCCCTTGACCGTCGCGCCATGCGTGTGGCAGGCGTCTTCGATGACATCCAGTCCGTGCTCCTCGGCGAAGTCGCAGATATGATCCATCTCGCACGGAAGTCCCCACATGTGCACCGGCATGATGACCCGCGTCTTGCTCGTCAGACGACGCTTGCAGTCCTCCACATCCATGTTGAACGTTTTCGGGTCAATGTCGACGAACCGCGGAACGAATCCCAAGAGCCGGGCCGGCGCCAGGGGGAACCACGTGCTGTAGCTGGCGACCAGAATCTCGCTACCGGGCGGAAGATCCAGCGCGAACAGCGCCGAGGCCAACGCGCTGGTCCCGTTGAAGTGGGCTTTGGCGAACGGGCATCCGAAATACTTCTTCCAGGCGGCCTCAAGCTTGTCGATCGGCTTGTAGCTCGG
>CAZWWC010000020.1:12264-24021 GCA_964637625.1 uncultured Planctomycetaceae bacterium
TTGTAGGGTGGGCATTGCCCACCAAGAAACTATCTCAAAATTCCTTTTGGCCTTTGTCGGTCATCCTGAGCGAAGCGAAGGATCTCTTTGGCACTGAAAGATTTGAGATGCTTCGCTTCGCAGATCCTTCGCTTCGCTCAGGATGACGACCATGAACTGCGTTTTGGGATAGAAACTGCTCTAAGTCGACATCAATGATTTCGGTGGGCGGTGCCCACCCTACTTGTTCAAGAATTCCAGACCTAGCCCAGCTTGTCGCGGTGGGCCCAGACCTTCTCGAACGCCTTGACGTACTGGTCGCAGAGTTCCGGCTGCTCGGAAGTGAAATAGGGCAGCGGCAGCGACCAGTCATTGGCCTTTTGCGAGCCGGGCAACTCGGGGATGACCGGCTGGTGGTGCCACCACCGCGCTTCGTGGTAAAGCGGCATCTCGTGTTGTAACGGGTAGGCAAGCATGCTCGTATTGACGCCCTCGGCCTGCAACGCACGAACAACCTTCTCGCGCGACATGCCGGCTTTCTTCTCATCGAGAAAGAGCATGTTCCACGCGTAGTGCAGCCGCTGGATGTCGTTGCGGCCGGACGTCTGTTTCAACAGGCCGGGCAACTGGAGCAATCGATCGTCGAGCGCGCGGGTCTGCCGAACACCTGCCGCGTTGCGGGACTCCAGGATTGGGAGTTGCAACCGGGCCAACTCGGCGGCCATCGGGTGTATCCGGAATTTCAGGGCCATGCCCGAGCCGCCATACTGCTCGTACTTGCCGAAACACTTTTTGTAATGCCCGAAGGCGGTCGCCCGATCGTAGTCGTCTTTGTCCTTGTACACGCCCATGCCGCCCTCGATCGCCGGCATGGGCTTAGTCATCTGGTAGCTGAACACACCCATCCGGCCCCACGAGCCCATGTAGCGGTCCTTGAGCTTGCACCCGTGGGTATGGCAGGCGTCCTCCAGGACGATGAGACCCTTCTGGTCGGCCCAGTCGCAGATCTGGTCCATGTCGCACGGCAGGCCGATCCAATGGACCGGCAACACGGCCTTCGTATTCTTCGTCAGGCGGCGCTTGGCGTCTTCCAGGTCGAAGTTGAGCGTCTGCGGGTCAATGTCGACGAAGACCGGCACCAGCCCAAAAAGCCGCATCGGCGTAATCGTGGCAAAAAACGTGTAACTGGGCACCATGATCTCGCTGCCCGGGGGCAAATCGAGCGCAAAGAACATCGAGGTCAGCGCACTGGTGCCGTTGTAGTGCGCCCGGCAGTAGTCCACGCCAAAATGCTTCTTCCAGTCCCGCTCCAACGCATCGAGCGGCTTGTAACTCGGGTGGCGTACGATCCGGAGCATGGCCTTCTCTTCCAGGTCGCCGTAAAGGGGCCATCGCCAGGCCTCGCTGCCGCGGATCTTGACGGCCCGCGGTCCGCCGTCCACGGCCAAGGTTTCGACCTTGGCGGCGTGGGCTCGGGTGCCGACTCCCAAGGAAAGCCCTGCCGCCGCAACCCCGGCGGACTTAAGGAAGGTCCGACGAGTTGGCACGGCTTTCCGACATGGGGTCTGCTTCTGCATTGGATCATCTCACGTGGGATGGGAATCATCTGGGCGGGCGGGAAGTCCTCGGCGGGTCCGCCTGCAGATCCGGCTTAATTAAGAGTCAGTAGTTCCAAATTCCATCGAGACCTGGCATTGTCATTCTGAGTGTAGCGAAGAATCTCCTTGGACAATCGAGATCCTTCGCTACGCTCAGGATGACCTGCTGAGGTGTCAGCGAGCCAAACTTGGAACTACTAAAAGTAGGTATAGGATACCGCGGCGATCCTGGGCGGGAAACCATGGCTCGGACCGGGTTTGCGTGCGAGCCCGGGCGACCCCACACCCCACATCTTTCAGCATGATCCCAAAGTGAGGGGAAGTCAATGCCTGGCCCCGTCAAGCCAGTCCGCATTGCCTGGCAACCTTAGCGCCCAACAACCACATGGCTCGCTTGCCCCCTCGCCACGGGGGTACCCTGGGGCTGGACGGTCGGGTAACCTCTGCCGTAACCGACTTGCCCTCTATCCTAAGGGGTGCCACTGGCTGACTTCGACGAGCTCAGTCGAGTCGCTTGCCAGCCAGTGCCGGTTACACAACGACAAGGGCGGACAAGCCGCCCATGGCACCCTTGACGAAAGGCATACAAGAGGTCTCAAGACACGCCTCAAGAGCCGCATGCTCAGCCCACAACGCTGCACGTGATGAAGAACAATCACGCATATTGGACCATTGCCGAGGCTTGCTCGGACCACTAGGCTAAAGGGAATCGCTCGGGTGGCACGTCCTGAAGGACGAAGGGCGTGTTTCCCCGCCCAACCACGCCCTTCGCTACGCTCAGGGACGTGCCACCCGAATACTACGACGCAACCTCAGACCAGGAGCAACGCAACATGGCGCAGACTCTGGCGATCCACGGCGGCACGCCCGTACGCACCAAACCGTTTCCCCCGTGGCCCCAGGTCGGAGTGCCCGAAGAGCAACGGGTCCTGGCCGCCCTGCGAAGCGGCGCGTGGGGTAAGTTCCAGGGGGAAGAGGTCCGGCAGTTCGAGCAGCGATTCGCCGAGTATCACGGCGTAAAGCATGCCTTCGGCGTGGTCAACGGGACCGTGGCCCTTCGGATCGCGCTTTGGGCCGGCGGCGTGGGACCGGGAGACGAAGTGATCGTCCCGCCGTATACGTTCGTGGCGACCGCCTCGGCGGTGCTCGAGGTGAATGCCACCCCGGTGTTCGCCGACCTGGCGCTGGAAACCTCGAACATCGACCCGGCCGCCATCGAAGCGGTGCTGACGCCACGAACCAAGGCGATCATTCCCGTCCACCTCGGCGGGTTGCCCTGTGAGATGGACGCCATCATGGAGATTGCCCGGAAGCATGAGTTGCTGGTGATCGAGGATGCCTGCCACGCCCATGGGGCGCGGTACAAGGGCCGAAGCGTCGGAGGGCTCGGCCACGTGGGGTGCTTCTCGTTCCAGTCGAGCAAGAACGTGACCTGTGGCGAAGGCGGCATGATCTTGACCAACGACGAGCGGTTGGCCGGGCGCTGCTGGTCGATCCACAACTGCGGCCGCGTGCCCGAGGGCCAGTGGTACGAGCATCACGTCCTGGGCGGCAACCACCGACTCGGCGAGCTTCAAGGGGCCTTACTGAATGCCCAATGGGAACGTTTTGAAGAGCAAGCCCAACGTCGGGAAGAGAACGGCCGATACTTGGATGAGCATTTCGGCGCCGTGTCGGGCATTTGGCCCCAGCGCCGCACGGCCGATTGCACCCGCCACGCCTACCATCTCTACTCCTTCCGGATCGATCCGGAGCAGTTGGGGATTTCACGCAAAGTCTTCCTCGAAGCCCTCTCGGCCGAGGGCGTGCCGGCGATGGCCGGCTATCCCATCCCCCTTTATCGCGAGCGGATGTTCACCGACGCGGCCTTTGGTCCCTACGGCGCCTCGATCGACCGGGACTACCGCCAGAGCGGCTGCCCGCAATGCGAGATCCTTTCAACCCAACAGGGCGTCTGGCTGCCGCACTACTACCTGCTGGGCAGCCGGGCCGACATGGACGACATCGTCGCGGCGGTGGCGAAGGTCCACGAGCATTGCGACGAACTCGCGTCGCGCCAACCGTAGGGTGGGCACCGCCCACCGAGAATCGTTCGCACGCACCGATTCATGCAAAAGGAATTCGGTGCGTGTGAACACCTACTTACGGCACTGGGTGACCAAGGGCCAGTCGCACCCGGCGTTTCTGCCTACTGCCCGCTTCCGACCGACGCTGACAACCATAACGTCCTTCTGTCATAGTTCCAGTGTAACGTTCAGCTTGATCAGTTTTCCGTCGGCACAACGAGGAAACCGCGAGCCGCGCCCCTTGTTCTGCACACAGATTAGAGGGCGTTTCAAAACCGGTGCTCTGATTGTTGTCATTCTGAGCGCAGCGAAGAATCTCGGCTTTCGCGGGGGGGAGATCCTTCGCTTCGCTCAGGATGACCGTTTTGAAATGCCCTCTAGTTTTATGGCGGTGCGCCGGGTTCGGGTTCAACGATTTCGATGAACGGTTTCCCGCCGTCCCACGTCAACTTGATGACGAGCGAGTCGGTCGGGCCGTCAATCGTGGCCGTCAGCCCCGAGGTTTGGTCGTTGGCGTACTTCTTTGGAGCATGCCATTTGATTCTTCTCCGATCGAGCATCTCAGTGGCTCGAACCGCCACGGGATGCGTACCCGGCACGACCCCGTCGCCGTCCTCGAACGTTTTGAGCGTGAATCGACCGTCGGGACCGATCTTGGCCCACGCCGGTCGGGCGTCGTCAGGCACCAGACGAAGGTCACCGGTGGTCAAGGGCTTGCCGTCGACGAGCACCTGGCCGGAGACCGGAACCCGCTTGGGACGGCCGTCGCCACAGCCGAGCACCAGGATCATCGAGAGGGCAGCCAGAAGGATCAGGCCCGCGGAGATCGACGGGTGGAATCTATTCGTCGCGGTCAAGGACCTCACCTCCGTCTCGTGTGGAAAGCGCCTGGTATATATTGAGTGGGATGTTCTCTTCGAGAAACTCGACGTGGCCGTCCCCGAACGCGAAGTTGGCCCCGCCGGCGTGTCGGCTGGCGAAGGCCCCATTGAAGGAGTGACCGCCGAGGTCCATCGTCCATCCTTCTCCCGGCGGCGTGTTCAGCGGATTGGAGGTCGAGCGGTGGCAGTCGATCTCGCGGGCTCCACGACTCCAGACGTTCGACGATTCGAACGTGTGGCTTTCGATCACCTCGCCGGCGAACAGCGTGTTGCTCAGGCCGTCGGTCACGTCGGCGGCACGATACTCGGCCAGGTAGTGGAAGACACCGTTGTTCTCATGCTTGATCTCGATGTAGGGGGCACCAAGCGCCGCTCCCCACGAGCCAGCCACCAGCGCGTAGCTGCCGGTGGCAAGCTTGGACGTCGTAAGGTCCAGACCGAATGCGTTATTGTTCGGCCGCTCGGCAAACGGCTCGGAGGTGTCGCTTGGACAGACGTAAACCGAGGGCCGCTGCGCAATCGCGGTCTGATGATTTCCGTAGTTCGTATACCAGGTGATGCCATAACCTGGCGGCGTCCACAGCGCGGTGTCGAAATCGAACATGTCGTAAAGCGATTGCTGCTCCACAAACGGCAGAATCGCCACCAACCCGCTGTGCCCGAGGCATTGATACTCGTACTGGCAATAATCGTTCGGCGCGCCGTCGCATCCGGCCCGACTGGAGGGATAAATGCCAAAATTATTCTCGTAGGCTCCCAGCGCCAGGCCGATCTGTTTCAAGTTGCTCGTGCACTGCATGCGTCGTGCCGCCTCGCGGGCGGCCTGCACGGCCGGCAACAGCAGTGCGACCAGAATGCCAATGATCGCAATGACCACTAGCAACTCGACGAGCGTAAACCCCCGACATCGATGGAACCTTGCAACGCATAGGCGCATTTTGGTGCCGTTGCTCCCAAAGAGCATGCTCTTCGGGTCCTTCTGAAAACCACCATGTTGAATTAGCCGATCCGTCGCCGCAACATGAACAAGCTTGTTGCTGCCGAGATCAACACCACCGCTAGTGACGGCTCGGGCACGCCGGCGGCCGGCTCGCTCTGGCCCGAATATCCCCAGTTGGCCGCCAGGATCGCCGCGTCGGCCGCGTCGACGACGCCGTCCTCGTCGAAATCGCCCATCAGCCACGTTGCCCCGACCTCACCCCAGTTCTCTGCCAATATCTGGGCATCCAGCTCGTTGACCGTCCCGTCCTTGTTTGCATCTCCGGGAGCGGCGGTCGTGAGCAAGTTGCTGGCCACCAGCGCGTCGTACCATTGCTCTCCGTGTGCCACCAGGCCGGCCGCGTTGAAATGCGAGCCGAACCGGTAACCACTCAGCAAATCATCCGTGTGCGAGCCGACGAAGACGAACGGATCGCCGTCGATCACCGCCTGCTGGCCGGCAATAATGGCCGGATCGACACCGTAGCTGGCCAGATAGGACGTCAGCGCCACGAGCCAGGGGATCTCGTAGCCGGCACCGTCGGCCGCGGTTCGGCTGGTGGCGATGATCGTCTCGAGCCGGTCGGCGTAGGTCGCGGTCGGCGTGTCCAATCGGTTGTCCTTCTCGCCCTGATGCCACAGGACGGCTCGGGCCCCGTTGGGACCGAGCGTCTTCAGGGCCGTTTCAAGCCTCGCGTAGTGGTCCGTGCCGGGCAGCCATTCCGCTACCTCAGTCCCTCCCCAACCGACCGACAGGAAGCCGACCGGCACGTCATACTCGTCGACCAGCGCGTCGCCCAGCGGTGTCCAGGGGGAACCACTGTTTGTGGGGGCATCTGGATGCGGTCCGTTGGCCACCGGCAGCGGATCCTTGGCGGGAACCCAGGTCGTCCCGTTGGTCATCGAGACTCGCGAATCGCTGGCCTGCAGCGGCACCTGGCCCCAGTTGGCCGAGTTCGATTGCCCGGCGCAGATGAACATCTCGCCGACGCCGACGTTTTCGACCGCGTGCGTGCCGATGGGTGTGGCGCCATCGAGCGCGCGTACTTCGATGTCGTACCAACCGCCCTCGACACGGATCGCGCTGGAGAACGCGCCACCGGTGGGGCTCGAGTCGATCGCGATCCAATCGGTTGTCGTGCCGGCGTAGCCCGCTCGGGCAACGGCCCGGGCTTCGATCGTCGAGATTGACTCGGTGGTGTCGAAACGGCCCTCGAGGGTCACCAGGGCCGAGCCGGACGTGCCGCGCTGGATGACCTGGTGGCCGGTCGGATGGGATAAACCGATCGTGCCCTTCTTGGCAAGCACGACCAGGTTGGCGATTTCATAAGTGCCCGCGTTGCCGGCGAAAGTCCAGTCAGGGTTCGTACCCGTGTAGGTGCCGATCCCGATGTCCTCGACCAGCGTGGGATGGCCCCATCCGTTGTAGGCCATGATGGTCTCGGCCGCCGTACCGTGGTTATGGATCTGCATCGATCCGTAACCCGGCGCATAGTAGCCGGCCACGTCGCCCGCGTCGTAGAGGGAGTCACTCGCGTTGGGGACACCCACCTGGTTGGCGGCGTAAGAGCGGGAGCCCCAGAACTCAAGGTTGCAGGTGGAAAAGCCCGTCCCCGTCATAACACCCGACTTATTGGAATAGACGTTCGCGCTGACGGCGTTCTGCTGCAGCAGCGCTCGCGAATCGAAGGTCGGCACGCCGAGCAGTCCGGTGTCTTGTGAGATGGCGTCCATCGACACGTAGGCCCACTCGCGCGGCCCGGTCGGAGTCTTCAGTTCCATGTAGTAGGCCACGCGGTCGACCGGCGCGGTGAACGTTGCTGAATGGTCGATTGTGTACGGAACGCCCGCCGTGTTGAAATCGACCGGCCCGGCCGGCATGGCCAGCGAGTAGAGCACCTCGTAGTCGGCCGCCTCGGGAACGTCGGTGAAGACGTCGGCTCGGACAGCGGACGTGGCCAGCAGCAGGATCAGCACGGCCAGCCAGGGGCACGCGCTACGGACTTGTTGGAGCATCACGCGAAACAGGACAGGATGAACCGTCATCGACAACCTTTCACTCGGGCCACTTTCGGCGAAGCAGGAACGGAGGCGCACAAAACGACCCCTCCCGGCCGCCACCCGGCGCGGGATGGGCATATTACCCCCGGGCGGCGCATCCGCTTCCGGGAGACAGCGGATGCGCCGCGTCCAATTCCAGCCTCCCCCCTTTGTTTGCCGAGGAGTATTGCGTGCCTCGGCCCGTATTTATCGAGCCCGTCGCGCGACGATGGCCAGCAACATACCCAGCAACAGGATAAGTGTCGACGGCTCGGGCACACTGGCGATGACCACATCGTCCATCAGAGCATAATTTTGCCTCAACATGAGGCCATGCCACCCAGACACAGTCTTACTGGCGCCCATCGCCTGGATGTTCAAGTTGATGTTCTGGAGCTCCGTGACCGGGTTGAGCGCAAGCGACTTGCCTACGTCAAACGTTCCGTCGGTGTCGCCCAGATACTTCATCGAGAGGCTGCCCGCACCGTTTCCGCTATTCGCCGTAAGGTCGACGTCGAGCACAAGACGCCACACGTCGCCTGAGTCTATCGCGCCGCCCGGCACGGTGCCGGTGACTGTGGTTCCGCCGGCCGCTGGTTGGATTACTGGCGTATCATACACGTTGAACCCGAACAGGAATCCATATTCGTCCTTGGTGGGCGGATCTCTTTCCATAGCGTTGTCGCCGTCGTCGGCCCAAATGCCAAGTAGGAGAAGCGTTTTAGTCGCGGCGGCAGTGTAGTAAGACGTAACCCGCGCGGTCATCTCCATGCGCATCTGGTCGTCGGTGATCGTATAGACCCCGCTCCCCTTCCCATGATAGCCGGAGGAGCTTGCCGCCCGACTCGTGCAATTGATGTTGAAGCCGGGCCAACCGGAGATGCCGGCCTCGTTGCGGACGCCAATAGCATACTTTCCGTCAGAGCGAAGATTCACCCAACCATCCTGACCGGGCAGGGGCGTGCCCGGATTTGCGGAGCCCGTAAGGCTGTCAAAGTCGTAGGTGTAGACGGTTTCCGCCCACGCCAGGTTGCCGGCCAGCGCCACAATTGCCAGCAATAGGCAACCAATTGCCAAATTTCTCATGATTCATTACTCCCGGGTGCAATCTGTACACCGCAAAAACAAGAAAACGTGGTTGCAACCAAATATATTGAAGCCTCTTCTCGATTCCGCCTCCCTTTTGTCAATTCGCAGGTCAGGCTCCGCCTGACATATATCATGGAACACCCCGTTGTCTTTCCGTCAGGCACAGCCCGACCTACAGGTCTATTTGTTGCGTCTCCGAAGCGGCAGCAACATCAGTGCACCGATGCCCAAGAGGATCAACGTTCCCGGCTCGGGCACGGGATTGGCCTCGCCGCCTGAGCCGGTCCAATGGGCCGACAGGATCGACGCATCTTTCGGGCCGACATAGCCGTCGCCGTCGAAATCGCCATCACTCCACACGGCGCCAGGTCCCGCCCCCCAATGCCCGGCCACGGCCGCCAAATCGTCCTTGTCGACGTCGCCGTCGTCGTCGGCGTCGCCGGGGATCTGTACGGGAGCCGTGTTGGAGATCACAATCGAGTCTATCGAATACTCGCGAGTCTCGTTGGTAATGCGGTGCGCAAACTTGATCATGTTCGCTTCGGCCCCCGAAGTGCTCCGGTAACCCAAGTTGGTCTTGGTTACCGTGGTCGTACCGTCGCTAATCGTGATGTCACAGGTGTTCGTCGTCGGATCGGTCTTGACCAGGAACTCGTAGACCCCGTCCTCTACCATCGCAATACCCGTGTCCTGGATATCGTCGGTCCACGCAAATGTGCCATCCTGGGTGTCGTTGACGACGTACCAGTGGTAGTCGTTGGGCAGTCCCGCGCTCTGGGCATCGGTCAGCCCAAGGATGTGCCAGTTGTCCAGCGGTGCAAAAGTCCCGCCGCGCTGGTCGGAAGCACCCATGCCGCCGGTAATCGAATACCGGTCGGAAATCGCATACGACTGGGAGATGTCCTCGTCGATCCGGAACTTGAACGAAGTATAGTAGACCTGTGTCCTGTCGACGCTATCGGCCACGATAGCACGACTGATGTTCGCCGTACCATAGCCCTCTGCCGGTCCGCTGGATACGATCTGCAAGTAGTTGTCCGTCGTTCCCGATTCCGTGTCGACAGGATTCGTTTCGGTGACCGTGCCAGTGTAGGTCACGGTATCGCTCTTGTTCAACTTCCAAGGATCGTACCAACCGTTGCCGGCTATGCCGGCGAAACCGTCGGGAGCGGTAGTCCCCTGGCCGCCATCGAAATGGGCGACGACCGTCGAGGGCATCGGCGGGGCGGAGCCCTCAAACACGACCGAGTCGACCGAATACTCGCGGGTCCAGGCGCCACCAAGGTATCCGCCACCGCTCATGCGGGCCGCAAACTTGATACTATTCGTGGCGGTCGTCGCTGAAGTCCGCCAGCCCAAACCCGTATTGGAGTACGTATATGGGGTCCCCAGGACCGTCGCGCTGATGTCCATGTCGTAGGTTTGGGTACTCGGGTGGAGCGTAGCCGTGACATCGTAAACTCCACCCTGCTCAAGCGGAACGTTCGTGTCCACAAGGTTGCTCCAGCTAAGACTGCCATCCTTTTGGCCATTGTGGACGTACCAGTGGTAATCGCTCGGAAGACTCCAAGAGGTCGCATCGGTGAGCCCGAAGAGCTCAAAAGTGTCGCCCGCGTGGTTGGTCTCGCCGCCCGAGCCCGTGGAAGCCAGGCAGCCGTTAATCGCGTAGCGATCCGCGACGCGATACGAGTCCTTTATGTTCTCATCGATCCGGAAGCGGAACGAAACCGTGTGATCCTGGTCTCTGTCGATGACGTAGCCGTTGTGAGCGCGACGGTGGGTCACAGAACCATACGACTGGCTGGGACTTCCCGTGGCCGTGACGTGAAAGTAGTTGTCGTTCGTGTTGCCTCCACCCGTGTCCAAGGGATTCGTGGTAAGAACTTCACGGACGATATACGCACCCCACCCTTGGGCCTCGCGCCATTTGTCATACCAACCTGTATCGGGTTCGCCCCCCGCGTTGCCTATGCCCGGGTAACCATCGACCTCGGTGCTCGTCGCCCCGTCGTTGAACCAGGCCTCCACCGTCACGGCCTCTGCCAGGCCACCGCCAAACGCCAGCAGTCCCAACAATAGGCATCCAATCGCTACTTGTCTCATAATTCAATCTCCTTGGTGCACGTGATACACCGCAAAAAACAAGAAATCTGTTTGAGGCTAAGTATCCCAAAAGCTCTTCTCGGGCCCGCGTTGTGTCGGATGTAGGTCCTATTAGAGGTATCGTCGCTTTCGCACGACGACGCACGACTGGGAACGACAACGGCCATGGTTCATGATTATCCACCCCCGGGGTCTTTTGCGTCGGCTTGCGTAATTCGGATCGAATCGACCGAGAAACCGATTTTCTCAACGGCCTTTCCCTTGTTCCCGTCCCTCATCCGCCACTGGAAGTAGAGGAATGACAAAGGATTGCTGTCCTCGGTGGTTCCAACGGATCGGATGACCAGCGGCTTGAACGTCTTGAGTTCGCCCCCGTCGACTCGGATCGACGGTGTCCAGGTTTTTGTTGGGGGATCGACAAGAACACGAAACGAATACACGTGTCCGAGCTGGACCAAGACGCCGGAATCTACGTTCTTGCCTTCCTTCTTCTTGCTGCCAGCGCCGAGTTGCCAGTGCCTGGCTGGCACACCGTAAATGCGCCCACCCGCCAAGCGAATGGTCCAGCCCCTGGTGCGATTGGGATCGAAGCGAGGTCCCTGGTCGCTGCAAAGCAATAAACTGTCACTTGCGCTAGCGAACTGGCCAAGCTCGTCGATTCGCAAGTCAAACGAGACAACGTGGGGCTTGCCCAGGTCGAGCTGCGGTGTCGACTGAAGACGCCGGAGCAAAGCGTTGCCGGTCAACTCCTTGCCGGTCGACTCCTTGCCGGTCTGGCGTGTGACAAGAAAGCGCAGGTAACGGCCACCTTCATGAATCGGATTGGCATTTTCAACCGATACGGAGACATCGACTCCCTTGGGCTTTCCGAAACTCCAGCCGGTTGCCCAACCCTTTCCCGGAACACCAGGAAATTGATCCACTCCAGAGGTGCCGTTTCCGCCCGAGAAATCAGCGACGATCGGCCCGATCGGCGTCGAGGGCATCCGTCGAACGAAACGGTTGACCGGGGGCGTGATTTTG
>CAZWWC010000021.1:0-23920 GCA_964637625.1 uncultured Planctomycetaceae bacterium
CGCTATATTGATAGACCAATTTGCCCTTCAAAAAGTGCAAAAGTCGAGCTCAGGGGCGTGCCACCCTTCGAGATGCCTTGCTAAGACACCTTGACGTCCAGCAGCGTGGCGGTCGGCTCCGCCCCGACGGCAACCGCCGGCAAGGCTGCCGGCAGGAGGATCGTCTGTCCGCGAGAGAGTGGTGCTCCGGCCGGATCGCCTTCGATCGAGGCCGAGCCGTCGAGCACACTCACCAGATGGCAACGGCCGTCGCCGCCGAGAAACGCCGGCCGACGGAGACTCCATCGGAAGAGCGTGAAGTAGTCGCAGTCGATGACTGGCACGGCCGTGTTTTCATCGGCGACCGGGATCCGCACCGGCTGGGCCGGGCCGGCGTCGAAGTCGATCGCTGCAAGCGCCTGCTCGATATGGAGTGGGCGCCGGCGGCCGTCGGGGCCCGTGCGGTTCCAGTCGAACAGCCGAAAGGTCGTGTCGCTGGCTTGTTGGATCTCGGCCAGCATGATCCCGGCGCCCAGGCCGTGGACCGTGCCGGCCGGAAGGAAGAGGCAATCGCCCGGTGTTGGCTCGAACCAGTGGACACACTCGGCACAGGTCCCTTCCTCGATAGCCCGGGCGAGTGTGGCCCGGTCCACCCCCGGCTTCAACCCGGCGTAGATCCGGCTGCCCGGCTCGGCGGCCAGCACGAACCAGGCTTCGGTCTTTCCAAGATCGGGTGGGTCGAGCCGTGCGGCCATCGCGTTGTCGGGATGGACTTGCAGGGAGAGATTCGCGGCGGCGTCGAGGAACTTGAACAACAAGGGGAAACGATCCGCCAGAGGATGGTCGGCCGACGTCGGCCGCGGTCGTCCCAAGAGTTCGTCCCGGTGCTCGACCATCAATTGGTGCAACGATGTGCCTGCCAGTGGCCCAAACCGGACAATGCTCTGGTCCTCGCCGTGATCGGCGATCTCCCACGACTCGGCATAGACCTGCTCGGGCTCGAGTCTTCGACCCAGAAGCGTTTCAAATCGTCTGCCGCCCCAGAGATAATGTTTGTAGAGGGGCTCGAATCGAAGGGGATAGAGGCTCGTCATGATCGTCCCGTCCCCGAGAAAGGCGGCTTTGGCGTGGTGCGTGCTGGATTACCTGCCTATTGTAGGGCAACCGTCGGAGGGCCACTAGCCCGCATTGCTCACCAAGGGATAACGGGTCGAGACAGTGTGCCACTGCTTCGCAAGAAGCAGTGCCCTCCCAACCTCTGGGCACTGCTTGCCTTCCGGCAAGTCCCGGCGCGCCGGGATGGTGAGAAACCCGGGCTAGGGAGAGTCGCGCGGCCTGGAGCGTATTTCAGATTGCCGCAGTGAGTGCCACGGGCATCTTGCCTGTGTTCGTGCTCATTCGCTTGCGCCGGGATGGTGAGAAACCCGGGCTAGAGCGCTAGCTCTTCGGTGTTGACGAAGTCGCCGGCGGAGCGCGTGAAAAGGCTGACAAAGACTTCTGGATCCAAGTCATCCCCAAGGAAGTGCACCGAGGCATCGCCGAAGGCGTACATCGCGCCGCCCGGATGAAGACTGTAAATCTCATTGCTGTTGTGGCAGTTAAACATGGCGCTGTCGCGACAGTCCGAACGACTATGGATCCAGTACCACGAGTCCGGATCGGCCCAATTCTGGGCCCCGACCTTCTTATCCTGAAGAACCCCCAGTACCCAATAATTCGGGCGGTCCACATCCTCGGGGAGCAGAATCGACTGCGCCAGCCCGTCGGTCACGTCCTCTATCCTCATCGGCTCACTGGGATCGTTTGGGTAGTGGGGATACATGTATGGACTGCTTGTATACTTTTCCGCGTTGTCGATGATGGGCATGAGGATGCTCTTCCAATTGTCGGCGTAGGTAATGTTGTTGCCGCGCTCGCGGATTTGCCCGCTGCTGACGAGTTTGCGAATTTGGGTGTTCCATGCCCAAATCATGTCGCATGCCGCGTAGTCGGTGATCCCCTCGCGGCCCGCCGAAGCGCTCGGGCACTGGAAGATGGGCATGTGTTGCGCGGACGCTTTCTTGTTGATTGAGTGGTCCCACGAGTAGTTGTGGCCGGCCGAATCGTGGAACGTGAACATGTCGTAGACGGGCTGCTGCTCGAGCTGAGGCAGGATATAGATGGAGTAGTTATATCCTTTATCCCAGTCCGAGAAACTGAAGAGCCGATAGGCCGGCGGAAAGGCGCCATGGGTGTTTTCATAGCTGAGAATGGCCGTGCTTATTTGCTTGAGATTGTTCTTGCACGCCAGCCGCCGAGCCGCCTCGCGAACCGCCTGGATGGCCGGCAAGAGCAGCGCGATGAGGATGCCGATGATGGCGATCACCACAAGGAGCTCGACCAGGGTAAATCCCCGCCGTCGTGTTCGTTGAATCGTGAACATCAGATCTTCCCTATCGTGAATGACACTCTCGGAGTCAAATGCGGCGATACTCCCCGACCGGCCCCGCAGGCGACACCGTGCTGACCGCGGCAAACCGCTTGAGAACCACCACTGAGAGACCTTGAGAACCGCCACCAAGAGACAGCGCCAGTAACGACTGGCGCCTAAGTCTCACCAATTCCTAACATACGCAAACGGAGCGGTAATTTCAAGGATAATGACATCGCAACAGCCCCTAATGTCGCATTTTGCAGGTTTCCATGCCTGATCAATTCGGGCCTTGTGGGGACGCGAGGAGGGTGTTCTCCCCACAGGTTATCGGGGCATTCTAAGCGCTCTCACATAAATCGGTAGTGGTTCAAACGATCGATACGCAGGCTGCGAAGCCCGTGAGAGCAACAGACTTACGTAAGACCGCTTAGAGCGATTCCCAGATCAGTGTAGCGGGTGCCACTGCTGGCTTGTCCGAGACCGTCCGGGAATTCGCGTGCCATGCTCACGCTTGCCGTGTCCAGGGTACTCATCGCGGTCTTGGCCCTGCCGAACTCGGTCGTGTCGTTGTTGTTCGTCAAGTCGCCCTGGTGGAGGACTATCTGGATGTTGTGCGACGTCTCGTGATCGGCGATCCACTGGGTCTGCGCGTTGAAGATAGATGAAACGCGCGGAATGATCGCGAAATGCCCTGGCCGGCGCACGAACCAAGAAAGGCCCGCCGACACTTGCCCCTCTCCCGGGGTCACAGGGCCGGCGGGCCGGTTGTGCATCTACTGCATTTTACGAGTGGGGTAAATCCCCCGCCCGCAAGTTCACCTCTTCCCTGAAAACACGACCGTCAACTAGCTCCGGCGCCGCAGGCCCAGGCCGCAGACGGTCAACAGGCCCAGCAGCGACAGCGTTGCCGGTTCTGGAACCAGAGCAAGAACCTGCGGTTGCGTCAAGACTTCATCAAAAACACAAACCTCATCCAGCATGCCCAAAAAGGTTGCATCGTGGTGAGTAGCGATTCCGCCGCCGACTTGGCCATACATGCCGGAAGCTGAGAATTCCAGAAGGCCGTCATCGACGCCGGAAATGCCTATCGTGTTATCCGGATAGCCGTTGATATAAGTCTTGGCTTCATTGTTCACCCGATCATACGTGATGGCAATGTGCGTCCAGGCACCCGCGGCAACATTGCCAAGCCCGGTAATTTCATACTGGGTATCGGCACCGTTACCTTCGATCCAACCGTGTACACGTTTCTGCTCAAGTGCAACCGGTTGAGACAGTTCAAGCGTCACGATGGGATTGTCTCCGTAGGCTCCCAGCGCAATGATGTGCGCGAACTTCGGATCCGGATTATTGCCTCTGGCATGAGTCGTTTCGGGATTGACCCACGCGGCCAACGTAATGCCCGCATTGGCCGCAATATCCGGCCTGCTGTCTAGAAACACCCGTTGGTTGTTGGGATTGCCGCCATTATCAAGATCATACTGAACCTCGTAGGCGGTACGGTCGACATACACACCGCCCCGGTCGCCGCCGACGTCGTCCCATAGATCTGCGTTCGCAGCGGTACGGCCATCAACGTGGTACCACGATCCACCTTCGGTGCCGTTATGATCATTGTCTGAGATGTCCTCATAATCCCAGGTGGTATGCGGCAGGTTTTTGTAGGCGAAATCGTAGCAGACAATCTGGCCCGCCTGGGCATTGACCACCAGGCATAGCAGGGCCAATAGAACCATTAGATACTTCATGCGTTTTCCTCCTCGTTGCTAAAAGAGTTACTACATTGATCCATTTCACGTAATACACACATCCTTCTCATTGCCGGGTGACGACCCGGCCTACATCTCATGGGTGCCACGGGCATCTTGCCCGTGTCCACAACGCACTGGCGCTGGCGCGCCAGTGGCACCCCATATGTGGTTTAGTCAAGTACTATCCGCGCCGTCGCACAACGGCCATCGCCGCCAGGGCGCCCAGCAGCAGGACGATCGCGCCCGGCTCGGGCACGGCCGCCGTGCCGCCTTCCTCTGTCCAATAGTCGTAGCCCCAGTTGGCGGCCAGGATCGAGGCATCGGCCGCGTCGACGTCGCCGTCCTTGTCGAAATCCCCCATTTCCCAGGTCGCCCCGGGGCTCGTGCCCCAGCCGCCGGCCATCGCCTGGGCATCGAGCTCGTTGACATAGCCATCCCGGTTGGCGTCGCCGGGAATCTCCGGGATGGTCGGGATGGAGACGACCAGCGGGGTATTCGGGTCGCCGCCGTAGCCCTCGAACACCGCGCCGAAACCTCCCAGGATCGCCGTGGGGTCGCCCCACGCGGGGCTGCACGCGTTGCCCCAGCTAAACAGTCCGACCGTTCCGGTCAGAATCGGATTGTCGCTGTCGACCACCGGGTCGTACGTAATGGTTGTCGGGTCGCCTTCGGGATCGTTGATCACCTCGACGTAGATCGTCGCGGACGAGTCGTCGGGGCTGTTGACCACCTTCACCTTCACGTCGAACGGGACCTCCGGGGCCGTCGTCGACAATCGCGGCGTGTAAAGGAACTGCGGCAGAGTGCCTGGATCCTCGTAGAAGATCGTTTCCCACGTCGGGTTGTTGCTCGGTCCATTGGCCACGCACTTCTGAATCGACATCCCCCGCGGAGGACGCGTGTAATCGGCGGGCTGCGTGTATTCGAAAAAGACCCGGTAGAAGCTGAGTTGCTCGGGATGGTCGGCGTCCTGCTGGACCCGGACCAACACGCCCACCCCGTCGTCGTCGCCGTCGCTCATGCGGACCCGCATTTCGTAGTTCTCAAAGTCCTGGCTTCCGGCCTCGTCGACCATGATGGCCGGGCCGATGAAATCGGTGTTGAAGAGAGTCGGGTAATTGTCCACCGCGAGTCGATAGGTATTCGATTGTTCAATGATCCTCCCATGGTTGAAATTGAGACGGAAGCTTCCGTCGGTGCTCGGGTATGGGACGCCCTCAGGGTTAGAGGGGTCAGGATACTTCAGGGCCTGCTCGCCGTCGCTCCGGGTCATCACGATATTCTTGAACGAGACGGGCCAGGGGCCCGTGAACTGGTGCGACTGCGTGACCTCGCCCCCGACGCTGACCTGCATCTGCTGCAAGGCCGTTCCCAGGTGTGGGCTGGCTGACGGAGTGGCGTCGACGAACATTTGACGCCACGACATCACCCCGTAGCTCCCCGGCTGAAGATCGGTAGCGTCCACGGTCAGATACGTCGTCCCACCAACTTTCACGTCAAACTCCGGGTCCCCGAGCCCAGTCTCATGGACATCCACCGTAACATTGATCGGTGTCGGATTGGTCGGACCGCTCACGGAAAACGGTACGCTCGAGGTCGTATCCGACTGGCTGATCACGCCGCCGACCACCTTCTGCACGGAAATGCCCGGATTAAAGAAACCGAAGCTTTGCGATCCTCCCTGGGAGCGGAAGCCGACGCGGAAGTAGTTGTCGTTGTCCTGATAACCGAAGACGACCCCAAACCCATCGTCGTCGTAGGTGGCCATCGTCGCGCTGAGCGTGTAGACCGCCGGCGTCGTATCCGAGTTGACGAGCATATAGGGTACGTACTTGCCATCGCCGCCCGTGCCGTTAGCCTCGGCTCCGTCGGAGGACTCGATCAGCCAGCCGCCCGCACCGGTGTCTTCGCTCAGTAGAATCCCCCACGTCGGGTCGCCCCAGGCACACGGATCAAGATTGTAGTCAAACGTGTCGGTCCACCCGTCATAACTGGTGATGAACGGGCTGCCGATCAACGTCTGCGCCAGGGCCGGCTGGGCTGTGGTCAACCACATCGCCAAACACAATACGACCACCATGGTGGCGATTGATTTGTAGATCATCAATGAAGACTCCTTTATATTCAACAACAACCGAACAAAACCAAACGACTTTCCTTTCGCTTCGCAAACCATTGATCCGGCCGAGCTCGTACGACGGATCTTCGCGGTTCAACGTGCCTTGATCTCTTGTTCCCAAACTTGCCGTTCTCATTCCGGCCCATTGTTACTTCGCCTGCTTTCACAACGCACGATTGCCTCTGGGGCGAGCATTTGCGTCGGCTGTGGTAATCCGGATCGAGTCAACCGAAAAACCGATCTTCTCGATATCCGCTCCTTCGTTCCCGCCTTCCATCATCCAGTAAAGATACAGAAACGGCCAGTATTTGCAGTCTTTGGCCGTTCCAGCCGATCGCATCCCCATCGGCCTAAACGTGGTCCATCGGCCGCCGCTGACCGCGATTGCCGGGGTCCACCGTCTTGCTTGCGGATCGACAAGAACGCGGAAGGAGTAACCGATCCCTTGATGGGCGGGAATCCCGCTACTGACTCTAAACTCGTTCCCCTTTCCGTCGCCCGAAATGAAGGTCCAGTGCCTTGCCGGCGCGTGCTCGTAGTCTTTGCCGTCCACCCGAATGTGCCAGCCGCTGGTCGGCCCTTTCCTCGGCGCGGCCTCGGAGTAGGTGTTATTGCAGATAATCAGGTGATCGCCTGCTTTGGTGAATCGGCCGAGCACGTCAATACGAAAACTGAAGGAAACGACGTGGGGCTTCGTCAGATCGACCCGCTTGGTTAATGCAAGGCGCCGTTCGATGGCTCTGCAGATGCTGGCCGCACCGGATTCTCGCACCGCCAACACGCGCAGATAGTCGCCACCGCCAAGAACCGGGTTAGCCTGTTCGATCGAGACGGTGCACTTTATTCCCTCGGCTTCTCGAACGTTCCAGCCGGTGGCCCAACCCGAGCCCGCAGTGCCAGGAAACTGCTTCACTCGCGTGTTGCCCTTCCCGCCCGAGAAATCGGCGATGATCGCCTGATTAGCCGATTCCGCGGGCGTCGGCAGCCGTCGCACGAAACGAGCGGCAGAGGACGCAATCTCACGAACGACGACTCTTCCTTTCTGGTCGGTCGATTCAATGCGGACTGCACGCCCGGCGGCCAGATGACGCCCTTTTGGCTTCCGACCGGCATTTTCCGAGCCGGTCTTCAATGCCACTTCGCCCTGGAAAACGTGCACCTCCGCGGTGCCCTGCACGTCTTCGACGGCCACACCAAACTCGGTTCCAAAGTCGACCACGGTTGCCGAGGGCGTGCCGATCGTGAATCCCTCGGCCCCCTTCGGAACGTTTGCCACGAGGCTGCCGGAATGCAAGAAGCCCTTACTACGGTTGCTCGTCTCAAACGTAGACGGTCCTTCTATAATCACGCGAGCCCCGTCGGTGAAGACGATTTTGACCAGGCCCTCACTCAGGCGGACTTGTTGGCCCGAAAACAGACTTGCCCCGATCGGCAAGGGCGCGCTGCCTTCACCGTAAACACATTCGTGCATTTGTGTGACCGTGGCCACGGGCATCACCGGTGCCGGTGGGGCTGGCTGACGAGCGACCTGTAATATCAAAATGAGAAACAAGGCTCCCGGCAAACCAATGGTCAACAGGAGTGAGATCACGAGGCCTCGCGAGAAGAAATGCGTCCCCGCCTGAAATACGTCACCCAGGAACCCTAGAATGGGTGTTCGAGACGACTTCGTCTCGCCGAGTGGCGGTGCTTCCCTGAATTCGGGCTCTTCCATCTCGCGCCAGCGTAGGTTGGCGTACAGATGCGTGTATTCCATGTAGACTCGACAAGCCTCTTCGTCGTGGCAGATGTACTCTTCCAGCCGAGCTCTCTCCTGCGGCGTGATCCATTTTTCATGCAGCGCAGCAATCAAGTCACAGAGTTCGTCGAGTCGTTCGCGAGGAAGGGCATTGCTCATAGAATTCCCTCCTCAAGGCTCGTCTTGCGAACGCAATCGAAAAGTGCTCTGTGAATGCGTCTTAAAGCTTGGTAGACCGCCATGACGTTTCGTCCCGTTTGACTGGCTACGCTTTGGGGCGTTGCACCAGGCTGATAGCGTTGCTTAATGAGATCCTTGTGCTTCTGAGGGAGCTGATTGAAACAGTTGGCCAACGCCTTGCGTTGAGCGTCGAGCCTTTCCGCGTTTTTTGCAGCCATGCTGTCGATCGCGTCGAGGAACTGCGGACTGCAAAGAACGGTTTGGTGATGCCGGAGTCTCCTGAAGTTGAGGACTTTGTACAGGGCGACCTGTCGTCCCCACGCCAAGAAGTCGGTTCCGGGTGTGAATTGGTCGAACCTTTCCCACAACGTCATGGCGACGTCCTGGTAGATTTCGTCAGCGTCGGCGTCGTTGGACGTCAGCGTTAAGAGATGTGCGTAGAGGCGCTGGCCATGTAACGCCCAAAGGCGCACGAATTCTGATTTCTGCGGAGGCTCATGCATGTTTCGTGGAACCGGTCGTGACGTATGCGCAAACAGACACTCTATCCCCCTACACTAATGTCAGCATTCCCGTATATTTGACGAAATTTCCTGGGCGCATTCCGGTTCCAGCCAATTCTCTGGTGATTCAGTGACTAATCGAATCCCCTCGTCGTGGGGATATTGCTGCAATCTGAGGAGATAGCCAGAAACTGAAACTGATGCTGACGCGAACACCCATACTCCTTGGCGTTCGCTATCCACCGATGTGGGTGGCATGGTGATCGCGGAAGGGTGTGCTTTCACCGACAGGCCTTTTCGGTCGGCGGGGCTGCGATGACTTCACATACCGAACTCGTCCAATTCGTCGACTAGACTGTCAAGACGAGTGTCTTCTTCCGCTGGAGTGTCCCGGTCCTGAATCGGCTCGTGCCCGTCGGTCGGGCGTGACACCTTCTTGGCCACCTCGCGCTCGGCGGCAGCCAGGCGGAGCGGATCGAGCACGGGCAGGAGTTGTGCGATGCCGGCCGCCGGTTTGGCCGACTGCTTGCCCGAAATCGTCGGATCGGCGTGCTCGGGAAACATGATCGCCCCTGAAGGGCAGACCCGGGCACAGGCAGGGCAACCGGGACGACACGCGTCGGGTTGCTCGACGTGGACCGCTGCGGAGGCGTCCAATCCGAACACGCCGAACAGGCAAAAGTTCAGACACTCCAGGCAATTCGCACACCGATCGTAGTCGATCACCGGATACCATCGTGCCGAGACGGGCCCTTCGAGGTGCTCGACGTTGGACGATTGGCCCGTTGACGTTGCGCTTGGCTCGGCTGCCACCGGCACGATCCGGCAAATCGACTCCACACAAGCTTCCGGTCGTCGGTAGTCGCGCAGATCGAGACAGCAAATCCTCCGCGGGTCACCACTCGGTGTGTCGGCGACCCCGGCGTTGCGCAGAATCCAGTAGGTTGCCCGGGACGGAAGCCATGCAAGCACGACGAGCCGGCCCGAAAACAATCGCAGCCGCCCCAGCGCCGGGCCGTCGGTGGCCAGATCGTACAGATGGGGCACCACCGTGACCGAGAACGCTTCGCCTGGCGGCAACAATTGAAGTAAGCCCTCCTCGAAGGCCCGGCGCGTCGAGCTGATCTTGCCGGCCGGCGTCTCCTCCCGGGCGCGACACAGGATCAAATGATCGTGGTCGAACATGGCTTCACTCGCTACGGCTCTTGCCGTCGGCCGAACCAAAACAGAACAAATCACCCTCCTTGGTGCCGATCACCAATCGTCCGTGGGCCACGGCCGCTGAGGCCACCAGCGCGCCGCCCGTGTCGTACTGCCAAGCCCTCTGGCCCGACTTCCGGTCGACGGCATATACGCGCCCATCGCCGGAACCGAAAACGACCCAAGGCCCGACCACCACCGGCGAGCTGTCGACCTGGCCGCCGGTGGGAAACTGCCAGAGTGGCTGGCCCGTTTTTGTATCGATCGCGTGCAACCGCTTGTCGCGCGAGCCGACGAAAACGGCTTCGGCAGAAACGGCGGCCGAACTGCGTATCGCGCGGGCACCGCCCGGCGGTTGATATTCCCAGGCCACGCGCCCGCTGCGCCAATCGACGGCGAGAAACCTTTTGCCCTCGGTCCCGACAAAAGCTCGATCACCCAGCACGGCCGGCGTGCATCCGGTAGGTGCTTCCAACGGTACGGCCTTGACCTGCCGACGCTGTTTCAAATCGATGACGTGCAGGCTGCCGTCGCAACCGGCCACCAATGCCCGATCACCGAGGACCGTGGGAAAACAACGGATCTGATCCTCATTTTCGAATTTCCAGGCCAACTGCCCGGTGGCCGCTTCGAGGCAATAGAGGTTGCCGTCTTGGGAGCCGACGAGCACGTGCTCGCCGTGGAAATTGGCCCCGCCGTTGATTTCGGCCTGGGCGTCGAAGTGCCATAGCTCCTTGCCGTTTTCCGCGTCGACGCAGTGGAACCGCCCGTCGGCGTCGCCGATGAACACGCGATTGTCGCGCAAGGCGGTCGGAGCGGAGAAACCCGGCTCGGCGTAGAACTTCCATCGCCGATGGCCGCCGTCCAGGTCGATGGCGTAGAGATGGCCGTCCGTCGAGCCGACGTAGACCGCGCGGCCGTCGACGGCGGCCGTCGCCTCGAACCCACCCCGCTCGACCGGGAAGGTCCAGAGGAGTTCAAGCCGCGTGGGCAACCGGCCCGAGGCCACACCCCGGGCCGCGGGATCGCCGCGAAACAAGGGCCAGTCGCTTTGGGCAACCGGCGCAACGCCACGTTCGGCCTGTCCGGTCTCGCGGGCACGATCGCCGAGGACCTCGGGCAGATCGGTTTGCGCGGTACAGCCCAGCAGCGTCCATCCACAAAACAACACGAACCAAGCCGACCAGCGAGAAGCATGGATCAAGTAAAGGCTAGTCATCGAGCCTACTCGATGCTCATGAGCACGGCTTAAGGCGTGCCCGGCATGTTGATCGGATCCGGCGCGGCGCTGAGCTGCGAGAGGACCTGCAAGACTCCATTCAAGTGCGCCAGTCGGGGTCCGAAGCGATCGACGAATTCATTGAGCATGAATTCGCCGTCCATCAGAGCCTCGTAGTTGTCGCCGATTTCGTGGGTGAGCATCTCGAGGAATTCCGTTTGTATCTTGCTGAGCGACTCGGCGGCTTGGCGGCATCGGCGGGCCAAGTGAGGGTTGGCCTCTTTCCACTGGCCCAACTCGTTGGCCCGTTGTCGCTGGGCGGCTCCAATCTGGGTGACCAACTCTTCAAGCAACTCGTTCTGCCTGTCTTGGGCTGCAAGAATCTCTCGAAGCAGTCGGGTGTCCTCGCGATCACCGCCGCCGAGGCGTACGTGTGTCGTCGGCTTGGGCTTTCCGGCCCCGACATGCGAAACGTCAATCTGGCTGAACATGGACTGTCCAGGTTGGGGGTCGTTACTCATGGCTATCCCTTCCTTTCAATCATCCAGTATAACCAGGACCCCCTGGAAAAGTCGAGGGTTTGCCCACGAAAGTTCTCTCACCAGACACACTTTTCTGACGTGCCAGCTCGGCCCCATCCCGAGAACCCGAAAGGGCTCCCCCCGGGCCGGCGGCCCCGTTTGGCCACGACAGGGCTAAAGTCCCCGACGGCTGCAACCCGATCCAACGGCAGACCTCTCGCGAAACGCTTGCCGATCCGGCGAGGAAATTCACGGCCCAACCGCTAGAAAAGTACCGATGGCTTACCCCCGCAGCGATGAATCTAAACCTAAACAGAGCTTAGGTTTCTTAACGGTGCTCGAATGTCCGCGTGACGGCCTTTTTGGTGGCTATCTTGCGCTGAATTTTCTGGGCCGGCCTTTGGAGTTTCGCTGCACCGCCCCCATCAAGCCGAATCGAGCCCAACAGATTCTCTATGGTCCCACGCTCAATTCTTATCTCTACGGTGAACAGATAGGGAGGTCCCTCCTTGATGGGGTGACGCATGACCCTCTTGTTGTCTGTACCGACCACCCTGCCGTCTTGGCGGTTCGTGATTTCGTCGACATACCGGTGGCCCTGGTCGAGATCCCGGCCGGTGAAGCAGAAGGTCCCGAGTCGACTACCGCCGAGGCCGGGTCCTCGGCGACCGACCCGGGCCAGAAGACGTGGCGCGTCCATGCGGCCCACGCCCCGGACTCCCCTCTGAGGCGCTTCCACTTGGGCCACAACCGTCTGGCCGCCGGCCCACGAGCCGAGGCCGACCAGGCGACGATCCTCGACCGATTGGCCGACCTGGCCGACTCGTTCGACCTGGCCGAGCCGTTCGTGCGGATTCGCGAGGCGATCGAAGAGGCTCGGCGTGCCGGAGGCGGCTAGGCCATGTCGGAGATTACGCGTTGGGCGATCGATCCGGTTGAAGGCTTGAGTTGGCGTGCTGCCGGCGCGCCGGCTGTCCATGATCTTGATTTGAACGTGCACGTCGAAACGTTCCGCGACGAGCGGTTCGAGCAGCCCGGCCAACCGGTCGAGATAAAGGGTCACCCCACGGCGTGCTGGACGCAGCGACCTCGTGTTGTCTCGGTACCCATTGCCCGGGAGCGACCTCCGAAGACGCGTAGTTTTCACTTTGGAATCGTGCCGGATGAAGAAGTGGACTACGTGCGGCCGGACGAGACGCCCCCTTGGCTCTGCTGGCGTGGTGTTTCCTCACGGGGGTCTGGTGGCTTCGCACTTCCTGCCGGTGGGCCGACTCGAATCAGACCGCCAAACGACGTGATCAAACTCAAGGACCGGCTGGGCTATCTGCTGCAGCCGCCGCTGGACGTGCTGCTGGCCGAGCGCTCGCTACGGTTTCCCTTCAAGCCGTTTCACTACCAAGGCGAGGGCATCGCCTTTCTCTATCCGCGTCAGGCGGCGATTCTGGCGGACGAGATGGGGCTGGGCAAGACGATGCAGGCGATCACGGCCGTTCGGTTGTTGATGCATCGCAACGAATTGCGGCACGTGTTGCTGATTTGCCCGAAGCCATTGGTCACGAACTGGCAGCGTGAATTCAATGCATGGGCGCCGGAGATTCCCACGTCGGTGATCGAGGGGAACCAAGAAAAACGAAAGTGGCAGTGGTTCCTGCCCGACGTACCGGTGAAGATTGCCAATTATGAGCTGTTGCGCCAGGACCGAAATCTGCTCACGGCGAGCGATCCGGTGCTGACGTTCGACCTGGTCTTGCTGGACGAGGCACAGCGGATCAAGAACCGCCGAAGCGCCACGAGCCAGGCGGTTCGCGTCCTGCGAGGCCGGCGGCGATGGGCGCTGACGGGCACGCCGGTGGAAAACAGCCCGGAGGATCTGGTCGGCATTTTCGAGTTTCTCGCGCCCGGCCATCTCTCAGTCGACATGCGTCCTCGACGGATGGGCCGCGCCGTGGGCGACTACATCTTGCGGCGAACCAAGGAAGAAGTGCTCGCCGACCTGCCGCCGAAGCTGTTCCGCGATGCCGAGCTGGAGCTCTTGCCCGAGCAGCACGCAGCCTATCAACTGGCCGAGGACGCAGGCATCGTCCATCTCAGCGCATTGGGCGGCCGGATCACCATACAGCACGTCTTTGAACTGGTGTTGCGGCTGAAACAGATCTGCAATTTCGACCCGGCCACCGGCGCAAGCTCGAAACTCGAACGGCTTGAAGCCGACCTGGAGGAAGTGGCCGCCAGCGGTCGCAAAGCGATCGTTTTCAGTCAATGGGTCAAGACGATCGAGCGACTTCGTGGACCTCTTCGGCGGTTTGGGCCGCTCGAGTACCATGGCCGCATCCCATCGAGACGCCGCGACGAGGTCATCCGGCGGTTTCGAGACGACCCCGACGCGCACGTGCTGCTGATCAGCTACGGAGCAGGCGGCGTGGGGCTCAACCTCCAGTTCGCCAGCTACGTGTTCTTGTTCGACCGTTGGTGGAACCCGGCCGTTGAGGATCAGGCGATCAATCGGGTCCACCGGATCGGCTCGTCGGAGCCGGTCACCGTGACGCGGTTCCTTGTGCTTGAGACGATCGAGGAGCGGATCAATCGGATCCTGGACGAGAAACGCAAGCTCTTCGACACGATCTTCTACGACACCCGGCCACAGCACAAGCCGCGCCTGACTCAAGAGGAGGTTTTTGGGCTGTTCGATCTATCGGCGCCGCCCGGACCGGGCACCAAGACCGACTGCGCCGACGATGGACAAGAGCAGGAGTCCGGCAAGGGTTGACGGCTCGGGCACGGCCGCACTTGCTTCACTGGTTCCGTAGCCCCAGTGGCTCGCCAGGATGATTGCGTCCTTCGGGCCGACGATGCCGTCGTCGTCGAAGTCGCCCATCTCCCAGGTTGCATCGCCCTGGCCCCAGTTGGCCGCCAGGCGCTCGGCATCCTCAGCGTTGACACAGCCGTCACCGGTGGCGTCGCCGGGAATTTCGAGCGCGGCAAGAACCTCGATCACGACCGCGGCCAGGTCCGAGAGGGCCTCGCCGTCATCCGCCCGGTACGTGAAGCTGTCCGTGCCGTACCAGTCGGGATCCGGCGTGTAGGTGAACGACCCGTTGGAATTCAGTTCGAGCGAGCCGTTTAACGGGTCCGACGCCCAAACGGCTTCCAGAACGACGTCGTTGTACAGGTCGTCGTCCTCGTTGTCGGGGTCGCTGTCGTTGGCCAAAACACCTTCGTGCCCAAAGACGTTCAGTACCGTATCCTGATCGACCTCATAGGCATCGTCCAGCGCGACCGGCACGTCGTTGATCGAGTTGACCGTGATCGTCACGGTCGTCACGTCCGAAAACGCGTGGCCGTCGACGGCGCGATAGGTGAACTGATCTGTACCGTGATGGCCGGCCAATGGCGTGTAGTCGAACGAACCGTCGGCGTGCACCACGAGGCTGCCGTAAGACGTGTCGGACATCAAATGAGGCGTCAGCGTATCGTTGTCGGGATCCACGTCATTGGCAAACAGGCCGTCGGCAGGAACGGAAAGGGAAAGATCCTCGTCAACCGAATAGTAGTCCTCCGCGGCAACCGGCGCCTCGTTATCCACCGGCTCCATCTCCAGCACGATCACGGCGTCGAGAATGGCGCAGTCGCCCGACGAGTTGATATTCCAGTCCGGCCCCGAGATCAAATAGTAGCCCCGCATGTTGCTTCTCCAGGCCGTAATCAGCTGCGGTAAGACGTATTCGTTTCGCCATGTGTACCCGTTACGAGGGGCTGGGTCGTTGAAGATGAACCAATCCGGGTCGTAGTCCGTGCCGTCGTGGCCGTATCCAGCCATGGTGACCCAGTGTCCGCCCTCGCGGGTATAGTCCTTGCTCACGGCATCGTACGTGTACCATCCAACGTTCCACATCTGGACCAGGCCCGGCCCGACGATCCCGTCGCGAGCCCAATCAAGGTCTGGCTTGGCTACCGGCGGGTCCGTTTCCCAACCGCCCGCGTTGCGCCACGTCTGCACTTCAAGCCGGGTATAGTCGTAACCACAATCATGGATGTAGTCGGAGAGGCCGTTGCACATGGAGATTGGGCCGGCGCCGCCCGAGCCGCTTATGTACTCCTCCGTACGAAGATTCAATGCAAGGACTTCCCACTGATCGTGCTTCCGATCAGCGGTCAACGGGGCGAGGTTCATGTAGTTGTTGTTGGCCAGCCACATGACGGCATTCGACGCGGCGGTCGGCCCGCAAGCCGCCCCACCATCCGGTATGCCCCCATAGGCCGGATCGGTCTGCGTGTAGTCGGGTGTGTCGAGTTTGTCGAGGTAGTAGGCGGGCGCCCCACATGTACACGGTGCGCAAGACAGCCAGGCGACGAGAAGAGCGACCGTCAGAATGGTGTTAAAGGCGGACCTCATCTGATTCCTTTCTGCGCCCCGTTTAGCCTTAGTGATGTTCCCCGACCGTCAGACTGAGATCATCAACCAAGCTTGGCCCGGTCACCCATACGAAACCCTAACCCTCATCATCTATCATCGCCTTTCTGGCCGATGGAGTCAAGTTCTGGGTCCCCACGGGCGGGGATGTCGCGGCGGCCGTGAGCGTTTGGCGAGGCCCGTGTTCGGGAGTTCAAAAACCGCAAAATGCGACATCCTCGGGCCGGCGAGACTCTCGACAAGCCGCGAGCCAACATCGCCAGTCCGGTCGTTCGAGCGTCTTACCTTTGCGGTTCTCAGAACGTGTTTTGAAAATGGCTGTAGCCCATCTACGGGTGCCATGGGCGGCTCGTCCGCCCTTGTATTTGAGCCCATTTGGTGGCCAGCACTGGCTGACAAGCAGCCAGTGGCACCCTTTTCAAAACACGTTCTCAGACGCCCGTCAAGGCCATGGCGTACTACGGCTCTATCTGCAATCCACGTAGCACGGCTTGACCACTTGGGCTTACCGCCACCTTGGCATAGAGTCTGCCGTCACGGACGGCCTGTTCATACTTCAGGCCGGTTCCTTCCTGGACATAGTAGGATTCGATGCCGAAATGGATCTGGTTCCCTCGGCCGATCGTACCCCGCAGAAACGTGCCGCCGGCGGGACGCTCGGCGGTAAACCGCTCGGCACGCCAGTGCTTGCCGTCGCGCTCGGGCACCAGCGACACGTAGACCGTGCGTCCCTGCAACTCCTTGCTCGGGTAGGTGTATCTTGGCAAGCCTTCGATACCGCTTGACGGAATCCTATTGAACCGGTAGCTCAGGATGACGTAATCGCCACGGAAAAGATCGCGAGGATCGATCGGAGCAACACGGAGCAAGACGGTCTGGCCTCGGACGAGCGGCTCCGAGCGCCCGGCGATCATGGCCAGCAGAACGACGATTTGGAGTCCGACCGCCAGGAGCAAGACGATCCGTTCCCGTCTCTTGAGCCAAGCGAACCATCGGTCGCTTGCTCGGGGTCCTACCTCGGCGAGGTCGGCGTGTTCTACGAGGTTGTCAACCATGTCGAATCTCCTTGCGCTTTCGCCAGAAGATGGCCATGCCGAACAACGCGGCGCCGACGAGGAAGAACATGAGCGCGGCGCCGAGCATTCCACCGAAATCGGCGAACAGGTCTATGTAGCGGAAAACGGCCCAAAGGAGGAAATAGATCACGCCGGCCGCAAAGGGCTGGCCACGGTCTTCATCGAGACCGATATGAATCAGCCAAACCGCCAAGACCATCATGGCCAGATTGGCCGAGACGGTCGTCAGCAGTGCCGCCAATGCCGGATTGTCGCCGGTGATGATGAGGATTGTGTTCAGTGCGGGCAAAACGGCCATGAGAAAAATGAAACCCAGCGGCAGCCATTGCCCACGGACAATCGCCATCATGGAGTCGGGGAGTGAAGCGCGCCGCTCGGTCGATTGCCGGCTGAAAAACGCCGCCAGACCAATGACCACGATCGAGAGAGCCACAATCGCCGGCGCCGCCAGAAGGCCGCTCACTTGATAGTCTTTCCAAGGATGCCAGTGGAAGATCTCTTTGTTGAATTCGTAGAAGCTCATCGGCACCAGCACGCCGGCCGCCATCAGAACGCCGTAGAGGCGATAGATCACGCGTAAGGGACTTCCCTGAGGATGAACCTGCGAGACCAACAGCAACAGACCGCCGACCGCGCCGATGAAAAAGACCGCGCAGGTCTCCCAGTCCCAGGCAAACGGCTGCAACACGATCCACCAGGCCAGAAGCGGTACGTAAACGGCTACCGTCGCGACGGACCTCTTGCGATAGGCCCAGAGCACCCCGGGCGCGGCCAACAGCGGCAGGCTGTAGGCTCCGTTGGACAACGCGTGCCAACGCCCGAAGAACCACATCCCCAGCTCACCGAAGCCGAGGATCTCCGTCCCCGCCCAAATCGCCATGAGACCGGCGAACAGGACGTGCAGCAGGGGCGTCTCCAGACACAAAGCCATCGGGAGGACCGCCACGGCCCAAATCCAGATTCCGTTGGGATAATGCGACTGAATGTGGAAGATCTGCGCGACCTGCCAAATGCCGACGCCATAGAACAGGCATCCAAGCAGGAAAGCTACCTCCGAGGCAATTTTGTGCCCACGCTGATAGCGAAGGTGAAACCCGACGCCGTGAGCCACGAGGATCGAGCCAAAAATGAGCGTCAGCTTGACTACCGCGGGCATGGCGTCCCAGTTGTAGCCCACCAGCAGCAAGGCGGCCAGACCGACCATCACGGCCGCCAGGCCCATCAGCGTGATCATCGCCAACGACTGACGGCGATCGGCAACTTCGCTTGGAGTCTCATAAAGGGCGAGAATACGCGATGACTGCTCCGGCGAAACGATTTCTTCGCGTTGCCACGTTTCCAGCTCGCCGACAAGCCATTGGTGGACCTTGTTGGAGACGGCACGTTTGGGCATCGTCGTATCCCCCTGATTTGGGCCGGGCGTCAACTTGGTTCCTCGCGGGCCGGTGCCGCGGCAACCTCGCGCGTCGTGGTTTGTGCCTCTGCGTCTTTAGCTTTAGGATTCTTACATTTTCCAGGCGAGCGGATACCCTGTTTATAACGGTCCCCGACGGAAACTGGCCCGAAAACCTGTCAGCAGGGTGCCCGAAGCCCCGGATGGCCGCCGCACGGCTTTGCGTTTGTCGCGGCTTCATTTAGAATGTGGGCCGATGCGGTCCGAGGGCCTTGTTCGTCGGACTTGGGTGCTCGTGGGCGTGAAGCCGCCCCGGGCAGCGGCCTGGATCTGTTGGCTCTTCTCAAATCAAGGAGGTCGTCGTGGAATTCAATACGCTCTACATCCAGCTGAGTCTTATCATGTTCTTCGAGTTTGCCATCTGGGGCGCCTGGGCGCCCGTCTTGGCGGCTCGGTGCCTGGGTCCGCTCAAGCTGAGCGGGAAACAGACGGGCTGGATCTATGCCACGCTGCCGCTGGCCAGCATGATCACGCCGCTGGTGGCCGGCTGGGTGTCGGACAAGTACGTCGACGCGAGCCATCTGATGGCCGGATGTCATCTGGTCGGGGCCGTTCTGCTATTTGTAGCCGCCAAGCAGCAGAAGTTTTGGGGGCTGTTCCTCGTGATGTTTGGCTGGTCACTTTGCTATGCCGCCACTCTGCCGCTGGTGAACAAGGTCCTGTTTGCCCACCATGATTCGGGCGGATTCGGTGCAGGGAGTGTTTTCATCTGGGCGCCGGTGGCCTGGGCCCTGATCGGCTATTTCCTGGCCGGCCTCCGCAACGTCCGCAAGAGCGAGGGCGGTGGAAGCGACTGCCTGGTGCTGGCCGGCATTGTGTCGCTGATCATGTTTGCGTGTTGCCTAATACAGCCGACCACGCCGCCGAAGCCGGTCAATCCGCTCGAAGCTCTCGCCCTGCTGAAGATCCCCAGCTTCGCGGTTTTCATGTTTGTCACCTTGATCGTGGCCGGCATGCAGCAATTCTATTTCCTCGGTTCGGCTCCGTTCATGCAGAACATCGGCATCAAGGGGAAAAACGTGTCGGCCGTAATGGCCATCGCCCAAGTTGCCCAAGCACTGGCCACCTGGTTCCTGATGGATTGGTTTTTTGGAGAGTTGCTGGGCTTCTCCCTGACGCTGGCACTGGGTCTGTTCTGCTGGGTCATCTTGTTCCTGGCCTATACGCGGAGCAGGGCGCCGGCCTGTATCATGCCGGTGCAGGCGTTCCACGGCTTCGCCTATGTCTTCTTCATTATCGTCGGCCAAATCTACACGGGCACGATTGCCCCGAAGGAACTCGGAGGTTCCGCACAAGGTTTGATCTTCTTCGTTCAGGTCGGTCTGTCGTTGTTCCTCTGCACACAGGTAGCCGGCTTCGTCATGGATAAGTGTTCCGTCGACGGGAAGTTCCAGTGGAGCAAGATTTTTGCGGTTCCGTTGATTTGTGCAGCCATTGGCGCGGCCATCTTGTTGGTCGGCATGAAAGATCCCGAGGCCAAGAAAGAAAAGGTCAACAAGCCATCTGCCCAGAAGACGGAAGACAATTCAAGCGCCATGAAAGCGGCAGAGGACGTAATGGAGGAGGGGTTTTCCATCACTCCAGGGAAGGAAGACGCCAACACTCCCGATGCGACCGAGTAGAAGGAAACCACGCCGAAAGGATCGGGCACTTACCTCGCAACGGAATAACCGGAAACGCACTAGCCGGGTTTGATACCCGCAGCGCGAACCGATTGGGCGACGGCCCGCGCGAGCTGACTCGCGTGGGCCTAGGCGTCTCCTATGTACTTTGTAGGCCGCTGCGCACCGAAGTCGATACGCTTGGCGATGTCGTTATAACCCGACTGTTCGGTTCCCCTGCCCGTATTTTCCTTGCACGCCCTCGATTTCTCCTAAAGTCTTCAATTTGACATGAGCCGTTCTTGACCTAAGCTTCATTACGGGAGCAGGTGTGAAGACCGGCCATTGTGCCGGCAGTCACACTCTTGTTTCCTCGGCGAGGTGATCCTGGGGAAGCACAGAACTTATCTTGTCCGACCATCAGGACGCCTCATCGAAGTGAAGGCCTGAGTCTCTTATCCTCGACAAGGGCAAACCAGCCGAAAGGCTGGGACGCAAAGCCCAGGGCCGGTCGGGTTTGCCCACCGGCAGCCAGGCTACCGAAAGGATACTGTTTTCGGCGATTTGCGAGGGAGAGACGACTTTTCGTTTTTTCCAGTTGGGTACGGAAGGATGCATCGCAGGCCGTTGTCGGCCATGAGGCCGGCAACGCGTCCAACCGTCCTCACACAAGTTGGTCTCGGATTCCCGTCTCGGCCAAATGAAGGCCGCAGAAGGGGTCCGCTGAAAAGGAGGAATCCTCATGAAGTCGCTCGCAAAGAAAGTGCACCGTTTCCTCGTTTCGGAAGACGGCCCAACGGCGGTCGAGTATGCCGTCATGCTGGCCCTGATCATTGTCGTCTGCTTGGCGGCGATCGACGAGATCGGTACTCGAGCGAACGCCACGTTCGAGACGGTCCGCGACGAATTGCCGGCGGGAGAGTAGTCGCCACTTGTGGCGTCGGGTGAGCTCGGGGCATGGCTCCGGGCGAGCCCCTAGACGCGGCTATACGGAACCCCCTCGATGCCTGCGGATCGGGCACCGAGGGGGCCTTTTTTTGACCTAGAGTTGCAGTAGAGGACTAGCCCGAGTTTTTCGCCGTCGTGCGCCACTGCCTGACGAAAGGCAAACTGTGGCAAGAACTTGGGAGCGGCACTGCTTCCCCGGCGCCGGGGTGGCACACTGTTGGAAAGGGGTTCTGACGGGAGAGTGCGTCACTCATGTACTGGCCCATGCCCGCAGAGATGATCCACACCGCCGTGCAAATGGTGGTTTGTTTTTTCACGGTTGCGGCAGCCTTGCTCAGCTGCATGCTGACCGCTCGTGCCTGAGACCTTGTTGAAGAACACACTGAGGCGGTTCACCGCGGTGCGCCGGGGCAGCGTTGGCGGGCAGAGCCCGTGTTTTCAACACACGCACCGCCGCGCCGGCGTGAGCCACCCGCGCTGTAGTCCCAAAAACAAAAAACCCCCAGTCATGAGGTAGCCGAGAAGCGGCGACGGAGAACCAGCGATGTTTAGTCAGGACGTTATCAGCCCTATGGCCGAGTTGCCTGGGGTGTGTATTTTCGTCAGCATTATCTTGATCGCCGCAGCGGTGATCGACGGATGGAAATTGAAGGTCCCCAACTGGATTACCTTCCCCATGGTCTTGGGAGGTTGGGCCTTCAGTACGTATATGTTTGGCTGGGAGGGCTTGGTTGCAAGCCTGATCGGCACGGTCGCCGGGCTGGCACTCCTGTTGCCTGCCTATGCCATCGGCGGTATGGGCGCCGGCGATGTCAAGCTGCTGGCCGGCGTGGGGGCCTGGGTGTGGGGCTGGGTGACTTTCTACGCGTTCTGCTTCTCGGCAGTGATCGGCGGCCTGATCGCCCTGGGCATGGTGATCTACCGCAAGAGATTTCTTCGTCACGCGGGCCAGTTTTGGGCAATCCTGACCGAGATCTGGATTGTCCGCGATCCCAACCAGCTTTCGGCGTTGGCCGCCGAACGTAAGAGCACCATGATGCTGCTTCCGTATGGAATTCCGATTGCCCTTGGTACAATTACCTATTTTGCCTGCATGGGACTACTGCTATGACACACCCCAAATTGCCAACGGGCGGCGATTTCTCCGATCGCCGTAGCTCGGCCGCCGGCCGCCGATGGCCAGAAACGAGTCTCAAGGTGGAGAAAGTATGCCGGTCCTGCCGAAAACATCGACGAGGCGCCGCAGCGGTCGAGTTCGCCATTGTTGCGCCGGTCTTCTTCTTGATGATTCTCGGCATGATCGAGATTGGTCGCGCGGTGATGGTCCAACAGATCATCACCAACGCGTCTCGAGAGGGAGCCCGACTGGCGGTTTTGCCCGGCTCGACCCGTGCAGACGTCATCACTCGCGTGGAGGATATTCTATCGTCGTCGACGATTCCGAATGCACAGGTCGACATCTTCGACGAGTCGGGGGGGGAATTGGATCCGGAGGACGCCGAATACGGTGACGTGGTCAACGTTACGGTTTCGGTGCCATTCAGTGAAGTGAGTTGGCTGCCTGCGTCGAAGTTCATGGGTGGGAGGACATTAACCGCCTCTACGATTATGCGCACAGAGCGGGTTCAATAGACCACTCCTGCTGTAGTGTTTAGGTTAGCCGAGGCGCGAATTGGGGGGATCCATGCGAGGCAAATCAGCCGTCCTACTTTTGCTGGCCCTGGCGTGTGGGCTCGTGGCCGCCATTGGTGTCACCCAGGTTATCAGAAGGGACTCCGAGCCAGTTGCCGACCAGGGTGATACCCGTTCGATCATCGTGGCCACCCAAGACATTACACCCGGTGAGTTGATCACGCCGCAAATGCTCAAGCTGGAACCGTGGCCGAAAGAGAAGCTCCCCGAGGATTGCCTTAGCCAAATCGAGAAGGTCGAAGGCTGCCGCGCGGGAGTCGAGATTTACCAGGGGGAGCCCATCCTTGAGAAGAAACTTCTCGGCAAGGGCTTCACCCGGCGGACCGCCACCGATTACATTCCCAACGGCTATCGAGTCGTTGGTGTCAAGGTCGACATGGTCAGCGGCGGCGGGCTTATCCAGCCGGGTGATCGGGTCGACGTCCTCGTCCATTTCACTCAGAATGTCCGCAAAGGCATCCCCGAGAATCGCACGCAAACGATCTTGCAGGATATCAAGGTCTTCGCCGTCGACGACACGTTCAAAATCGATCCGGCCGCTGACGAAGAAGATTCGGTGCAGGCCAAGGTCATCCAACTTCAGGTGACTCCGGAGGAAGCCGAAACGCTCGTGCTGGCGCAACAGTTGGGCAAGGTTCGGTTGGTGATGCGTCCCCCGGGCGACAACAAAGCGGTCAGGACGAAGGGAAAAACGCCTGCCGAACTACTCGGTCTTAGTGGGATGGACAATCGCCCCCGTGAGGCAATGGACGGCAATCAGCCGAGTGGGGGCGGTTCGGGCGGCATGTTAGGCTTCCTGGACAACTTGAGAAAAGGACCGCCGCAGGACAGCCGCCAGCCGGTCCAGCCTACCGGTGACACCACTTGGATTATGCGCGTTCTCGCCGGGCCCGAACTCAGCGATGTCGTCATGCAAGAAGTCACCGAGCCGTCGGGTGAGCACGTCTGGAGAGTCGGCTACGGCGGCGGCCCGACAGGGCCGGGGCCATCATACGGGCCGGATGTCTCTGCGCCGACGTCAAGCCCGCGGCAAGAGACGGAAGCGAGCCGCTCGGATGACGCTAGTCCTTAACCAAGCGAACCTTTCAGGCTGATTGCATAGAAAAACTCGAAATC
>CAZWWC010000022.1:0-14939 GCA_964637625.1 uncultured Planctomycetaceae bacterium
AGAACTGACAAGAATAAGGTACTCTAACAAAACGGGGACTGGCTCCGAGCACACCCCGGCCAAATTGTTAGGCACGGCGCTGCAGCGAGGTGCCTGTCCCCGTTTTGTTAGAGCCTCTAAGTATTCGTTTTCGTGCTTTCGTCCTTTCGTGTTTTCGTGATCTGTTGAAGTGCAGACTCTTTTTTTTGTCACGAAAGCACGAAAGAAGGAAAGCACGAAAGAAGAGTTGGGGAAGCTGAGCATTCGTTTTCGTGTTTTCGTCCTTTCGTGTTTTCGTGATCTTCGTAATCGCGGTCCGCTGCCGGCTGGCTACTGCCCGCTGCCCTCGACGATGGCGATTTCCTTGTCGGACAGCCCGTAGAGTTCGTAAACCAACTGGTCGATTTCGTGGTCGGTCGCGTCGATCCGGCGCTGCAGCACGTTTTTCCGATGCGGCGTCGTCGCCCGGGCCGACTCCTCGTGCAACGACAACCGGAGTTTGGCTTCTTTTGCTTTTAATCACGAAAGCACGAAAGAAGGAAAACACGAAAGAAGAGTTGGGGGAAGCTGAACGTTCGTTTTCGTGTTTTCGTCCTTTCGTGCTTTCGTGATTCTCTGCCTACTGCCCGCTGCTTACTGCCCGCTGTGCTGGACGATGGCGATTTCCTTGTCGGACAGCCCGTAGAGTTCGTAAACCAACTGGTCGATTTCGTGGTCGGTCGCGTCGATCCGGCGCTGCAGCACGTTCTTCTGATGCGGCGTCGTCGCCCGGGCCAACTCCTCGTGCAGGGTTTGCATAGAATCGACCAGAGAAATCATCTTGTTGTGTTTTCGCTTGTCCGTCGAGTCTTTCAAATCCAAGGCGCATATGGGAAGTTGGACGAGAAACTGTTTGTTTGCCGCGAAGTATCCACCGTGAAAAGTCGTGCTCACGTTCTTCATTATCCAGTCCAGCAGCCGACTATTCAGCAACGCCGTGAAGTACCGCAAGTCGCCGTGTTCGGGTGGCACGGTAACGCCGAATCCCCCTGTGGTCACGTTGACAAAGTAGTTGTTTTCACGGTCGTAATAGGCGCTGAGCCGTGTGATCATATAAGGAAGAAGAATCTTGGGTTGCTCCCACAAGTCCAGATTCTTCGGGTAAAGCTGATACCAGCCCGTTGCCCGAAACTTATCGTGCTCCCGCTTCGCAAGAAGCGACATATTTCGGCGTAGGTATTCCCAAGCATGGGGGTAAGCCTTCTTCATGATGCTTTCCGAAATCAGGATGGCCTTTCCATCAGTGAATGCGTAGGGAAACAGAACAGCAGCCGTAACATGGGCGAAGTACCGGCCAATGTCTCCACTTCGAACCACGAGTTTCAGCAATTCTGATTCGATAGAAACGGTTTCGTCAAGTTGCTTTGAAGACACATGGACAGTCTTGCCCATCAAGGAATGTACATCCTTGAACAAAAACACAGGATCAGCACTAGTTTGAAGGCCAACATAGATATTGGCCAGATCACCAAGTTTGGTAGGCATGCGTAACAGTCTTTCGAACAATGCAGCGCCCTCGCCAACCACGAAATTCCACTCCTTCGACGTGACTTGGCTTGCCTTTACGATGCCGGTTGTTGCCGTACCAGCCATACACCATTCTGCTAAGGTGTCAACCTTGGCAAACCAGCATTCTCTAGTTGGTGACTGGACCAAAAACAGAAGACAGGTATAGGTAGTTGCCCGTTCAAAAACCTGCTGGTCGCTGAAGTGTACAACATGTGACAAGTGTTTGCCTTCCGCTAGCAGACACCGAAGCGGTTCGCCATACTTCGCATTAAAGAACTTGTGCGGCACAATAAACCCGAGATGTCCGTCGCTGTTCAATAGTGATAGACCCTTTTCGATGAAGACCACATAGATGTCATAGTTGCCCTTGGCGGCGGCACGATAACGTGAGGAGAAATACGGCACCGCCGCGGGCTGCGTCTCCTTCATCGTTTGAAGACGTATATACGGTGGATTCCCAATCACCGCGTCGAACCCAGGGTTCTTGCCCTTGAAAATGTCAGGAAACTCGGCCTTCCAGTCAAAGGCGTTGATTCGCAGGGCTTCTTCCTCGTCGAAGAGATTCTTCTGCCGGCCTTCATAAAAATCGGGGCCGATCAGGCTGTTGCCGCACTTGATGTTGTCGGCCAGGTCGGGCAGCGCCCGCTGGTGCCACCAGCGGCGCTGCAATTCGAGCGTCTCACCCGACTCGCCTTCGAGCACCTTCAACAAAAGCGACAGCTTGGTCACCTCGACCGCCTGTGAGTCGACGTCGACCCCGTGGACGTGGGCCAGGAGGATGCGTTTCTTTTCGGCGGTGGTGAGCCGCCATCCGGCGGTGGCCGACTGGTAGACGCGCGGTTGTTTTGCCCGGGCGTGTTTTTCCGGCCCGTCGTTCTCGTACCAGTCGCGGTGCCAGTCCAGCAGAAACTGGTAGGCGCCCAGCAGGAACGAGCCGCTTCCACAGGCCGGATCGAGCACCGTAAGGGGCCGGGCCGTTTTGGACGGCTTCCACGCGGCCGTCAGCCCGCCGATCTCTTGCGGTGCCCGGCCTTCCACCAGCTTGCCCACGGTGTGCCGGACGATGTAGTCGACGATGTACGCGGGGGTGTAGTAGACGCCGCCGGCCTTTTTGACCTCGGGCTTTTCCTCGACCTTGGCCTGGTGCCCCTTGGTCAGACGGATCACCTTGCCGAGGAACTGCTCGTAGACCTGGCCGAGGATTTCGGCCGGCAGGACGGCGAACTCGTAGGGGCTGTCGGGGTAGTAGAGGTCCTTGAGGATATCCTTGAGGACCCGGTCGTCGATCGTCAGGCCCAGGGTCAGTTCGTCGGGCGGGTCGCGTCGGCCCCGCTCCGGCGCAAAGTAGAACAGGCCCGAGTTGTACCGGTCGTCCGCCCGACGGAACAGCTCGCCGAGCCGGGCATAGACGTTCGGGCCGTTTTCGAGCGCTTGCAGCGTGCCGTAGGGCTCGATGCCGCGGTCCTCGCAGATCCGCAGGAAGATGATCCGGTCGATGGTCCGCTGCACGGCGAAGTTCAAGTCGCGCTGGGAGATGGCCTTGTTGCGCAGGGCGAGGTTGCGGGCCAGGGCGTCGCGCCACGATTCGATTTCAGCCAGGAAGGCGGCGTCGACCTCGGCCGTGCCCTTGGCCACCCGTTTGCTGCCCAGGTATTTCTCGATCGCCCCGCGTCGGACCGCCTCGGGCGAGAGCAACTCGCAAAGCGCGTCCCAGCGGTCCGGGTACTCGGTGTACTTGACGTAAAGGATCCGGCCGGTGGAGGCCTTGTCGGTTTTGCTCGGGCGAATCCGGCAATCGTAGACCGAGAACTCCTCGAAATCGGTCAGAATGCTCAGCGGCAGCTTCGCACTCCAGGCATAGCGGCGGAGTTGAAAGGCCGGGCTGATCGCGTCGTGGATGTCGACCGAAGGTTTCTTGGCCTCGACGAAGAACGACCGGACACCCCCGCCCGCCCGAAAGCAGTAGTCGGGCGCCTTGGTCCGGCCACCGACCTTGATCGCGTCCTCGTGGATTACCTCCTTGTGCGCCTCGGAGTAGCCCTTGCGGTTGAAGACGTCCCAGCCGAGGGCCTGGAAGAAGGGATTCAGAAACTCCTGGCGGAGTTGGGCCTCGTTGTAATGGGCTGAATGATAGGTGTCCTTGTGATCGTCGAATTGCTCGACCAATTGCTTGATCCGCTCCGGTGGCGTCACGTCGAGACTCCTTACGCTGCCAGGCCTGCTGAAGGGGACAGTCCCATTTTTGCTTCGGCTTCGCCTAGGCAAAAATCGGGACAGTCCCCGTGCGCAAAAATCGGGACAGTCCCCGTGAGTGGGGCACGTGTCCGTTGATCCTAGCCGTCCGCCCAGGGTGTGTCAACGCTCGGTCGACGCACCGAATCCGTTGGGGGGTGTTCTCTTCTTGGACCACTTTGAGATGCTTGGGGGCAGGTTGAAACGGCTTCGTGACAGGGCGTTTACGGCTCGAAGGTCTTGCGAAACCGGTAGGCCGGGTTGCGGTGGTCGAAATCGCGGTCCGACAGTCCGACGTTTGGCTTCACGTCGACGTACGTGTACTCTTCGATCAGCCTCGGCGACCCGCCCTTTTTCTTCGGCCAGTCGTACGACGCGTAGCGTACGGGAAGCGTCAACTCCCGGTCGATGAAGATCCTTGCCATGTGGTAGCGGAAATGGTCGCGCTTGATCGGATGAGTCACCTGAACGACCAGGCAGCGCCGCCCGTTGATCGTGGCGCCGTCGACATACTTGACTTCGCACTCACCGTAGGGAAGTTCCTCTTGGCCGACTTTGAGCAACCGCTCGATCAGATTCTTCATGCCGATTTCGGTGATCGGGTAGCGAGTCCGGCGCATGGCCAACTCGCTGTCGGGCGAGATGGCCGTGGTCATGTAGGTGAAGCGACGGCCGCCGCGCCGGGCAATCAGCTTGCCTCGGTTGCGGCCGCGGACGTAGATCACCTCACGGCCTTTCAAGTCACTCGGGGCCAAATAGCGAAGATAGACTGAGAACGGGACGGTTACCCGTCCGCCGGAGACCTGCCGGTGCCGAACCTTGACAAACAGATGCTGATACCCGCCGAGCCGCCCGTCGATCCGCTCTCGCTTCACAAGCGTGCAGGTGTAGTCCTGGATTTCCGCGTCGAGCGACGCCAATCGGACCTTGGCAAACTCCAGCAGCGGCTGCAAGGGGTGTTCACTGACCGCACCAGCCGCGCACGTCGCCATAACAAGGATCAGCACGCCCGAAATACTGAAAGCACGAACCATCTCTAAGCACATTCCTCTGCGCTTTCAGAGCCCTGTATCGCTCGAAGAAGCAACGGGGTTCCCAGTGGCTGGCTGCAGCGCCGGCCAAGCAGGCGTCGTCGCCGTGCCGCGGCCATGCCGATGAGTTGTGTGAACGAAGAGTACCTTTTCAGAAATTCTACGGCGCCAATCGCGCAGGGCCAATGGCCCGATGGACAAAGTGCCGTAAACCTTCCCGGTTATTGGGAATAGATCGATTAGAGGAAGCAGTCACTTTTCGCGGACATTCGACTCACAAGAGAACATGATACGATACGTGGATGCGAAACGTGCAGTTCATGCAAACCAGGACAAATAGGGATGGCCAACGGAGTCTGCCTTGCCCATCGTGCAAGTGCACTACTCGGACGATTGTCTCTGCCGACTCCAGTGCGTTGGACGTTTCTGGGCCATCCCTCCGGAGGGATCGGTTTTCGAAGTAGAGCACGCTCACCGAGCGAGCTTTTTCGAGGCAGCGGAAGACCTTCTTGGCGGCAGCGCCGATTACCTCGCCCGACTTCACAGCTAACAGAGCCCGATGGCAAGAGGAGGCCGGGCCAGAACCGCCGGTCGCCCCATGTTGTGTTTTTTCACAAGAGCCTGCGGCTTTCCCGTGCGGCGCCATGCGTGCGAGCGAGATTAGAGGTGTTTTGTGTTCGAGGCATCGGTCGAATCGCCAGGGTTTCCCTCGCACAGGGGGGGGGCGCTTCAGCCTGGACGACGGGACTTGTTCGTCAAAAACATGATGCACTCCGCACAAAACATCTTTCGCTTAGAGAGGGAACACCAAAAAGAGTGTGCTTGCACACGACCGTAAGCTATTTATACGTACCGAAAGTCTCGCTGCCGTCTGGAGTTGGAGTAGCGGTGTCGTGAGTGCCCCCGCTTCTGCCAGGCAAGCTCGACATTCCCGTTCGGACGCAACCCTTTGCCAGTGCTCGATGATTCCGGAAGTGCCATACACGTTTCCAGTTCACCACGGACCACCAGAGAAGACGAAGACAAGACGCCCCACTCCATGCGTTCCCACAACGACTCGTCTTCTGCAGGGGGGCGTTCGATTCAGTGAACTCGACCATGACGAGAGGTCGGAATAGAAGAGGATAGACATGTGGAATATTAAGCTGCGAACGAAACTGAGCTTAGCCTTCCTGCTTGTCGGGCTTCTCCCTGCCGCCATCATCGGTTGGATTTCGCTTTCGAAGGCCAAGAGGGCAGTTTCCGATGAGGCGATGAGCAAGCTGCGCGCGATCCGAGAGATGAGGAAAACCCAGGTCGAGGGGTTCTACCAGCAGTGTGTCGATGATGCCAAGCAAATGGGCACCAACCCGTTCGTGGTCCAAGCATTCAACGACCTCGATTCGGCGTTGGACATGGCTAGCGGGGAGTCGCTTCGAAGTCTGAGCAGCGGTGAATACGAGGCGCCGAAGGTCTATCGGGTTGCCCATGAGGATGTCATTGACGCGCTGAAAGCCTACACCGAGTCGGGACGCTATATGGACGTCTGCTTCATTCGTGGAGACAAAGGTCAGGTCATCTTCTCGATCGAAAAGAACTCCGATTTCGGTACCTCACTGGCGGAGAATGGCTCGTTGCTGACCAAGGTGTGGAAAGCTGCAGCATCGGGCGAGATCGTCGTTTCCGACCTCGCTCCCTACGGACCCACGGGCGGACGGCCCATTCAATTCGTCGCCGCGCCGATTAAGGAAGGGAACGCCATCCTGGGCGTCGTCGCGCTGCAGATTTCGCGCCAGGCGATCGAGCAGATCATGGGTGCCCGCGCGGGGCTTGGAGAATCCGGTGAAACGTACTTGGTCGGCCGCGATTTCCAGATGCGTTCTGATTCTTATCTCGACAAGAAACAGAGTGCTACGGGAAACAAAGAGGCCGGGTACACGGTCGATGCCTCGTTTGCCAAGGGGATCACGTGTATGACCGACGCCACGCAGTCCGCCTTCGACCAGGCCGAAGCCGGCAACAAGGTCATCAAGTCCTATCACGGCGGAACCGTGTTGTCGGCCTTTACGCCCGTCGAAGTCGACGACGGCTTGAACTGGGCCCTGGTCGTCGAAATGAACGAAGCGGAGGCGCTGGCCTCGATCGCATCCATCCGCACGGTTATCGGATTCACCGTCGTCGGCCTGGGCGTTCTTGTCGTGGTGCTCGCACTGTTCCTGGCCGGCAAGATTGTCGGTCCGATTCGACAGTGTGTCGACAGCGTCGTCGCTCTGGCCGATCAGAACTACAGCGTGAAGTGCCATGTCCACAGCACCGACGAGATCGGCCAGATGGCCAATGCTCTCAACCAGTCGATCGATGCAACGAAGCAAGCCTTCGAGGAAGTTCGGGAGGCAGCCCAACGTGAGAAGCAAGTCCAGGTGGACCAGGCCGAAGAAGCACGCCGCCGCGCGGAAGCCGAGAGAAAACAGGCCCAAGAGGCCGAGCAAAAGGTCAGTCGTATTCTCCACGTGGCCAACCTGGTCGGCCAGCGTGACTACAGTGAGCAGATCGGTATCCACGGTGAAGACGCGATCGGACAGTTGGCCGGAGGCCTCCAGAAATTCTTCGATGAACGACAAGAAACCGAGCGACGCGCCGAAGAGGTCGCCCTGGCCGAGCGCCAGGCCGCGGAAATTCTCCGCCGAAAGGTCGACCGGTTGCTCGAAGTGGTTGGGGCGGCCGCGGAAGGCGACCTGACCAAGGAGGTAATTATCGAGGGCGACGAGCCCGTCGATGAACTGGCGGCCGGAATCAAGCGGATGCTCGGCGACCTGTCCAATATCATCAGCCAGGTGACCGAAAGCGCCGCGCAATTCAACGAGGGATCGCGCGTCATTGCCGAAAGCGCCCAGTCGCTCGCCCATGGAGCCCAGACGCAGAGTTCCGGCGTGGATCAGATCAGCTCTTCCATCGAAGAATTGGCACAATCGATCAACGGCATTAAGGAGAGTACGACCGAGGCGGATGCCGTCGCGCGCCGGACGAGCCAACTTGCCGAGGAAGGTGGTGGGGCGGTCAGCAAATCCGTCGAGGCCATGGAACTGATCCGAAACAGTTCGGCTCAGATTGCCGAAATCATACAAGTGATCTCCGAGATCGCCAGCCAGACGAACCTGCTGGCCCTGAACGCCGCCATCGAGGCGGCGCGCGCCGGCGAGCACGGCATGGGATTCGCCGTGGTGGCCGACGAGGTCCGAAAACTCGCCGAACGCTCCAACCAGGCGGCTGGCGAAATCTCCTCGCTCATCAAGGAATCAACGCAACGAGTGGAGGAAGGAGCGCATCTCAGCGAAGAAACCGGCAGGGCCCTGGCCGAAATCATCACCGGTGTCGAAGCCACCGCCGGAAAAATCTCCGAGATTGCCGAAGCCACCGTCCAACAAGCCGGCAACGCACAAGAAGTCTCCCTCTCGATTCGCAATGTTGCCGAGATTACCGAGCAATCCGCTACCGGAAGCGAAGAAATGGCCTCCAGCAGCAAAGAGCTCGGGATGCGAGCAAACGAACTGCGTGACTTGGTGAGACATTTTAAGACAAACCTTACTTAGTATGTGATCGAATTCTCCAACTTAACCGTTTTGGAGTACCCTTCGCCAAGCGGCGAACCATGGTAATCTCCCAAGGCGTGAGCCGATGGGACCCTAGGATCAACCCTCAGGGGGCTACAACTGGGTAAACTCGGGAGTGACAGTAAGATGGATTACTCGTCTCGCAAATCCCCATTCCTTCCTTGGACGGTTTGTCGCGACAAGCGGGCCCCGGATCGTCTTGCCACGGTAGCGATTGTACTCCTCGTGGCAATCTTGGCGGCGTGTCCCGTGTCGGTTGCCGATGCCGCCAGTGTCGAGGCCAAAGTCAAATCTGCCTATCTTTACAACCTGCTGCGACGGACGACCTGGCCCGATAGCATGTTCAAAGACGAGAATTCGCCCTATCGCGTCGCCGTACTGGGTCGAGACAATCTCGAAGGGCTCCTCGAGAAGATCGCCAAGAAGAAGAAAGTCAATAAGCGAAGCATCGTATTCCAGAGACTCAAGTCCATCGACCAGTATCAACCTTGTCACATGCTGTACGTTCCGGGATACGTAACCCCAGAAGAGCAACAGGCCGTGCTCAAGAAGACCTCGCGCACGCCATGTCTTGTGGTGGGAGACACGCCCGGCTTCGCACGAGCCGGCGCAACGGCCAACTTCGTCGACCGCGAGGACGGCACCATTGGAATCGAGTTGAACCTGCCTCAAGCCAAGAAACGCCACTTGAAGTTCGACCAACAGTTGCTCGAAGTCGCCGAGATTCTCGGCGACTGATCGGACGGCCGAGCGAGCCGTCTGCTGGTCGGGCAGACGCTTCAAAGGCACCGCAATCTGGCGGACTGCCTCGTCACTGTCAGCGACCTTCGTGAAGCAGACGGACCGTCATTGACCCCTGCATAGCTAATGACAGTAGTTCCAAGTTCGGCTGGCTGATACCACGGCAGGTCATCCTGAGCGCAGCGAAGGATCTCGATAATCAAGGAGATTCTTCGCTGCGCTCAGAATGACAATGCTGGGTCTCAATAGAACTTGGAACTACTGAATGACCGGAGGGCGACCAACGGGAGCCCGGTTTTCAGGGCATTTTGCGTTGCCTTACCAGATCATCTGAAATGCAGCCATCAATATGACGACTTTCTTGGGCAATCAACCCGTCGGCGTGGCCGAGGAGCGGGAGGTTCGGACGCGTGGCCCCAGAACTTGTCGAGGGGGCCTTTTCTGGCAGGATTATGCATCTGGCACCATCTGGCTTTGTGTATGTCTTGGCAAGTCCAGCAAACGCTCCATTGGGACGGCTACGGAAGGCACCACAAGTCGGAGGGGAAGGTCGCCACCATTTCTGGCGTCATGACCGGTTTTCACACGTTCGCACTCTGGTGGAAACAGGATGAATACATCTTCTACATCGACGGCAAGGAAACCCGCAGCAGCAAGGCCGGCGGAGTCTGCCAGGTCCCACCTCACATCAAGTTGAGCGACGAGATCGGAAGGTGGAGTGGGGACATTCGCACGGCACGCTTGCCGGAGGGGTTCGCTGTGGATTACATTAGGGTGTGCGACGTCGTGGACGCCGAGCAGAATCGGTCGACATAGCCCAGTGGAGAATGCCGTGAGGACCCCAACCATTCTCGCAGACGCCTTGCCGAACCTCCCATGGGAAGACCGACCGGACGGCTGTACCGATCTCTTATGGCGCTATAGCGGCAACCCGGTGCTTCCCCGAAATCCCCTGCCGGGCATTCAAGGGATTTACAATAGCGCGGTGGTCCCCTTCGAGGACGCAGTGGCCGGCATCTTTCGCGCGGAATCGAAGAACCGCTATCCCCACCTGCACGCCGGTTGCAGCCGGGACGGCATCCGCTGGGAAATTGAGCCCGAGCCCGTCACCATGACCGGCGACGACCCGGACGTCGATCACGCGGCATATGCCTACGATCCCCGGGTGGTGAAGATCGACGGGACGTACTACGTCACGTGGTGCACCGGGCACAACGGCCCGACGATCGCGATCGCCGAGACGGACGATTTTCGTCGCTTCCGCCGTTTGGAAAACGCCTTCTTGCCATTTAACCGCAACGGGGTACTGTTTCCTCGCAAGGTGGGAGGCCACTATCTGATGCTCAGCCGCCCCAGCGACGACGGCCACACGCCGTTCGGCGACATTTACCTGAGCGAGAGCCCCGACTTGTGCCATTGGGGGCGGCATCGGCGCGTGATGGGGCGCGGCGGCGACGCGCACGGGCAATGGTGGCAGCGGACCAAGATCGGCGCCGGGCCCGTGCCGATCGAAACCACCGAGGGCTGGCTGCTGATCTACCACGGCGTGATGGACACGTGCAACGGCTTCGTCTACAGCGTCGGCGCGGCCCTGCTCGACTTGGAGCGGCCGTGGAAGGTTCTCTACCGGACGGACCAGCACCTGATGACGCCCGAGGCCGATTACGAGGTGTGCGGCCACGTGCCCAACGTGGTCTTTCCGTGCGCCGCGCTGTGCGACGCGCCCAGCGGTCGGATCGCCCTCTACTACGGCGCCGCGGATACCTGTTCCTGCCTGGCCTTTGCCCGGGCGGACGAATTGATCGCGTTTGTGAAGGCCCATTCGCGCGTCTTCTGACGACGGGGAATCCGCATGCAGTTGCATCCGGCCGACATCGCCATCATCGTCGTCTATCTGGTGGCCATCGTATTGGCCGGGTTGATCATCTCGCGTCGCGCGGGCAAGAATATCGACGCCTATTTCCTCGGCGGGAAGAGCATTCCGTGGTATTTCCTGGGCGTGGCCAACGCCTCGGGGATGTTCGACATCACCGGCACGATGTGGATGGTGGCCATTCTCTTCCTGTACGGACTGAAGAGTGCCTGGATCCCTTGGCTCTGGCCGACGTTCAACCAGATCTTCCTGATGGTCTATCTGTCGGTCTGGCTTCGCCGCTCGGGCGTCATGACGGGGGCGGCGTGGATCCGCACTCGGTTCGGCGACCGCACCGGCGGCGAGCTGTCCCACATCAGCGTCGTGGCGTTCGCGCTGGTCAGCGTGGTCGCCTTCCTGGCCTATGCCGTCGAAGGGATCGGCAAATTCGCCGTGATCTTCTTTCCCTGGGATCTAACGCCCAACGAGTACGCCCTGATCTTCATGGGCATCACGACCTTATACGTGATCGCCGGCGGCATGTACAGCGTCGTCGTGACGGACATCTTGCAGTTCGCCATCCTCAGCGTGGCCTCCGTGCTCATCGCGGTGGTGGCCATGAGCCAGGTCAGCCCCGACGTGATCGCCGCGGCGGTCCCCTCCGGCTGGAGCGACGTCCTGTTCGGCGCGAAACTCGACTTGGATTGGACGTCCATTTCCAAGCCGGCCGCCGAGGCCGTCCACACGGGCGGCTACTCGCTGTTCGGCGCGTTCTTCATGATGATCCTCTTCAAGGGCATTCTCAACAGCATGGCGGGTCCCAACCCGAACTACGACATGCAGAAAGTGCTCTCCACGCGCAACGCGAAGGAAGCCGCCCTGATGAGTTTCTGCTCGTCCGCCGTGTTGTTCGTGCCGCGGTACCTGCTGATCGCCGGAGTTACGGTTCTGGCCCTGGCCTGCTACGCGAGCGAGCCGGGCATGATTCCCGCCACCGAGGGCGGGGGCCGCGACTTCGAGTATATCCTGCCCTACGTCATCGGCCACAAGCTGGCGCCCGGGCTGGTCGGCCTGACGTTGGCCGGCCTCTTGGCCGCTTTTATGAGCACGTTCGACTGCACGGTCAACGCCGGCGCGTCCTACGTGGTCAACGACATCTACAAGCGCTACGTCCGGCCCGACGCCCGGCCCAAACACTACGTCTATGTCAGCTATGCCGCCTCGATCGCGCTGGTCGCCGTGGGACTGCTGTTCGGCTTCTACGTCGAGTCGATCGACGCTGTGCTGAAGTGGATCACGGCCGGGCTCGGCGCCGGCTACATCGCCTCGAACGTGCTCAAGTGGTACTGGTGGCGATTCAACGGTTACGGCTACTTCGCCGGAATGATCGCCGGGATCGTCGTGGCCACGTTCTGCCAGCAGGCCGTCGGGCTGGCACTGCCCGAGTCGTGCGCATGGTTTGCCGAGAGCACGGATAACTTCCCTCTGGTGATTGCCCTGTTTCCGGTCGTGTTGCTCACCAGCACGCTGGCCGCCGTGTTGACGAGCCTGTCGACGGCGCCGGACGACGAAGAAGTCCTCAAGAAGTTCTACCGCCAGGTTCGTCCCTGGGGTTTCTGGGGACCGATCCACCGCAAGATTGTCGAGGATCAACCCGATTTCCGGAAGAACACGAACTTCGCTCGCGACATGGTCAACGTGGCAGTGGGCATCGTCTGGCAGATGGGCCTGATCGTCCTGCCGATCTACCTGATCATCCGGCAATACTCGGGCTTGGCCCTTGCGCTGGTGCTTGTCGCGGCGACGTCGCTGTTCTTAAAGATCAACTGGTACGATAAGCTTGAAAATGATTGAGGTCAACCACGGGAACAAGGCAAAGGGCGGCAGAGGGTAGCACCGATGATTCCGCGGAGCCAGCGCTGCCACTCGCAGAAAGCTTGGTCGCGGAATCGTCGGTGCCGCGCAGCGGCAAGAGGTATTGGACAATCCAGGCACATTGCCTCTTGTTGCTTCGCAACACCGACGATTTTCCGGAGGCGCCGACAGCAGAGACAACCTCTTTGGCGGAAAATCATCGGTGCCACCCTGGGGAGTTGACACGCCGCTCCCTGACGCGCGCGGTTCGGTACGCAGTGGACTGCGGGAGGAAGACGCTATGAGAAAACATCGTGCTGTCACGATTTTGTTCGGGGCTGGACTGCTGCTGGGCATCGCCACGGCGGCGGCCGGCCAGGAGGATCGGGCCTCCGAGTCGGTCTTCAAGCATTTCATCACGCGCCGCGGCGACAAGCTTCTCGACGGGTCGGAGCCGTTGCGGTTCATCTCCTTCAATATCCCGAATCTGCACTACATCGAGGACAACGTGCGCTTCGACACCTCCAATCCGTTTCGGCTGCCCGACGCGTTCGAAATCGTCGATTCCCTGAAGTCCATCCGGCAAGTCGGGGGCCAGGTCGTGCGCATCTACACGCTCTCGGTACGCCGGCCAGGTCAGGGGGACTACGTGCCGGTCCACGTGTTGGCGCCGGGGCGGTTCAATGAAGAGGCGTTTCGCGCGTTGGACATGGTGCTGGCTCAAGCGAACCGGCTGGGCGTCCGCGTGATCATCCCGCTGGTCGACAACCATCAGTGGTGGGGAGGCCGCGGGGAGTACGCCGCCATGCGCGGCAAGCCGAAGGACGCCTTCTGGACCGACCCTGAATTGATCGCCGATTTTCAGAAAACGATCGACTACGTGCTCAATCGCAAAAACGTTCACACCGGCGTGCGCTACCGGGACGACAAGGCGATCCTGGCTTGGGAGACGGGCAACGAGCTGGAGTGCACGCCCGAGTGGACCCGGCGGATCGCCGCCTATTTGAAACGGGTCGATCCGAACCACCTGGTCATCGACGGTCGAGCTGCCTCGAGACTGCGTCGGGAATCGATCGACGAAGCGAACGTCGATCTGGTGACCACGCACCACTACTCGACCAACGTCCAGAGGACGCTCGGCGACATTCGCGCCAGCCGCGAGATGTCCAAGGGCAAAAAGCCTTACTTCGTCGGTGAATTCGGCTTCCTCGACACGCCTGACATTGAAGCCATCCTGGACACGGTGATCCGCACCGGCACCGCGGGGGCATTGATCTGGAGCCTCCGCTGCCACAACCGCGACGGAGGATTCCATTGGCACAGTGAACCGATGGTCGCGGGCCGATACAAGGCCTATCACTGGCCGGGTTTCCCTTCCGGCGCGGCCTACGACGAGATGGGCCTGCTGGGCCTGATGCGGCGCAAGGCCTTTGCGATCCGCGGGCTGGGCGTGCCGCCAATGCAGATACCCGACCCGCCCGAGCTGCTGCCCATCCGAAGCCCGGCCGCCATTTCGTGGCGGGGATCCGTCGGCGCGACTTGCTACGACGTCGGGCGGGCGCCGGCGCCGAGCGGACCCTGGACGACGGTCGGCCGCGATGTCTCCGACGCGGATGTGGCTTACCGCCCGCTATTCCATGACGCCACGGCTCGGACGGGCCAGCGCTACTACTACCGCGTCCGAGCGAAAAACGCGGCCGGCATGTCGGCCCCGTCGAACATGGTCGGGCCGGTCGACGTCGACACGCTGTGGCTGATCGACGAGATGCGGGACGGCTCGGCCGTCCACGCCCGGCACGGGAAGCTCGCGCCGGTCTCGCGCCATGCGCGGCGGGCCAAGGAAGACATGCACCGGCTGTCAGGCGGCGCGGGCGACTGGATCGTCTATCGGACCGAGCACCCTATGATAGCGGCTACCGTCTATGCATTCTTTCCGGAGGCAATCTCTGATTTCCGTTTCGCGGTCTCCTCCGACGCGGTCCACTACACGCAGGTGTCCGCCCGGCGTCGCGACTACTTCCGCGGCAAGGGCGCATACGGCTATTTCAAGCCGGTCGAATATCGCCTGGACGACCTGCCCAAGAACGTGCGGTATCTAAGAATCGAGTTCAC
>CAZWWC010000022.1:15039-23790 GCA_964637625.1 uncultured Planctomycetaceae bacterium
AATATCGCCTGGACGACCTGCCCAAGAACGTGCGGTATCTAAGAATCGAGTTCACTATGAAGGCGGAAATCGCCCGCGTCGAGATTCAATGTCGCCCCACCGCTCGCGGGCGAACCCCTTGAGGCGGATGCCGCCGAGGTGCCACAGCTGGCTTGTCCAGCAGTGTTTTCCCGGGAAATTCGCTCCGCACTGCTGGACAAGCCAGCAGTGGCACCCTTTTCAAGACACGTTCCAATGACTGCAATCCCGGGAGTAGTGTGTGCCGCAACGGGCCATGTCAACGACAGAAAGTAGCGCGCATTTTGTCGCAGTAGTATTGGACCTTTTCCCAGGATGCTTCGGGAGTGATGCGATGGTCCGGGCAGGGTAGGTAACCGCCCATGGCAACGAGCGGTTTGAGGCGTTCGATTTCGGCATCGATGGCCGCCCGGTCTTGGGCAAGGACATTCTTGTTCATGGCGCCGACACCTAGCAAGCTGCGACCGTATTGTTCCCGCCATGGCGCGGGACTGCCGTGCCAGGTACCGACTTCTATCGGAAACATCGTGTTCACACCGTTGGCCAGCCAGACGGGAACCAGGCTGTCGATCATGCCGTCGCAATCCAGCGAGACAATGTGGATGTCGTGGCGTTTTAGCAACCGGCTAATCCGCCGATAATGCGGGCCGACCTTATCGGCAAGGAATTTCGGACTGACCAGCGGCCCATTCTTGAAGCAAATATCCTCCCAGTAGTGGCCGAAATCAAAACGCGCGCCGGTTCGGAGCACCGCCTCGATGCACCGGTAGGCCAGTTCCGCGGATGTGTCGATGATCTCGTCGAGAAGCCCTGGATCGTCGACCATGAAGTAGCTGAGGCCTTCCACGCCCAGCCAGTTGCGAATCTGGCCAATCAGGCTGCCGCAATACAGACCCATCGGGTACTCCCGATCGGTGCTCTGCAAATACTGCAAACCTCCTTGTTGAAAAGGGACCATCCCATTCGGCGTCAGCACGTCGCAGTGGGTGATCCTCTCCAGGCTGAACTGCAGGCGGGGTTGGTAGTGTTCCTCCCACGAGGCACGGTCTTGGAGAAGATGTTTGATGCGAGTGGGAAAGCAGTGCGCACCGGGTTTCTCCCGGACCACGACGCCTTCACTGTCCACCACGTCCCGGGTGCCGTCGGGATACTCCTTCAGCACATCCTGGGCGAAGGGCGGGTACAAACGCAGCTTCGGAGAGAAGCGGGTATTCCAATTGAAATCGAATCCCAGCTTCTTGGCGACGGCATGCTCGCCGGGCATCCCGTCTTTGCGAGTCTCCGGTGGGGCATGGGAAATGTGCCCCTGGTGGGCCCAGCGGGTCAGCGTCTGTTCCCAAAAGCCAAAATGCACTATCGGCAGCCGATCGTAACGCTCATAGTTCAGTACCGCGAGGGTGCGCTGACGATGGTTCATGGTTCCACACAATACCTAAAACCACATCCCGCCTGTGGCACGCTGATTCTGTCCTGACGGAGTTTCAGAGCGGTTTCTTCGGCCAGCATGCTTCGGGTGGGGAGACTTCTCCAGCGTTTTGCAGTGCCCTCTGAATCCATATAATGGCAAACGTGATAAGAATTGGGTGCCATCCCGGCGCGCCGGGATGGGCATGGCACCCATTTTCCCTTTTATATGGACTCATTCAGTCAAAGTCATTGGGTACGACCTCGCCCATATCCCGGGTCGAGATCCCATGATAGATTACCATGTCGATGGTCTCGGACAGAAACACGACGTGCCCGTCGGCAAAAGAGAAGAAGGCCCCATCCTCGTGCCGGCTGCCGAAAGCGTGGTCGCGCCAGCGATCAAACGCGACGTCGCGTGGGTTGTTGGGATCGAAGATCCGCTCCAGGTAGTTGATGGGGCTGTGGGTTCGCCGGAACGCACCGTTGCCCAAGGCCCACGCGTTGAAGTCGTTGTGCTCCGGAACGACCTCGCCCAGGGCGAGCGTCTGGCTGAGTCCGTCGGTGATGCTTGCAATGGTGACCGGCTGCATCCACGTGTGTCCCCAGAACAGCCCCGTGCACGACTCCACGCCATGAACCGCATAGTTTGAGCAGTCGGGCAGGCCGTTGAAAATGGATCCGCTCGGTTTGTGTGGGCCCATTACGCCCTCGTAGCTGGTCGAAGCCCAGACGATCCCCGAATAACCCCACGTTGCCGTTGCTTCCCATACGTAGTCCTGTAATTCGCGAGCGTTATAATCGCTCGGGCATAGGAAGGTTGAGATAAACGTTTCGCGGGCTGTCTTGTTCTCGGGTCGAAACATTCCCAGTCCGGCCGGGCAAGAGCCATCGAAGTTGATCGTATTGTAGAGCGGCTGTTGGTCGACGAACGGTAGGATGCCGACCATCCAACTCAAGCCGTTAGGCTCCTCGCCTCGCTCAACGGACACGTGCGAGAACGAAATGGGAAGGACCGCGAATTGATTCTCGTAGGTCAGCACGGCCGTCCATATTTGCTTCAGGTTGTTCGAGCAGGTCATTCGCCGTGCCGCTTCCCGCGCGGCCTGAACGGCCGGTAGCAGCAGCGCGATGAGGATGCCGATAATGGCGATCACCACGAGGAGTTCCACGAGCGTAAAACCGTGGCGACCAAGTCTAATCTTCGAGATTGATCGGAAACACATGGTCCCTTCCCTCCTCAACTTCGTAGGTCAAAGGCGTGGTGTCTGCCAGCCCGTACTTCTCGGGAATGAGCGACTTGGGCAGGGCAAGCGATTTGGCCTGTTCGGGCGTAAGTTCCCCTCGACAATGGACGGTGACACGGTGTTTGCCGACGGCCACACCGGGCACATTACCGGACCGCATCTCAAACGAACCATCGGTCTGAATCGTGCCGACCGCCTGAGGGCCGGGAGTGCCCTCCAGGGGCACGAAGACCACTTCGCCGTGGTCGAGCGGCTTGCCGTTGTAGGTAACGGTTCCGGTGACCGTCGCCGTGTCGAACCGCAAGTCGCTTCCGCAGCCGCACAGACACGCGGCGAAGATCAGTATGACACCGAACCGCCGACGATTCCTACGTGTGACCATGACGTTTCATCTCCATGGGAAGACTGACATTTCCCATCGGGGTTGAGCCCGAAGACGATCGAGGCTCGTAACGGCGACTAAGGTAATCGCGAAATCTCCAGATCCAGTGGTTCCAAGTTTGGCTGGCTGACACCTCAGCAGGTCATCCTGAGCGCAGCGAAGGATCTCGATTGTCCAAGGAGATTCTTCGCTACCGCTCAGAATGACAATGCCAGGTCTCGATGGAATTTGGCACTACTGAAATCCCAAAATTTCCCTCTCACTTCATAGGGCCCACTTCCATCGCTTGGAGTGTTGCTCCTTGCTGGTCAGAACCTTTCAGCCGGATTTCTATCGCGCCGTTGGCCGGCGAAACATTCTCGAACGTTTTTGTCAGGGCCCGAAATGTCCCGCCCGCCTCCTTGCTGATGTTCATATGGCGAAGGACCCGCTTATCGTTGATCTCGACGTCCACGGTGCGGCTGATGCGACCTCCTTGCGCGTTCTTTTCGAGAAACCAATGCAGCGGCGTGCTCGCGAAGTGGAGTTTAACATAGTACTTGCCCGGCGCCACGGTCAGGTTGACCCAGAACTGCTGCCCATGGGCGCCGTAGCGATAGAGTTCTTCGTCGTTGGTGCCGCCGATATGGATGCTTCGTCGGTCTGTCCACCAGGCCTGCTTGACCGTGTCCTTGCCGTAACCGCTGCGGACGACCCATTCGGTCGCGGGCCGCCAGGGGTGCCCTTTGCTGTCGATATAGTCACGGTTGCGGGGATAACCGAAGATCATCCGCTGGACGTGTGCAGGACCGCCGCCGGCGCCGCAGTCGCAACCGGCGGTTTGGTCGGAATACTGGATGGCGTCGAGGTAGACGTTCGCGCCTGACGAACGTGGATTTCCAGCGCCGGAGACGACGATTCTCAGCGTATGCTTCGCGTTCGGCAATCCGCTTCGGGCATAGAGCACCTGCTGATCCTTTCGCAACGGGCACCAGCAGTCGATCAGCGTCAGTTGCTTTTTGCCGTCGAGATACACATCGGCACGTCCGCCGCCGGTGTCCACCGAGCCGATGACGCGGACTTGATTGCCCGCGAATGAAAGGGTGCGGGAAGCCCCCGCTTGAGCCGAAATCGCCAGAGTCTTCTCCCAGGCGTCCGGGTGGTCTGCTTGCTGCCAATCGCCCCAGAGCGCCAGTTGGCGGTCGTCGATCTGCGTCTGAGGATCGGGGCCGGTGACCAGGACGTTCCGCGTCCCGTCGTGGCGTATGGTAACCAGGTAGTCACCCGCGTCGACCGGCTCGGCCCGGTAGCCGTTTTGATCGAGCTTCGCGAGGCGTGGCAGATCGTTGCCGTCGGCGGCGACGCGCTCGGGCAGGAACGAGAGCCGCAAGACGTCGACCGTGTTCGGGGGAGCATCAAAAACTCCGTACTCAATCCGGCCTTTCGCATAGACGACCGATTGCACCACCGAAGTCGTTCGGACGATATGGTTCTCGCGCCGCGGGGCAAAGATCGCGGGCGTCCATTTCATGGCCTCCATAATCTGGCAAAGGGGCCAGGGATGTGCCAGGTTCGACCACTCGCCGGTGGCAACCGACTTGCCGAACAGCCCGTCCTTGACAATCCCTTTTTCGTCCGCGTCATAGCAAGCCATGATCATCATTCGCCGTCCAATCTCGAAGATCCGGCGGTCGTTGGCCAGGTGCCCGTAGCGAAGCAGCGTCGGAGCCGCCGTGTACTGGTTGTAGGAGAGCGAGGTACCGCAGCAGGTGCACGACTCCGGAAAAGCCCACGTACCGTGATACATGTTGCCCTTCGAGTTCGGATCGGCGCCGTTGCGATTGAAAATCAAGGTCAGCACGTTGCAGAGGTCTAATTTCCATTTCGGAAACGCCCTGGGGTTCGCCATGATGTAGTCCCCGCACATCGAGACGATGCCGCACATGACCGGGTTGTCCCAGTCCCAGTAGTTGCGTCCCCACGTGTCGTTCTCGAGCCATTTCGGCAAGAGCACCTCCGAAACGTACTTTCTCCCAGCATCGCGGGCACGGACAATGGCCCCGTCCTCGCCCGTGTGGCCAAGACGGATCAGGTCATCGAGAAACGCGAGTATCATCGTAACGCTTCCGGTCAACTCATCCGACCAGCCGACGACCGAGGGATCGACGTATCGGCTCCAAGGCGGAAGGTTCGGATCGAAACGACATTTCTCGGCAAAAACATCGCCCCAGTGCTTCGCGGCGTCGAGGTAGCGCGAGTCGCCCGTCAGGCGATAGGCTCGAACAAACTCCGTGCCCAGCACGGCACAAAGATCCAACTGATTCCGCGCGGTCGGGTCGCATCTGCCGTAGGCTTTCCCTTTGGTGGGCGTCGCGATGGGAAAGACCGGCCACGCGGCATCACCCGGCGTCTGGGCATACTCGAGGATGTAATCGGCCGTGACAGGTATATAGGTGAAGGCGATGGGGTCGCCGCTGTAGGCATAGTAGTCCGTCATGCCCTTCACGATGCTCCACGCGCGTTGACTCAAATCGCCACACATCCAATCGTTGGTCGGGGGAATCACAATCGTCCCATCGGGTTTGATGCTCCAATGGGAGTTGTAGACAAAATCGGGTGCGGCCATGACGGCTTTTGGCCGATCGACCCACGGGTAGCGCTTCATCACTTCGACCGCGATCCTCAGCCTCTCGTCCAGCGGACCGTTACAGCCGTCGCTCCAGGGCGCAATCACCCCGAAGGAATCTTGCCTGGCCGGATGCGCATAGTAGCTCTTGAGGGTCTCGGCGGCAGACGTGGGCGAGGCCATTGAAAAAACGATCAAGACCGCCGCCGGCACGACGGATCGCGTGAAGTTCGTTGGGCTGGCCTTGTGCATGACACACCACATCATTGGCTCCAGGCTTCCCGCGAGTAGGACAACTCGGCACCGTCAAGGCGCCCGCCGTAGGTTAAATCACCCTGAGTAGCGCCGACGCGGGGCGGGGAGCGCCAAAAAGGCCAGTCGATATCCCTACGCCCCCCAGCTAGTACGATACCCTCAACAGTTCCAAATTCCATTGAGCCCCGGCATTGTCATCCTGAGCGCAGCGAAGGATCTCCTTGGATAACCAAGATCCTTCGCTGCGCTCAGGATGACCTGTTGAGATATCAGTCAGCCAAATTTGGAACTACTGACCCTGGAACAAACCACTTTGGGTGATGCGTTTTGATTTGGCTAGTGTCTTCTTCGGCGGACGCAGGTGAGCAGGCTGGCGGCACCCATGCCCAGCAGCGCGAGGATGGAGGGCTCGGGCACGGCATTGGATTCGCTGGCGCCATAGCCCCAATTGGCCGCGAGGATGGACGCGTCGGCAGGGCCGACCACCTTGTCTCCATCGAAATCACCCATGCCCCAGTTGGCGCTGCCCTGGCCCCAGTTGTCGGCCAAGATCGCCAGGTCGACATCATTGACTTTCCCGTCGTTGTTGGCATCGCCCGGCACCGAGGGGCCGACACCCGCTGCGTACAGATCTTGGCCGTCCTGCACACTCAGCGCTGAGCCGACCCAAATGGAGACTTCATCCATTAGCCCGGAGAGCATTTGCTCGTCGAACCCGCCCATACCGCCAAGAAAAGCCCCACCCCAATCGATTCCCTTCACGATCGTCTCTGCTGAGGCGGCCAGGGGAAATTCCTCCCCGTCGATGAGCAGCGTCAAGTTACTAAGCCCATCGCCGTCGCGCACAACGAAGAGATGGTGCCACTGGTCGTCGACGAGATCCAGCACGTTCTTGTCCAAGAACCCCGCGACCAGGTTTTCGCCACTACTGTCACCGGTTGTTACGTAAAGTCCGAACAGCGATTCCGGAGTCTCTTCATCGTAGTCGTCGTGAATGACGAGTTGGAAGTTGTTGTCTAATTGGCTGTTCGTGAAAACACGATCCCACTTAACCGTGCCGGTTCCCGAAGTCACTTGCACCCAGCCGGAAAACGTCATCTGCTCGGCGGCCGCACCCGCTCCGTCACCCAGGTAGAGCGTTCCCAGGTCCTGCGCTCCAAAGGCGCCGTTGGCGGGGGACGCTTCAAAGCCGGACAGTCCGTCGCTTGGCCCCGGGCCTTCGGCGTCCAGGACGGCTCCGCCTCCTCCACTTCGCAGGACACCATCCACGAGGGTGGCTCCGAAGCCGGAGTCCGGGGCCACGACGCCCGTGGTTCCAAACCGATAATGATGCGTGGGCTGAAGCGTCGCGACAGCGGCTCCATAGGCATGGTCGCCTTCGACCGGCCGCGTGTCGAATCCCGAGAAATCGCCGCCCATGATCTGGCTGATCTCGGTGGGCGTCAGCGCCGTGTCGAAATAGGCCACATCATCAATAGCCCCAACGAACTGACGGATGTAAACGTGCGGAGGATCGCCGATCTCCGGATGGTCCGTATTGCCAACTTGGACATTGGTCCACCAGTCTCCCTTAATTACCCCCGGGTGGCTCTCGCTGTGTTTCTCCACTGCGTTCACGTACAACTTGATGTCTGTTCCGTCGTACGTCACGGCCACGTGGGTCCACGCCGGGTCCGTCGCGCTGTTCGTGCTAACGGGCACTTCCGTTTGCGTAAGGTCATACACGTCCACGTTGCCTGAGCCCAGGTTCACCGACATCCCCAACGAATCGATTAGCGGCGGCTCAGTCGCTGACGGCAAGTAGTCCATGTACATCAAGTAATGCAGTCGTTGGAAGACCCGTGCCCACTTAGTCTCAGCAGACTCGCTCACTTCCTCGCTGGAAATCCACGCGGCCATGGTAACCGCATTCGAGCCCGAAGGACTATCCATCACCGGGTTGGGAAGCACCGTCACGGCGTTAACGTAAGGTGCGGACATCATATTCCGCGCACCACCAACCCCGAAACGAAGGCAGTAGTCACCGCCTCCTGAGCCCGTGTGTCCGGCGATCCAATCCGGAAAGTCCGTTAACGTGTCCTGCCGAAGTAGTTCCCCGTCGAGCCCGTTCCCCGAGCAGTCCGCTACATCGGTACCGCCCCCTTCGTCAAAGCGCCACAAGCCGATGAGCACGGCCTGAGACGTTGCCGCAAGGACGAGCGGCAACACCGCCGCCAGAATCACCGAGGTTACCGCTGCAGAGCATCTCATTTGTCGTACCTCCCGTAGATCGGTAGAAAGATCGCAGTGTCGGAAAAGAAAGATGTGGGGCCGCCAGCCCATGGGCCATCACACCGAGTGTTCTGACCCCCGCCTCATGCATGGCTTTAGAACAGCCGACGGGAGCCCATCTCTTGGGGCATCCTTCGTTGCCGCACCACCAATGTGAAATGCGGATGTTCGCACACCAATCCAGATTGATTGTAGACATCAGACACCAAACTTGTCAACCATCCTGTTTGACTGTAGTGCAAATCAGGCGGCGTTTTGTATCGTCGACACCGAGGCAGAATCGCCAAGGCCGGCGCAAGGGCCCATAGGCAGTCTTCCCTGCGGCGACGCCACCCAACGACCCAGCAAGCAGCATTGCGCCCACCCCCACCAAGGACGGGGAAAGCTGACTCGATGCTCAAGCCGCCAGCTCTGCTGGTGGTTACTGACAAATGGCTGATCCGCCGATAACGCGGGCCGACCCTATCGACGAGGAATCTCGAATCCACCAGTGGCCCGTTCTTGAAGCGAGTATCCTCCCAGTAGTGGCCAGGATCAAAACGCGCGCCGGCTTGGTGCACCGCCTTGAT
>CAZWWC010000023.1:0-6797 GCA_964637625.1 uncultured Planctomycetaceae bacterium
CGGGCAGATCGATGATGGTGATAAAGATCACCAGGAAGACGAGCGTGTGGACGCGCGCCCAGGGCCACGTGATGGCGTAGGCGCCCAGCACGGCGGCCACCGCGCCGGAGGCCCCGATGACCGAGGCCGTGCTGTCGGGATCGATCAGCCAGTGGCAGCCGGAGCCCAGCAGCCCTCCAACCAGGTAGAACAGGAGAAATGCCACGTGGCCTAACCGGTCCTCGACGTTGTTGCCAAAAAGCCATAGAAACCACATGTTGCCTAGCAGGTGGATCCAGCCGGCGTGGAGGAACATGCACGTCACGAGCGACAACAGGATTTCGTTTCGATCCGCGGGCAGTTGGATCGGGCGGATCGGCCAAGGATTACCGAATCGGTCGGGGAGGAAACCTACGTTGTCAACGAGCACCGGCCGGTCGGCAGCGAGATTGGTAATCCGCGCCGGGACGAAGCCGCGATGCAGCGTGACTACCATACGCTCCGGCGCCGGGACGAAACCGCGGTCCAGCATGACGGTTCTGCCTTCCGGGCCCGGCAAGGATCGGTACCAAAGAAGGCAAACGACGTTCACCGCGATCAGCGCATAAGTCACGTAGGCCGTGCGCCGCGTGGGGTTGTCGTCGTGAAAGGGCAAAAACATGGTGCGGGAGGCTTGATCGTATCGTGCGGTATTTCTGGGGCACGGCCGGGCTTAGGCCATGGACTTCCGCCCACGGCTATTATTGATGTTTGCATTTTCATTGGACGGCTGTTCATGGCCAAATGCCTTGAAACCGGGCTTCCGTTGGTCGCCCGCCGTTCATTGGCTATGCAAGGCTAAATAGGAGGAGCACTGGTTGACGCTTCAGCCGGTGGCGCCCGGAGCAGACGTTTCTTTGCTTGCTCAGGACGGTTCCGCCATGAGTTCGTCGACCGGGAGCGAGACTCCTTTGAGGATCCCTTCGCAGACCAGGTTTTTGTCGACAAAACACTGGAAGTCGCTGGTGAGCATCATGCGTCGGACCTTGAGCAGTCGGACGACGATGACGAACCGATCGCCCGGCTGGACCACGCCACGGAAACGGACTTCATCGAGCCCGCCGTAGCCGATCATTTTGGCGTCCATGAGTTTGTGCTTCAGAGCAAAATAGCCGGCCACCTGGGCGGCGGCTTCGCACATGATCACGCCGGGCATGATCGGGATGCCGGGCATGTGGCCGCGGACCCAGAACTCGTCCGGTCCCAGATCCTTGTAGCCCACGCAGATGCAGTTCTTGGTGTCTTCGTAACAGATCGCCGTCAATTGGACCATTTCGTACCGTTGCGGGTTGTAGCGGCCAATTTCTTCGATGTCGGCGACGAGGTTCGCCAGATCGTATTCAGAGTGATCGAGGATAAGCGATTTCTTGGCCACGTCTCACTCCTTCGCGACGAGTCGCAAAATGGTTCGCCCGGTGAAATCGGCGCCGGGAGACGCCTGCCGGAAGCGTCTCCCTCGGCCAAGGCCACATCAGGTCTTCACGCGCTGCCGCTTCTCCTTGCGTGATTTGCTGCTGGCAGGCCGCTTTCCATGGTTGGCTTTTTTGATCTTCCGACCCGGCTTGGCCATGTTGATTTGCTCCCGTCAAATTCTGCTTCTGCTTGGATAACTCGTTGTCGAAGAGCCCCCTCAATGGCGTATTTTGGCTCGCTGGGCAACCGAACCCTTAAGTCTACCCGGCCCAGCGATGCCTGAAAAGAGCACCGAATCGGCCCGGCGGCCTTCAACGTACGCTTCGACCCGTCGCACGGGACGCCATAACGGGGGGATTTCCGCCCGAAAAGACGCGTCCTCCCGAGGGGCTGGTTTCGCTTTGGCTCGCTCATGGGCTCGGAAAGCGAGCTGCAACGGCCGTCGCGCTGTCCGGCTCAGCGGCTCTTGGTGCTGTCGACCGAATCGCGCCGGGTGATTCCGGGTACGGCGTGGGGGCTTGTGCCCGGGTGATCGGCCGCCAGGTATCGATGGGGGCCGTGGCCGGCGAGCGTGCGGCTCTCGCTCCGGGTGGGTGCGGTTGCTGTCTCCGTGCGGTGCCGAGTCGCCCAACTCAACAACGCCGGCAACATCACCAGCGACGTGAACAGACAACAGCTCACGCCGATCGTCAATACGCGGCCCAGGCTTTGCAACCCCTGATGGCTGGCGATCATCAGGCTGCCGAATCCGACGATGGTGGTCAGCGAGGTAATCAGCACGGCACTGGCGGTCGAGGGGCTCATGCGATAAGGGCCGCGCTGGCATCGGAAATCGTGGACGACGTGTACGCCGTCGTCGATCCCGATGCCCAGGATCAGCGGCAGCACGATCATGTTGGCCGGATTCAGCGGGATGTCCAACAGGCCCAGAATGCCGAACAGTTGAACCATCCCCGCTCCCAAGGGCAGCATGGCCAGCAGCACGTAGCGAAGACTGCCGAAGTCGAACAACAGAACCACGACAATCGCCCCCAGCGCGTACCAGGCCGCGTTCTCGTAGCTGGCCTTCATCTGGCGCGAGGCTTCGTAGGTTTGCAGCGGGTTGCCGGTGGCCCTCGGATCGACTTGGCGGACCTCCCGAACGAACTGCTGCATGGCCTCCATGTTCCAGATATTCGCCTTGCTGTAGATCTTCATGAGATAGCGATGCCGATTCTGGCCGACGAAGCGATCCCGATTCTGGCCCACCAGCCGGGTCACCAGGCTCTCTGGGAGGTCTTCGAGTTTGGGGGGCTCGGGGTTGGCCACCCCGCGAAGCTTGAACAATCGGCTGAGCAGGTCACCGGCCATGCCGTGCTGGAACTGACGCAGCCGCAAGTAGCACTCGTGTTGTGTCAGGCCGCGCAGCGCGTCGCGAGCATCCTCCAGTTGACGATGGATCTTCTGGGCCCGAGGGCCGTTGCCGATGAGCACCCGCGCGCGGGCCAACGCCTGGCCTAACTGGGCCGGCGGATCGACCGGGATTTCGGGGGGTCGCTCGGGCAAGTCTTCAAGACGCTGCCGGATCCGCTCAATGATCGGCCGCTTCCGCTCGTAATCCAGCGGCAGATACATCGAAATGTCTTCCACGCGTTCGATCGACTCCTGCTGGAGAAACGCTCTTTTGCGTGCCAGGAGTCCTTCGCGGCTATCGGCAATCGACAGGGCAAACCATGCACTTTGATCCGACCTCTTCAGCAATGCCCGTTCAAGCTCGACACTTTCAAGACCCTTGGCCTGCAAATTGAGCAGGTTGTGATCGTAACGCAGCCGCGCAATGCCCAGTGCCATCATGATCGTGCCGGTCACGGTGATAAGCAACGCTAGCCTCGGTCGGGCCAACAGGGGTCGGATCCAGCCGTGGACTTCCAGCGGGGTGGGCAAGATCGCATGCGGCCGGCGCGAGTCGCTCAAGTGGATCAGCGCCGGCAACACGACCAACGCGGCCACGCAACAGAGCAAGATCCCGCCGCCGGCGATCACTCCCAACTCGGCCACGCCGGTGAACTCGGTGAATCCCGCCATGAAGAAGGCAATCGCCGTGGTCACCGCGCCCGTGACGATGCCGGGTCCGACCCTGGCGGCCGTTTCCACGAGCGCTTCGTCGCTGCGGTGGATCGATCTTCGTTCCTGCAGATAGCGGGCCACGTAGTGCACGCCGAAGTCGATCCCCAGCCCGATGAGAATCACCGCGAACGCGACACTCAGGATGTTCAAGTGACCGACGGCCAACGTGACGTAGCCGAACGACCAGGCCATGGCCAACAGAAGTGCGAAGACGGTCATCATCGGATGGCGTATGCCGCCGAAGCCGGCTACGAAGAGGCACGCAACGCCCACCAACGACAAAAGACTCGCTCGGATCATGGCCGTCTGGCTCGATCGCATCTCGTCGTTTTCCAGAATGGGGAGCCCCGTCAGTCCGATCTTCACTTCGGGATGACGTCGCTCAGCCTGGGCCGTGAGTTCACGCAACGCGTTGATCGCCTCGCTGCCGGGGGCAAACGTGTCGCGGTCCTTGTCGATGGCCAGACGCAGCAGAATCAGACCCCAACGCCCCTCGTTGATCAGGAAATAGGTCGAACCCGGCTCGCTGAGCGCCTCGAACGTCTCGGGCATGTCGGGCCACGGCGAGCAGTAGTGGTCCGGTTGCGTCAGGGTCGTCACCAGCCCGTGCGAAAGACGGTCCATCGTGCCCATGATGGCCGTGTGCCGACAGGCAAGACGGGAGTCGTGTAGTTGAAGACACAACTCGTCGATCATGTTGCTCACGTTCAGCCGCGACCAGCGCCCGTCGACAATCGGCCGGACCTCGTCGAGAAAAGGTTCGATCTGGCGCAACTGCTTCGGCTTCAGGTAGTAGAGCCCCTTACTGCGGATCTTCGACAGATCCACTTCGTGCAACACGGCGTGGAACAGCCGATCCTCGTGGATCAGCTCGGAGGAGAGTTCTTCCAAGACGGGCACGACCTGCTGACGACTATTGCCTTGGACGACCACCACCGCGTCGTCTTGGTCGCCGAATTCGTCGATGTAGTCGATCCAAAGACGGTTGTGGCTGCATTGCGGATCGAGCAGGTCCAGCCGACTCGTGCGAAAGCCAAGCCGACTGCCCGTCAGCGTCATCGCCACGACCACCAGCGTGATCGCCACGGCAACCACGGCAACCGGATAGCGCAATACCTTGCGAGTCAGCCAGGCCAACGGCCCGGCCAACAGCGAGGGCTCTGCCGACGGCATCCTTTCCGCGGCCATGAGGTGATTCCGGACTGCGCGAATGCTTGAGTGGGTGGCCTGTTATTGGCGGCCGGCGCCGCCGGCCACCGGGTGAGGATCGGGGGCATTGTAGCCGCCGCGGTCGCAGCGAACAAGACGAATTGTGTGCGGCCGCGGTGTGCTAAACGCTTGCTGGCCCTTGGGATACGGATTCCGACTATCGCAACGGACCGTTGGCCGCCTCTGGTCTGTCGCACGGCAGATGCTGAGTTGGGTGCCAGTGCAACAAATTGCATGTCTGAGCGTCACGATTGTGGGTGGAAAATGTGCAGTGGGCGCTCCCGGAACGATCCGGCTTCGTTACGTGCGATTTCCGGCCCCGAAGGGGCCCAAGTTCTCCCAGCCCAGGGCAACGCCCTTGTTGTTACCCACAAACTTGACGCTCACACAAATTGCATCAAGCGTTTTGTGTGTAACTGATTGTGAGGGCACGGGATAGAACCGTTCTGATGCAACATCAGTGGGTGGCCCAGGTTCTTGAACCTGGGTGCCGAAGGCACAAGAGGTGCCGGCTAACTTGACTCCAGAGACCTCTCGTCGCTTGCGCGACACCGATTCAGAGAATCGGTGCTACCCAGATGTAACTTCCCAGGGCAGTCCCACTTAGGTCATAACCGGTTCATGCAATTTGTTCCAGTGGCGGCTTGTCCGCCACTGTTGGGACAAGGGCAGACAAGCTGCCCATGGCACCCCGCAACGGACCGTTGGCTGCGGGGTAGGTAAGAGGCCCGGCGGTTCAGCTACTCGACGAGGGAGCGTTCGAGGTACGCTCCGCCAGGCGTGCCAGAAGGTCGGCCGCCGCACCGCTTTGGATTGCTTCGCTGGCCAGCGGCACACAGGCACCCACGGTCGGGCCGCGCCCGGCCAACCACAAAGCCGCCGCCGCGTTGGCGACCACGATATCCGTGGCCGGGCCCTCACGCCCTTGCAAGACCGTACGGATCCGCTGGGCGCTCTGTGCCGGTCCGTCCACCCGTAGCTCGTCCAATTTGATCGCTTCCATCCCGAAATCCTCGGGATTCCACTGCAAGCCACGGCGGTGATCCCCTTGGATCTCGATCACCTCGGTCGTGCCGGCCAGCGAGACCTCGTCGAGCCCACCGGACCCATGGACCACGAGTGCTCGTTTCGTCCCCAACAACGACAGGGATTCGGCCAGCAACGGCATCAACTCGGGGCTGGACACGCCCAATAGTTGCAGCGGAGCGCCGGCGGGGTTGGCCAACGGACCAAGAATGTTGAAAATCGTCGGTGTGCCCAGCTTCTTGCGGACGTGCGAGACGTGCTTCATCGCCTTGTGCAGTAGCGGGGCGAAGCAGAAGCAAATCCCCAATTCGTCCAGACAGGCCTCGACCACCGGGACGTCGGCCTCGATGTTGACCCCCAGCTCCGCCAAGACATCCGCCGACCCACTCCGGCTGGTCATGGCGCGATTGCCGTGTTTGGCCACGGGCACACCCGTGGCCGCGGTGACCAGCGCGGCGGCCGTACTGATGTTGAACGTCCGGGAAGCGTCACCGCCGGTGCCGACCACGTCGACGACGTCTTGGCGCGTGGTGTGGATCGGCGTCATGTGACGTCGCATGGCCAATGCGGCGCCGGCAATTTCCTCGACCGACTCGCCTTTTTTGTGAAGCCCAACCAACAGCCGAGAGATCTGGTCCTCGGTCGATTTCCCGTCCATGATGATGCCGATCGTCTCGGCCATCTGGTCCACCGACAGGTTCTGGCCTTGCTCGACGAGATCGACAGTGGGTCCGATCATGCTTCCAATGACCTCTTTGGGGTGTCATGACGAGCACCTTATTGTAGCACCTTGAGTCAGTTACGACACCCAGGCTCGCGAAAACCACTCCGTCGGAGGCGTTAATATGGGCCCATCGGGTTGTTCTTGCGGCTGTTTTCTGGACGAATGCCCGCGAACATGGTCTCTTTGGCTTGAGGTCGTCCCCTTTCTGGTGGCATGTTTCCTCTGCCTACATCGGGGAGACGCGCCACTGCTCTTGCCGCTGCAGGATGCGATCTCTACAATCGCCCGACGCGGGAAGGGG
>CAZWWC010000023.1:6897-10237 GCA_964637625.1 uncultured Planctomycetaceae bacterium
CGATGGCCGCGAATCGGCGCGGCCTCGGCGCCGGACCACCGCCTGCCGGTCGACGGACGGTATTTGCACGGCACCGACGGTTTGGGAGGAACCGACCTCCAGGTGGCCGAACTCCGCGCCCGGCACCCGTCCGAGAAAGTCATCTCCGACGCCGTTCGTTCCAGTCCCAACGCGGTGACCATCATCGCACTGGGGCCCTTGACCAACATCGCTCGCGTCTTCCAGCGAGATCCCGAGCTGTCCTCGTTGGCCGGCCAAATCGTGATCAGCGGCGGGACGATCAGTGGGCCGGGCAACATCACGCCGGCGGCCGAATTCAACATCTACTGCGATCCCGAGGCGGCCGAGGCCGTGTTCCGGTCGCCCTCGACCAAGACGCTGGTTCCGCTGGACGTGACCAACAAGATCATTCTCAGCTACGATCTTTTCAACCGGCTGCCCGACGAATCGACCAAGGCGGGCAAATTGCTTCACAAGATCCTTCCACCGGCCTTCCGCGCGTATCGCCAACGTTTCGGGCTCGAAGGGATCCACGTCCACGACTCCATCACCCTGGTGGCGGCAGTGTATCCCGAGCTGTTCACGTTTCAAGAGATGGCGGCCGACGTGGAGACGATGGGCGAGTTGACCTCGGGCATGACCGTCTTCGACCGGCGGCGCGTGCCGGCCTGGCGTCACAACATGGAAGTGGCCGTCGAGATGAACGAATCAGAGGTCGTTGCGAAGATCATTCGCAATCTTGGCGGCAAACCGGCCGATTGACGCCGCCTGGGGAGGGCGAAGTTCCTGCTAGAGCACGTGTCTCACCATCGTGTGCCACTGCTTGCCCTCGGGCAAGCAGTGCTAAGGACTTCTGACGGCACTGCTTCTCGCGAAGCAGTGGCACACTGTCATTGACCGTCACCGGTTGGTCAGAGAAACGTCCTAATCCGTAACTCGCTTTATTCCGCAAGCTTGAACGTAGCGACGACGGCAATCTGATAGGAGAGCACGCCCGGCGTGTAGCCGATGACTTCGTTTTCGCTGGTTTCGTCCTCGCCTGCTTGACCTCGCATCATCTGTTGGAGGTAGTTCCGGATCTGGTAGGAATTGCCGTAGGGTCCGTAGTTGCCATAGCGGTTACTGGAGCCCGAGCCGCCTCCACTGAGCCCAGTGAGCGGTCCGAGCCTTACCTTGGCCGCCAGTGCGAGTTCTTCGGCGTTCTTTTTTGCCTTGACAAACGCCTCGCGCATCGCCTTGTTGCGCTGATCGCCGGAGATGGTGCCGACGTAGACAAAATAGGGCTTGCCCACCTGGACCTGGTCGCTTCGTCCGGAATAACTGGTCACTGCCCCTTCCATTTCTTCGAGAAGCTCCTGCTCCTCGGGCGACAGTTCTCTGGTGTCTTTCTCCCCAGACAAGTCCACCTTCTTGATTTTCTCGGTCAGGTTGTCGACGAAGAGGAGTAATTCGTCGGGCTTATCACTGGGCAAGGGCCACTCGGCCGTCAGCGACACGTTGACTTGATACACCCTGGGACCTTTTTTCACGGCCTTCGACGCCCCCATTCCCATCCGAGCCCGGACCATCATCTCGAGTTGTTGCTGCTGCGACTGGGCGGCGACGGTCGGCGTGCCCAGCGAGATCGAGTCCTTGTCGACTTTCAACGCTTCGAGTTGGAGCAGCGCGGCTTCACGGTGATTCTCCAGGCTGTCCAGCGCATCTTTGAGCGTCTTGCCCTTACCGACCAACTGCACGTACATGCGCAGCCTTTCCGGTTTGATTTTGACCGACACGGTGCCGACCGAGGTGACCGCGTCGTTGGCCACGCCGGAACCGAACGTCCGCATCATCGAGCTGCTGAATTGGGCGCACACGACGGCCGGCGTCAACGTTACCAGAAGAAACACAACACACGCAAGTTTCAACACACGAAAGGACATAGCTTTTCTCCTGTTGTGGCTCTGTTGAAAACCGAGGTTTGCACAAGGGGTGGCTGGCGGCTGAGCGTAGCGAAGCCCCAGTTTGTGGCCATCTGGGGCAGCGCTTCGCTATGCCCCAGCCACCTTCTTGGCACGTTTTCAACAGAACCAAAAAAAGGCTTATCGGTCACTGGAGGTTTCTCATTCCGACTTCGTCTCGCATTTGTTTACGCAGCGCATAGATCTCCGGACCGGTCATGATACGAATCGTCCAATAGAGCTCTCGCTTCCGCCAGCTATCGGTTTCCCCATAGATTTTGCGGAGTTCGGCGACCTTTGTCGAGTCGTTCAACACGGCGACGGCCCGAACCACCAGCCGGTTATCATCCCAATCGCGACGGCCGAGCGAGCGCCAGTAGTCCATCAGCGGGGGCAATCCCTCGGGCTGTCCCATCAGGGCCAACAGATAGCCCGCGTAGGCGGCCGTCTTGGGATCCTTGTCCTCCAACAGCGGGCGGACGTGCTCGCGTTTGAGGCCCCCCGGCGCCTTCGGGATGATCGGTTTGCCGGAGGTGAAGCCATGGTAGATGTGCATGCTGTAGCTCAAGGGGTAGCCCGCGCTGCTCATGCGAAGGCTGTCGAGGTCGTCGACCAGATACGCCAGGGCGATCCGGCGCAACACCTCGTCGTCGGCCAAGGCGTCGACCGCGTTCTTGACCGCCGCCGCCTTGCTCTGATTGTGAGATGCCCAAAGCAATATGCGAAAAGCATCGCGCCGATGGTCGGCCGCCAACGATTTGTCGTCCACCGTCCGGCGAGCGATCTTGACCGCTTGGTCGGGCGCTACGCCCGCCAAGAGCCCCAAGGCCATGATGCGTTGGACCTCGTTGCCGGCCGCGGCCCAGTATCTTGCATCGCGCTTCACCGCCCGCTTGGCCGAAAGGCTTGCTCGGGTGGGAGCATAGTATCGATCGCCCAGGTAGGCTTTGCTCAGCCCGTGCTGCAAACGGGCAATCAGGTCCTTAGGCAGCTTCTCCTTGCCGAGCAGATTCCAGATCAGGTTGGTGGTTCGACGACCGCCCATGCCGGTCAGGCCCACGATCAAGGGTGTGTATTGTTCCGGGCCGTCGGCCATCTCGAAGAGCTTGCTGAACAACTCCAGCCGCTTTTCCCAAACCAGCCACGGCAGCATCCCGGCGGCCGATCCATACAGTTCGGGATGGGCCTGTGGCAACTCGCCGACGACGGGCAACGTCTGGTCGAGCTGGCCCAACGGGATCAAGACCATCGCCGCGGTCATTTTTTCCCTTGGGTCGTCCGAGCGGAGCATCTTCAAAAGGGGTCTTTTTGCTTCGGCAGCCCAGGCCGGTCGATGCTTGCCCGCGTAGAACTCCGCCAGCCACATTTCGTAAGGATCCGGCTTGTCCTGCTTCTTCTCC
>CAZWWC010000023.1:10337-23560 GCA_964637625.1 uncultured Planctomycetaceae bacterium
GGCTTCTTGGGCTCAGGCTTCGGCGGCTCGGCCGTGTCGACCGAAGGGGCATCATCGGCGAAAGGATCGTCGTCGCTAGGCTTTCTAGCGGGCGTCTTGCCCGAAGGTTTGTCCACAGCCAACTTCCCGGGATGGATCACGTAGACTCTCTTCGTCTTGTTCTCGTCTCGAACCAGGCCGCCCGCCACCTTGGCAAGCGATTCCATGAGCGTCGGCGTCCGGTGTCTTGTGATGGTCACCGTCCCGGTAGCCTTCATACGAACCGGAGGCGGGGCTCGCTTTTGGGCCTGGATTCGCTTGTATGCCGCTTGGCGGTTCCGCTCGAGCAGGCTGAAGAGCAATCGGGCCGCCGCAATCCGGACTTCGCGGCTGGAGTCGTCCAGCGCGGCCAGCACTTCCTTGTCCATTGCCGAAGGCATCGACGCGGCGAGCCCGGAGATGGCGGCGGCCCGAATCCGCGGATCCTCGTGCTTGAACATCCTGCGAAGTTTCGGCAGCGCCCTGGCTCGCATCTTGCTCCTGCGCGTAAGCGTTTGCATGATCGAAGAGGCCAACTCGGGATGGCGCTGGGCCGCGTCGATCATCGGATCGACGGCCACGACCAGATCCGCGCTGGAGAGGCTTTCGACGGCCCGGCTGACCACAAAGGCGTCGGTGTCGCGGAGCAACTCGACGAGCGCGGCGTAAACCCGGGCCTTCTCCGCGCTGGACAGCGAACGGACCAGCGCGCCAATGGCCGCCGCAGCTTCGGCCCGTACCTGCCACACTTCATGCTCCAGCAGCGGCAAGAGGCTCTTCACGGCGGCTTTGCTTTTCGAAACACGCAAGACCCGAACCGCATGCACGATGAGATCGGCGTCCTTCTCCGTTTCGAGATACTCGGCGACCTTCGCCACCATGCGGGCTTGAGGCTTCTCTTCGAGCATTTTGAGGACGGCCGCCCGGACGTTCGGCTCGGGATCGGAAAGCAGATCGACCAGCGCGGCGGTCGCTTCGGCGCCTCCGACGTCCTGAAGCCCGCGAAGCCCGATCTCGCGGACCATCGGATCGGTGTCGCTGAAGAGCGTCAGCAGGAGGGATGCATCGGCGGCGGTTGCCCGTTTGACCAACTCCTCGGCGGCCTTCTGGCGCCGGCCCGGATCGGTGTCGGCCAGGCGCAGCAATCCGCCCGGCCAACGCAGCGCGAGCGTGTCGCTGGCCAACAACCGATATCGGAGCATCCGCAACCGCCGCAAGTCGTGGTCGGTTTCGGCCTTGGCCAGTCGCTCCGTGACCTCGGGCAAGAGGGCCCGGCCGACCGTGGCCAACCGGGCGGCCGCGGCCAAGGCCTCGAAGTCGGTTCCCCGCAGAAGTCGATCGATCTCGGCACGGGCCTCGGTCAACTCCTCGTCGGAAAGCGGTTTCGGCTCCGGAGTCGCCTCGTCCGTCTTATCGGCTTCACCGGCGCTGTCGGCCGAGTGATCGGTCTTCGTCGATTCGTCGACCCATTCGTCGAGCCGGGCCAGAGCCTCGCGGCTGAGCGTGTTCGGTTGCCACGGGTCCGTGTTTCCGACCGGGGCCTTCCACCGTCGAAGCACCTCAATCGCCGCCAATCGCGACGACAGCCGACCTTCATGAAACGCCTTGACCACGGCCCGCCGCGCCACCTCGGGATAGGGCACCAACCGGCGGATCGCCGCCTGGCGGACCGCCGTGTCGCGATCGTTAAACTGCTTCACCAGGCGAACCACGTCCGACAAACTGGGCGCGTCGGTCCTGAGCAGGACGTTGTCGGGTCGAGCCAGGGCCGCTTCGTAATGCGTTCTGAGCCAGTCGGTGAACTGTTCGGCCGTCCGTCCACCCACGTGCGAAGCAATCGGCCGTCCGGCGGCCGTCCGAACCAGCAGCGCCGGAATTCCCCCGGCTTGCAACTCTCGGACGTCGCTCGGGCCCGAGGTCACGTCGACGTGGACCAACGTCCAGCGGGCCAGCTCGGTCTGCACGGTATCCTCGTCCATCGTTTTCCGCAGCGCCCGGCACGTCGGACACCACTGGGCCAGCAGGCGTACCAGGACGGGCTTCCGCTGGGCCTGGGCACGACGGTGCGCCGCGTCGAGATCGGTCATCCAGAGGAGCTTGCCGTCGGCGCCCCGGGCGACGGTAGTCGTGTCTTTGCCGGCCGTCTTCCGATCCGGCGACACAACAAGGCCCGGCAGGTAAGGCTCAACCGTCTGGATCGCCTCGACATCGACCGCCTCCCAATTGATCCGGGGTGCGACGGTCGGCGGCTCGGTCGCGCGCGAGACGCCGACCGACAGTAGCAACGCCACGCAGGCGAACGTCAAAAACCCTCGGGTGGCTGGGCCATAGCGCCAGCGGTGGCCCAGGGTCCTGGTTCTCTGGGCCACCACTGCGTTATGGCCCAGGCACCCTTTATCATGGTTCTTTGAAGAGGACATCATGGCGACTCCTTTGCAGGCTCGTCGGCGGAGGAGGAACCAGGTTCCTCCTCGCCGTGACGAATCTTGGGCCAGTACGTGTCCAGCGAGAACTCGGGACTGTTCTCGCGGTCGTGGCACCCCTGGCAGTGGTTCTTGGCCCCGGCATAATGCGGCGTGTGAACCTTGTCGTCGTCGCAGTGGGCCTTCGAAGGGCCGTGGCAGCTCTCGCAACCGACGTTGACTCGTGTACCGCGGGTGGCCAACGAGGCAAACCCGTCGGGCAGCCCGTAGCCCGTCACGTGGCAACGCTGGCAATCCGGATTGACGTGGGCACCTTGTTTGGTCAGGGAGTCCCAGGCGTGCCGGTGTTTCGAGTCTTGCCAGGCGTCGTACTCTTCTTCGTGGCACTCGGCGCACCGCTTGCTCCCGGCCACGGCGAACCCCTTGGGCAAGCCCTCGGGAAGCGACGAGACGAACGACGTCTCGCCGGGCCGAAAATCGCGCCGGGCAAGCAACTCGTAAAACTGCTTCAGATTGTCCAATTGGGCCGGATCGTCCTCGAACGATTCGTCCAGCTCGACGATCCGCCCGGTGAACTTCCCGGCGTTCTTGGCGGCGGCTTCGGAAAAGACGGCCAGGAATTTGCCTTGGTTAGTCGCCGAGGCCAGCAGCGTCGGGCCGCTCCGCAGCGGCGGAATCGGCTGCCCGGTCGGACCGCCGACGACCAGGTCGACCTCGGGCAACGTTTCCGCAAAACGTCGCAAGGCGTCTTCCGGCAGATAAGCCAGCACAACGATCGCATCGCACGGGCCCGGGATCGTTTCGATCGTATCAAGCACGGCCTGGTGCGGCGGCGTGACTTCGATCTGATCGGTGGCATACCGAGGATCGAGCACGCCGATCACGGCAACGCGCCCGGCGGCCACGTCGACCATGCGCAGCGGCTCGGCCAGCCGCTTGCCCTGGCGGTCGCGAACGTTGGCCGAAATCAACGGCAGCTTGAGTCGCCGTGCCACTTCGCCGAGGCAATCGGCTCCCAGCGCGGCTTCGGCGGCCCCGACGTTGTGCGCGGCGATGCCCATGGCGACTTCGCCCTTGGCGATGGCCTCGAACTTGAGCCGATCGTAGGGCGAGATCCCGGCGGGCGCCCCGCCGACGTCGACCAGCAACACGTCGCCCGCCCGGGCCAGCCGCTTGACGCAAGTGCCGCGCCGCGGCAGTCCTCCGGACTGATTCGACGCGCACCCACACGGCACGATCCAGCCCGAGGTGTCGCCGCTGGCCACGACCACCAGCGGCGCGGCATCGGCGGCCGAGCAGTCCGAACGGCCGCGGCAGCCGATCGTCACGGTAAGCCCGATGAGGAAGATCATGGCCAGAGCGAAACCAAGAACGTATTGGGATATATCGAACAGAATTGTCATACTCGGCAGAGTTCGTGGGATAGTCGGTTTAGACGTTTAGCGGGCGGGCTTGCCCGCCGTGGCCGTGGTTGAGCCTGTCGGTATTCCTGACGCAACGGCGGGCAAGCCCGCCCGCTAAACACTCACAACAAACGACCCTGCACTATGGCATCAGTACGTCAGCGTATAGGCCAGGATGTTCACGTTGATCAGTTCCGCGTTCTTCAGTTCGTTTCCACCGCAGCAGCAACAACCCTGCGTGTGTCCGGTGTCGTTGAGTCCGTCGGGCGAATAGACCACACCCAAGCGGCCCCCGAGGCTCACCCCCAACAGCGGACGCGGTTTGCCGTGGGAAGCGGTCAGCTTCTTGATTTCATAGACGGTATGAAAGATGGGGTGGCTCATGTCGATCGGCTTCGGCCGATGTTTTGGGAAGATCGTTACCATCTCGCGCCGAAACGAGCGGCCCCACTCGGTCGAGGAACAACCGGCCGAGGCCAACAGCAAACCACCGTGCTCGACGTAGCGGCGAAGGTTCTGTCGCTCGCGATCGGAGAGCCTGAACGATCCTTCGCCGGTCATAATCAGCAAGGGAAACTCGAAGATATCGTCGCTACCCAACTTGACCGCGTGGAAGCGGCGGCTGGTGGAGATGGCCGACTCCTTCTCGGCTCGAACCAGAAAATGGTCGGAGAAACAACGGCTGCTCTTCGTCCCGGCGTAGACCAGGTTGGCGACCTGGACGATTCCGTCGGGCTCTCCGCCGATCTGCTTCGCGTCGCGGACAATCCGCGTGTCGTCGGCCGCCGTTTTCTTCGACTTGGCCTGGTCGTTCTTTTTCTTGTCGGCGTTGGTCTTGGTATCCGCCGCGGCCAACGCAGCCGAGGCCGCCACGACCGTCACGACAAGAACACTCCAAATACGATAATGCATGATCATTTCTCTCCGTGGAAACTCATCAAGTAGGGTGCGTGCTCGCACGCACCATATTTGTCACATCAATCGGTGCGTGCCAGCACGCACCCTACCCCTCATCTGTGTCCATCTGTCCCGGCGCGCCGGGATCTGTGGTTCCCTCGTTTCAATGGCCCGACGGATCGGTCGCCTCTTCGGTGACGCGTTGAAAATACTGGCCGACGCGTCGGCGCGAACCGGCCGGAATCGCTCCCTGGCCGATGCCCGAGGCGTTGTCGTTTTCGAATTCATCGACGAGCACGTCCTCCTGCCAGCGGCTGCGTCCGCTGGAGAACCGCGAGCGGCCTCGGCGGCTCTTGGCGTCGGATCTTCCCTGGCCCATGTTGCCAAGGGCCTCCATCATACCGGGCAGACCGCCATAGACGCCCCAGCCGCCGCGCTGGGCGCTGAATCCACCCATGCCGGCTCCCATGCCATTCATGCCCGACCCGCCGCCCAGGCCCATCATGGCCATCAGTTGGGCGGGCGAATTGCCCATCCCTTTGCAGAGCATCGGCTGGAACCGGAGACAATCGCCGGCGCACTGACCCATGCCGCCTTCGCACTCTTTGAGGAACTGATGGAGGATCTCGGCCGCCTCTTTGGCCTTTTCGTATCCGACGACGCCGGAGAAGTCGGCCAGTCCGGCCTCGGCCTCGGTCATGGCCTCTTCGGCGCGGCTCGCCCTCAGGTCGTTGACAAAATCGGTCGCCGATTGGCGCAGCTCGTCGAATTGCTGCTCGTCGGGCAGCTTGGCGGCGTGTTCGTCGATGTCCGAGAGCAGGTCTTCCAGGTCGGTGCGGATCTGCCGCTGCTCTTCCTCCAGGTCACGAAAGCGCGCCTTCAGCGACGGATCATCCTCGCCGTCGCGGTCCTTGAGCGAAGCCAGCCGCTCGGCCAGGTCGTCCTGGCGGAGCACGAGCATCACGAATCGCTGCTGGTCGACCATGAGCGGGAACACGACGGCCAGGTGTTCGAGCGGTTCGGAGACCTGTTCTTCGTACTCCTGTTTCTCCTGATTCAGTCGCTTGGCCATCTTCTCCAGTTGCCGCTTGATCTGCTCGCGGTTGAGCGACGATTCTTTCAACAGCTTCTCAAGTTCCTTGGCCATTTCTTCGGTCATCTCGGCCATCTCGCCGATCTTGGGCGAGAGGTTCTCGTCGAGATCGACCGGCAGCCGATGTTCGCTCAGCTTCTTGAGGGCCTTCGATTCTTCTTTCAACTGATCGAGCAACTTCTCCATCTTCTTGCGGAGCTTTTCGGCTTGTTCGTCGCCGGGCGGCGAGGCGTCGAGTGCTTTCTGTGCCTTTTGGATCTTGTCGGCCAACGATTCCATCCGCCGCTGCGCCTCCTGGTATTTCGACAGCAGGACGTCGATTCCCTCGCGGGCCTGGATCATTCGCTCGAACTCCTCCTGCGAGATGATTCGCACGGTGACCACCGTGCTTTCGGCCCCTTTCGCGCCGGCCGGATCGTTGTCTTCGACGCGCGCGAACAACTTGATCACGTCGCCCGGCTCAAGACCGAACGCTTGAAGCGGCAAGGTCACCAGCTCGTCGACGTTGTCGGTCGGGCGCGAGCCGATCGGTATCTCGGCCGGCAACGGCCGCGAGTCGTTCAGGCTGCGATACAACTGCACGCGCGAGATCCCGTAGTCATCTTCGGCGGCGATTTCGACCGGCAACTCCACCGTCGACGTGGCCAACGACATCGGCTCCGGCTGCAACAACCGGACAAACGGCCGCTCGTCGGGCAAGCAGGTGATCGTCCCGGCAAACGACTCTTGCGAGTTCTGCCCGGCGACGTCGGTGACGCGCAGCTCGAACTTCCCGTCGCCGGTGACGGCGAACCGGCCGACGACGTTCTCCTTCTCGGAGCCGACGGGCGTCATGTCGAGCCGGACGGGTCCTTCGGCCGAAGTGGCGGCCGCGGAATCGTTCTGCCCGACGGCGCGCCCGCCGACCACGACGAGCTCCCCGCCGGAGAGCGGCCGATTGCTTCGGACACGGATCTCGACCCTGGTGCCCGGCAGCCCGGCGATACCCTCTCGCGGCAGGGGGCCTTCGTAAGGGGCCCCGCGCGTGTAGGCCGGCGGCGTGATCCGCACACGGACGTCCTCGATCCGCGGCACGGTGATCACCCGGATTGAATACCGCCGCGAGCGCGCGCTGTGCGCGCGAAGGAAGTAGTCCGCCTCCGCGGTGATCCGCGACAGGACGGTTCGCCAGCGTCCGTCCTGCTCGCGGAACATGGGCAGGACCTCTTCGGCGTCGTCGCGGACCAGGACCAATTCGACCTGCTCGACCGCCGTGCCGGTCACCGAGGCCGAGATGTCGAGGTCTCCGCCATAAAGCACCTCGGCGTCGCCCGGGGTGACCTCGAAGCGGACCAGCGAAAAAGGCGGCACGTCGTCGGTCGGGTTGCGAAACCGGTTCCACTCGGTCCGGGCCAGCTCAGGCAGGCCGACCACCAGGCCGCCGACCAACACTAGCAGCAGCGCAAGCCCGACGAGCGATCGCTTCAACGGACGGACCGGGGCTGCTCTGGCCGTCGGCACCTTCTCGGCCAGCCGCACGGCATGCGCAACGGCCATCCTGGAAAGCTCCTCGGTCACCTCGGGCTGGCGGGATTGAGCCGCGGTGAGGTTTTCACCCTTGACCGCCATGCTCTCCAACTCCCATCCGGTGAGGATGTCGCCGCCGTAGTGGGCCGCCCGATCGAGCTTTCGCGCAACGGCCACGGCCCCCGCCGCCAGAGCGGCGGCTGCGGCCAGGCCGATCGAGAGTCCGAGTCCGGCCACTCCGGCTACTCCCAACGCGCCAAAGCGCAGCGCCGCCGGCAGCTCCCAGAGCAGATCGAGCCAGACGCCGGCCAGAACGACCACCAACGCCAGCGCCAATCCCCAGCAACCGGCGGCCGCCGTGCCGATGATCAACAGTCGGGCACGTACCGCGCGAATGCGTGATTGCAAGGACGAGTTTTCCATCGGTTTGTTCCTTAAATCAATCCAGAGGTTCGTCGAAGTCCCCAGGCGACACCCCAGAGCCCAAACGCACCGAGCAACACCCACCAGCGGTCCCAGAGCCCGACGCGCGAGCTGCGTTGCGGTCGGCTCTGCTGCAGGTGTTCTTCGAAACACCGTGCGAGCCGATCGGGATCACCGTCTTCGAGCATCGCCCCGCCGCTGCGCCGGGCGATCCAGCCCAGCACATCCGGCTTGGCGGCAACGTCAAGCCGCTCGGTCAGATTCCCACGGACGTCGAAGGCCGTGGTGGCCGAGGCGTCGGTGCTCCCGACGACCTGCGCCTGATAGGTCCCCTCGGCCAGGCGTCCGAACACGACGCGGAATTGGCCGGGGTAGTTGCCCACGGGGGTGGCACTAAGCAGCCGTGGCTGCTTCAGCGTCTTGCCGGTCAGCTTGACCACCGGCGGCCCGCCCGATCGCTCGGCGCTGGCCAGCAGGTTGGCCGTCACGATCTCGGCCGTGCTGAAAGTCACTTTGTCGGTTCTCAGCGCGAACTGCTGCGACGGCAGCAGCCCGGCGCCCGAGACGAGCCACCGCACGAGGCTCCGCCAAAGGACGCCATAGGACTCGTCGTGCTGTTCGTACTGGGCGGGCAGGAAGGCCCAACGCCACATGCCGGCGCCTTCGATCACCACAACGCGGCCGTTGCCGACGGGCTGATAGCAGATCACGGGCACCGGCTCTTTGGCACCCCGGCCGACGGCGGTTGCCAGGACGACGGCCAGCGGCTTGGGTCGCTCCGCTCGGGCAACGGTAGCCAACGAGGGCAGGTTGGCCAGCTCGATGTCACCCTCGGTGCCGGAGAGCCATCGCAAGGCCTTGCCCGCCTCGGACATCTCGACCCGAAACCGCGATTCGCGCGACGGCGTCCAGCGGACCGGCATCAGCTCGCCCAGTCGCTGGTTGATCTGGGAAGACGGCGGACCGCGGAAACAGACCAGCGAGCCTTCGCCTTCGACGAGCCATTTCTTCAGCCGAATCAATACGTCGTCGGTCAGGAACACGTCGGCGTCGCGCCCGAGAACGACGATCTGGAACGTCCCGAGCGCTTCAGCGCTGCCGAGTTGCTGCTCGGCGTTGGGGCAGATGGCCCAACGATCAAGCCGCTTTGCCTCAGAGGCTTCTTCTTTGGCTGATTTCTTGGGCGGCTTCTCTTCGCGCGATGGGCTCGTATGGGAAATCGTCCGTCGCAGCAGCCGCCCTTCGGCCATGCGGACCAGGCTGGTCAGCTCGATCGACTTGTCCATCGACAGGGTGCGGATCAGAAACTTCGTGTCCCAGTAGGGTTTGCCCTCCAGCAGCAGTACGCGGATCGGCTCGTCGATGACGCGCAGAAGCAGCGTGGTCGTGTTGTTCACGGCGGTGGCTTCCTTCGGCAGCGCTTCGGCACGGACTTCATACCGGTAAAGCCCGGTTGCATCCTGGGCCACGTGGAACACGGCCTGGACGGCTGCGTCGGGTGCGAGTTGCACCTGGCGCTGCTGGAGCTGCTTGCCGTCGAGCCACAACGAGAGCCTGGTCGCGGTGGCCGCCACTCCCCGTTGTCTGAGCCGAACGACGACCGGGACGCGCTGTCCGATGAAGGCCAACTCCTGGGGCAGGTTGAGCGAGACGGACAGATCGTCGACGCCCGAGGCGCCGCCGGTCGTCTTGGCGAAGACCGCAACGGCCATCGCCTTGGCTCGGGCCACCGCCTGGCGAAGCCGCGTCGAGGCGCCGCCCGCGTTGTGCACACCGTCGGTGAGCAGCAACACGGCCTGGCCCTGGGGCCGGTCGACCAGGACCTCTTCCAAGGCCGCCGCAAGATCGGTCGCGGTGCCGCTGGGTGTCTCGCTTTTCAAGGCCTCGGGCGAGCTTGGCGCGGTCTGCTCGGCGAAGGAGACGACCTCGACCTCGTAGCGATCCTTCAAGGATCCGGCCACGAGCGAGGCGATCCGACACGCTTCGTTGTAACGAGGGGTACCGTCGGCCGGGGTGCCACGGGCATCTTGCCCGTGCTGCACTGGCGAGACGCCAGTGGCACCCGCGCCAGTGGCACCCGCGTCAGTGGTGGCCATGCTGGCCGAGCGGTCGACCAGGACCGTCAACAGCGGCTTGCCGGCCGGCGGAGGAACCGGCTCGACGCGAATGGGATTGAGCAAGACGACCAGGGGAATGGCCACGGCGACGGCCATCAGCGTGATGATTCCGCACCATCGTCCTCGGGGCAGACGCCGTCGCCCCGTGGCTGCGTAGGAGCCCAGCAAGACGATCGCGCCGAGCGTCAACGACACCCAAAGGGCCAACGGGATGTGAGGTTCCACGCTCATAGGGTTTTGTCAAGCATCGTAGGGTGGGCACTGCCCACCGCGATTCTGTTTAATGTTTCCAGCAAATCCTGGTGGGCGATGCCCACCCTACGGCTTTCCATTACGTCTTGAAGACCAACAGAGTAATCACCTCTCCAAAAAGACAAAGCACGCATGCCACGGCGAAGTAGACCCACGATTGATCGCGGCGTGGGCCGGGCGCGTCGGTGCCGCGATAGTAGACCTCACGTCCGCCGGCCAGACGTTGCGTCAACACGTTCTCGGAAAGACTCTCTAGCCGACTCTCCTCGGCCGGGATGACCACCGGCACGCAGCAGACGACCTGGTCGGCCCGTTGGATACGATAGGCGCCCGGCCGGTCGGGCGACTCCCAATGCCAGACGACCGCCGCGCACTGGTCGCGCAATTCACCCCGTGGCGCCTCCGCTGCGGCGTCGGCCGAGCTGTGCGTCGGGCCAACCACCTTTAACTCGGCCGCGGTGACTCCCTCGGGCGGCAGGCTGACCACCAGTGGCTCACCGCACTCGGCTGAGTTGTCCGGGTCGCCGGACTGGAGCATCCGGTCGATCAACGCATCCAGCAGCGGCACGAAGACGGGCGTGCGAGGCAAGGTCGAGGTTCCCAGGTCGGCGTTCAGCACGGCCAGCGTTCCCGCGTCCGAGCTGCTCAGCAGCAGCGCGGCCGAGTCGTCGTTGAACGTGGCCAGGACGTCGTCGACCAGAGCGCCTTCCGCCCGCCGGGAATTCAATCCGCCGGCAAAGCGCAAAGAGCCGGTAATCGCCGGAAGACTGTCGCCGAAGACGCCAAACGGCTGCTGATTGCCGCGAACGGATGTCAGGAACAGATTGCGCCGCAATTGGCCCGATCGCGCCGGGCTGAACTCGACCGGCATCCGCAGGCCCGTGCCCACCGCTTCGGCCAACCGCCGCAAGTTGGTCGCGTCGACCGCCTCGCTGGCCACGTAGAGGACCGGACGGCCGCGCCGCAACAGCCCGGCCAACAGGTTGACGGCCTCGTCGCTGAGTTTGCCCGGGTGATCGAGCACGATCAAGCGGGCAGGCGCCAACGAAAGGTGGTCCAGTGCGATGGAGGCAATCCGGATCACCTTGGCGGAAGCTTTTTCCTTCAGCCGCTTGTCCGGCACCAGGGCACATTCGAGAAAATGGCTCGACGAAGGTCGTCGCGTGGGCGATTGCCGTGTTATGAGGGCATAGACGGGCTTGGGAGGAATCTGTACGACCAGCGGCCGCGCGTCATCGGCCGCCAAGGCGTCGTCGATCCCGACCAGCCGGGCCTCGCCGTATTGCCATCCCAAACCCCGCAGGTCGAGCTGGGCGGTGAGCGTCGTCTTGCGCCGCGCCGGGCAGGTGCCCGAGAGCCGGTAGGTTGCCTCGGCCAGGGTCACCTCGGCGGTGACCTTCCTGGTCGACGGCGTGTCGTTGGTGACGTCGACCTCCAGTTGCACGCCTTTTTCGCCCGTGCCCAGCACCGCCGCGGCGACCCGGGCGATGGCCACGTTCGGCGGCGGCTCGCCGGGCGCGACCGATTCGAGTTGGATCTTCGTTTCCTTGGGAAGCAGTGAGAAGTCGGCGCTGGCCCAGTTCGACCGCTGGAAGTCGCTGACGATGACCAGTTCGCGGCGGCGCCGGTCTTCTTTCGAGCTTGGCGCGAGCATTTTCGCGGCCAGGTTCAGTGCGCGACGGACGTCGATTCGCTGGGGCAGAGCCCGGCAGGCCGAAAGTCCATCGCGCAGGGCGCCAAAATTGGTCGAGGGCTGCTCGAAGACGGCGCGCGGCTTGGCGCCGGCCAGGATCAAGTTGGCCTTCAAGCCCAAGCGGTATTTCAGGTAGTCGGCCGCCATGGGACGGGCACGCTCCATCACCTCGATGCTGCCCTCGGTCGCGGCCATGCTCTGACTCACGTCGAGCAGGACTACGCGGACGGCCTCCCCGGCGTACGCATCGGAGACCAGCGGTCGGCGACCCCATTGTGGTCGGGCGATTGCCGCAGCCAGCAGGAGAATCGCCGCGGTGCGCAAGATCAATATCAGCAGGTCGCGCAGCCGGCTGCGACTGCGGCGCTGGCGGACCACCTCGCGGACGAAACGCAACGTGGAGAGCGGCAGTCGCATCGGACGCGGCCTGGTCAGGAGGTGGACCACGATCGGCACCGAAGCGGCCGCCACGCCCATCCAGATTGCCCAGGGGTGTAGAAACGTCATCCCGAACGCTCCACCAGAAAACTGCCAAGGATTTGCAGATAGGGTACGGCGGTCGAAACGCGCCGGTAGTCACAACCGTCGGCCAACGCCAGTTGCCGGACGGTGGCCAGATGGGTCGAGAAACGCCGCTCGTAGGCCGCGGCGATCTCGGCGGGCGAACAATCGACCCGCCCCTCGTTCTCCAGGCCCTCGAAGCGATAGGCTGTTCCCGCGGGCAACCGTTCTTCGTCCGGATGAACGATGTGCAGGGCGACGACCTCCCAATTGCGATGCCGGAAGAGTCGCAGTGCGGCGAAGGTATCTTCCAGGTCGTCCATCAGAAAGTCGCTCATCAACAGCAAGACGCCGCGCCGGCTCGATTGCTCGAAGAGATTGCGCAGGCCCTCGGCCATCTCGGTGGCCGGCTCGGTCGTGAGATCCTCGACGAGTTGCTGCAGATGGCCCACGTGCGACATCGTTCCGCCGGGTGGGAGCGTTTCGCGCAGGGCCCGGCCCAGCACAGCCAACCCGACCTGGTCCTGTCCCCGGTTGATCACGTGGCTCAGCGCGGTGGCCAGATACTGAACGTACTCGAGCTTGGCGCCGACGGTGCTGCCGGAGTTCCGGCCACCGAAGCGCATCGAGCCGCTGGCGTCGATCGCCAAGGTGCACAGCAGATTGGTTTCGTCCTGGTAGAGCCGGACGAACGCCTTGTCGGTTCGGGCGAGCACCTTCCAATCGAGACGCCGCAGGTCCTCGCTGCCGGAATACTCGCGGAAGTCGACGAACTCACCCACGCCGCCTTGCTGGCGCGACTGGTGGCGACCGCTATAGGCTCCCTCGATGTGATGGCGCGTGGTGAACCGCATGTGCTCCAACGCCGCCAACGCCACCATGTCGAGGAACCGGCTG
>CAZWWC010000024.1:0-22856 GCA_964637625.1 uncultured Planctomycetaceae bacterium
CATGAGCCAACGGAGCCAGTTCTCCTGCCAGAGCCGGCTGGGCGCGGCCGTCAGAATAATGGTCTTCGTGCGATCTTTCAGTTGAGCAATCACGCCATCCGCACCGCGGCTCGCCAGAGCAGCCTCGACGCCCACGTAGTAGCGGCCGCCGGTTTTCCTGGCGATCTTGGCCAACAGCTCGTCGTTCCGCTCGGGATTCTCACGTTCCAGGTCGGGCATCTTGACCTGCACACGGCGCGACAGTCGCAGGTCGTCGCTCTCGGGAACGGGCAGTTCGAGCCGCCAGACGCCTTCTTCGAGCACGGTGAAACGACCGGCAAACGTTCCGACACGACTAGGATCGGCACGCAGCGCGACAGTCCGAACCGCGCCGCCGGGCCCGAACACCTGCATGGCAATGCTTTGCGCTGCAAGCGGCTCCGATCGGGCATCGGTCAATTGTACTCGAACCTCGACCATGCCGCCCAGCGTGTAACGATCGCGATCCACCAGCAGGACGCCGCGACTCGAATCCCGCAACAGGCGGCCCTGTGACAGGTGGCGCAACAGTTTCGTGTAAAGTGTTTCGAAGTACGTCTCGTCGACCATGCGCAGCCGCCAGAATTCGGTGCTCCCCAGATACAGCACACGCCCCGAGCCGTAGAACTGGATGGTGGCGTAGACCGGCCGCCGGTCGCCCGAGCCGACGTGCGGATCGGAAAAACGAGCCAGCACGGTCGCGCCGGGCTTGGGGCCTTCGACAGGGTAAAAACTGTACACGCCCGGGAAAGCGGCCCAGGCCTGTTGGCTGCCGGACTCGTCGTCGGAGAGCCAAAGGAATTCGGCTTCGAGCCCTTCGCGGGTAAAATCCAACGGCCAGGGATCGCTGGACGCGTAGCTGCTCGTGTCGGTGGCAAAACGGCGTTGGAAGACAACCGGGTAGAGCGAGCGGATCTTGGCCATACGATCGTCCTGAATCCAACCGCTGATCGGATTGCCCATGTTGACCGCTCCAGCCCCGACAATCAGGCCCCCACCTTGTTCGGCGACCCAATCTTCCAGCAAGGCGACCTGCTCGTCACTGAACATCTGCCAGTCGGGGTCCAGCGCAATGACACAGTCGTACTCGTACATCTCTTCCCGCGTGGCGGGAAAGTCGTCCAACAGCCGGTTGGCCTCTTGCGAAATACCGACTCGGCCTGTCTGGAGCAACACGTCGACCAACACGGACTCGTCGCGGTGCAACAGGTTGCGCAGGAAGCGATATTCCCGCATCGGTCCGCCGGCCAGCAACAACACGCGGTTTTTTCGATCGATGATCTCCACGTCTGCCTCGCGGCGGTTGTCGGCCGGATTGGAGTCGGCCGCCGGTGTATCCACTTTCAGGATGAGCGTCTGTCGGCCCGGCTCGTTGGGTGAAAGCGCGAATCGCACGGGCAAGACTTCACCGTCCTCGCCGAGAATCACTTCACGACTCTCGACGAGATCACCGTCGCCCGGGGTCGGCGCGCCGGCGTCGGCCGTCTTGGCCAGCAGCTCGACGGTAACGACCTGGCCGGCCATGCGCTGCGCCTGAAGATAGCCGGTCACCGAATACTGGTCGCCCGGATAGGCTCGCGCCGGCACCACGAAGTCGCTCACACGGAGGTTGGCGGGCCGACGGTTGGAGCCAACGCCGACGGGAAAGATGGGGATTTTGGCCTGGCGTGCCGCGCCGAGGGCTGCCTTGGGCGCCATGCCCGCGTTCTGTCGGCCGTCGGTGATCAGAATGATACCGGAAAGGGGTGCGTCGCGATGCTGGTCAATCAATTGGCCGAGCGCCTCGCCAAGGCGGGTTTGCATGGCGACCGGAACCAGTGCCTTTTTCCAATCGATCGTCTCGGACGGTTCTTCTGCAACCTTTTCCGACAACGACGGATCCGCCGCTTCGCCCGGGCTTGCTTCGGCAGGCCCCATTTCTTGCCCACCCCGTTCGACGAGCCGATCGAGGGTAAGCAGCGGTTCGAGCTTTTCGCCGAAGCGAAACACGCTGACGTCGTGTTTTGCGCGGAGCCGCTGGACGATCTTTGATTTCTCGAACGACTCGACAACCTGACGGGCGCGGGTCACCGTGTCCGTCGAGCCGTCGGCAAACCCCATGCTAAGACTGTTGTCCACCAGGACCAGCGCGCGAGAGTTGACCGTCCGTTCTTGTTCGGTTCGCCATTGCGGTTGCAGATAGAGCAACAAGAGTGCGAACACGACCAGGGTCCGCAGCAGCGTCAAGGTCCACGCCAGTACGGGCTTCAGTTCCTGGGCGTCTCTCCGGTAGATGACGCGCACCAGCAGCATGACGGCCAGCGCAACGGCCACCGGCAAAATCCAGTCGGAGTTGGACTGGATACGGCCCCACTCGAAGACCGTTCGAGTCACGGCGTCGGCCAGCAACGTCGAGAAGACCGTCATGACGCACCTCCCAAGCTCGGTAAGGCCGTCTTGCCGGTTCGCGGCGGATGATACGAGCACGAGCGTGCCAGAAGCTGCTCGGCGATCAGCAGAAGCACAAGCACGTAGAGCAGGGCGTCGCCCAGGTTATAACCGGCCAGATCTTCCTGACCGAGCTCAAAGGCGTCGGCCCGGTGGTAGGTGTACTGGACGGTGTCCAATCGCCCGGCTAATTGCGAGGCATCGAGCCGGGCCAGATCGCCCTCGCGGGCGTCAACATTCAACGCGTAGCAACGAGGCTCGACGCTGCCTGTCGTCGAAAGGAGTCGCGCCTCGTAGAACCCGGCCGTGTCGGTTTCGGTGAAACGGACGCGCAGCAGACCGTCGCCAGCCGGCTGTGCATCGCGGGGCGTCGCTTCGGGACTTTCTTCGTGGGGCGTCAAGAAACCCACTCTTGCCTTGTATCGGTCCGGGTGGAAAGTCAGCTCCAAAGGCGCGCCGAGCGGCGGCGAGATGCCGGCCGTGGGACGGCGAGCCAAATAGGCTTGCATCTCTTGAATCAGTACGGGGAAACTCGGGTTGGCACCGGCGTTGTTCCAGATCGGCGCAGCCGTGGTGAGCCATACCACCAGACGCCCCTTTCCAAAAGAACGCTCGACGGCCAGCGGCGCGCCGCCGCGCAATCGGGCGATCACCCGGGCAGCCGAGTCCGTATCCGGCTTCCAACGCTCAGGCGCGGCGAAATAGCGACTCACCTTGATCGTTGCCAGGAAGCTATTGTCCTTGCCGCCGAAGATCCGAAACACGGGATGATCGGTCACCTCGACGTCGGGCACCTTGTCCAACCGGTCGACGAACAACTCACTCTCGCCGGCCACCGGGACCGGCAGCAAACCTTGTCCCTTTCGCCAAAGAGCCTCGTTGAGGAAGCCGGCGCGGCAACGTGGCCCCATGAAGAAGGCCAGCCCACCTCCGTCGGCCACGTAGCGCTCCAGCGCCGCGACGGCCGACTCATCAAGATGCTCAACGTCGGTCAGGTAGACCACATGATACGAATCCAAGGAACCCGTGCTGAGAAAACGGGGCGTCTCCACTCGAGGCTGTATGCCCGTCCGAACCGCGCCCCCGGGCGCCAGCGCCGACGAGAGAAACAGGGCCCCTTGCGCGTCGACCGATCCATCGACGATCAGCACGGGCACTTCCAGCGGCACGTCGACAACGGCATAACGACAATTGTCAACGTTGATCGGATCGCTGTCCAACCGAGCGATCACGCGATGCCCGCCTGCGGCGGCAAAGCTGACCTCGAATCGCTCCGTGACGGCGTTGCGCGGTGGAATCTCTCGGATCTTCGCCGCTGGCCGTGCATGGCCGTCCTCTTCGAGAATCACCGACACGTCGTGCGCGGTCGACGTGCCGAAGTTGTGGACCTCGATTTCCATGAACATGGAGACACCGGCGGCTCGCGTGCCTGAGCTCGGCTCCAGGCGCGTGATGGCCAGATTCGCTCGGGCCTTCTCCACGCAGTCGATCAGGTGCAGGGCCACGTTTCTAGAGGGGAGCTTGGATAATTGCGACTTGAGCGCCTCGGGCCGGTCCCACTCCTTTCGGCGAAAATCAGAGACCAGGTACACGACACGATTTTCGTCCTCATTCTCGTCCAACAGCCGGCCGATTGCCCGGATCGCGTCGGTCGGGCCGGCCGCGGTCTGCGAGGGCCCCATCGTCTTGACCATTTCTCGGAGCCGGTTGAGAAAATCGCCACCGGCTTGCTCCCGGCACATGTCCCATTGATTTTGTCGGCCAGTTCCACCCGCACGGGAGAACCGCAACAGCGTGAAGGTCCCCGGTTCGACACGACCGGCAGCCATAGCTGCGATGCGCTCCACGACGTCCTTGGCCTGATTCATGATGCTGGCGCCGTTGCGGCGGTCGGACATCGAGAAGCTGTCGTCCAACAAGACGATGTGATGGGTCTTGCTGCCGCCGAGCAACGTTCCAAGCTCGTCCTGCAACAACGGCTGGGCGACGGCCAGCACGACCATCGCAACGGCCAACATCCGCATCGCCAGTAGCAGCAGTTGCTTCAGAAGAACCCACGTGCGGTTCTTCTTCTGACTCACCAGGAGAAACTCCATGGCCGCCCACTCGACTCGGCGGTGGCGCATCATGTTGATCAGATGGATCAACACGGGCACGCCCGCCAGGAGCAGTCCCCAGAGCAGCGGTGCATGGAGAAACGTGGGCATGGATGGTCAAATGGTGAACGGCAACTTGTTGTAGCGGATTCTGGTGCGTGCAAGCACGCACCCTACTTCTTCCTTCTTACTTCTCACTTCCTCTGGTGTACGGCCAGACGGTTGCTCAGATAGGCCGCCAGCACGGCATCCAAGGGTTGGCTGGTTCGCAGCAAGGTGTAATCGACGTTATGCCCAACGCAGCCGCGGCGGACCTCTTCGAGAAAAACCTGCAAGGCGGCCAGGTAGCCTTCGCGCAGCGCCCGGGGATTGCAGTTGAGCCGCTGGTCGCTTTCGAGCCCCTCGAATCGCGTGGGACCGCCAAACGGGAAGTCCAACTCGTCGTCATCCATCACGTGGAAGACCAAGACATCGTGGCCGCGGCTTCGAAGCAGCCGGAGCCCTTTGAACAACCCCTGGCGATCGACCAGCAAGTCGGAGATCAGAATCATAAGGCCGCGTCTGGGATACGCCTCGGCGGCGCGACGGAGGATTTCGCCGAGATCGGTCTTTTGCTCGGGCCGGCTGGCGTCGAGTGCTTGAACGATCGAATCGATGTGGTTGCGCTTGGTCCGCTGAGGAACGGTCACGCGTATGTCTTCGTCGAACGTGACGCAACCGACGGCGTCTTGCTGTCGCAGGATCAAGTAGGCCAGCGACGCGGCGATCGTGGCACCGTACTCGAATTTGCCGAGCGGTCCCGACCCGTACCCCATGCTGGCCGAAGCGTCGACCAACAACGTGGCGCGGAGGTTCGTGTCTTCCTCGTATTGCTTGACGTAGAACCGGTCCTGTTTGGCCCAGACTTTCCAGTCGACGTCGCGGATGTCGTCACCCCAGGTGTACTCCCGATGCTGCAGGAACTCGACCGAATGGCCGAAATACGGGCTGCGGTGCATTCCGGAGAGAAACCCCTCGACGACGTGACGCGCGCGCAGCTCGAGGCGCGCGATTCGCTTGATGGCTTCGGGGTCGAGGAATCGATGGGCGTCGCTCATGGAGGCGTGTCTTGTTGAAGCGATTGGGACAGCGAAGACGGGCAGAGTTCCGTGAACCGAGACATTCGTGAATAATCAGGTTCAGTAGTTTCAAGTTCTATTGAGACCCGGCATGGTCATTCTGAGCGTAGCGAAGAATCTCCTTGGACAATCGAGATCCTTCGCTACGCTCAGGATGACCTACTCAGGTTAGGAGGCGAAGATCTTGACGAACCTCGGATCTCGGGTAAGTTCATCCTCCTTGCTGGGAGTCATGGCCAGAATCCTCTCGACCATGTCGTCGGCCGTGATGCCCTCGCTTTCGGCCGTGAAGCTCAACACGAGGCGGTGGCGCAGCACGGGCTTGGCCAAATACCGGATATCTTCACACGTGACGTGGGTCCGGCCGGACAACAGCGCGCGGGCCTTGCCACCGAGAATCAGGAACTGCACGGCGCGCGGGCCGGCACCCCAGGCGATCTGCTGGCCGATCCAGTCGGGCACGCCCGGCTCCCGGGCGCGAGTTATACGCACCACGGCCAGCGCGTAGCGGATCACGTGATCGCTAACGGGCACCTCACGCACGATCCGCTGCAAGTCGATGATCTCGGCGGCCGAGAGGACCGGCCCGACATCCTGGTCCAGTGTGGTCGTGGTTCGCCGGGCGACCTCGAATTCCTCTTGGAAATTCGGGTATTTGACAAAGACCTTGAACATGAACCGATCTTGTTGGGCCTCGGGCAAGGGGTAGGTGCCCTCCTGCTCGATCGGATTCTGTGTGGCAAGCACGAAGAACGGGTCGGGCAGCGTGTGTTGAATGCGTCCCACCGTGACGTGATGCTCCTGCATCGCCTCCAACAGGGCGGCTTGCGTCTTCGGAGGCGTCCGGTTCACTTCGTCGGCCAGCACGCAGTTGGCAAACAGCGGCCCCTCGAAAAAGCGAAACTCACGGCCGCCGGTGGTTCGATTCTCCTCGATGATCTCCGTGCCCGTAATGTCGGCCGGCATCAGATCGGGCGTGAATTGGATGCGGCTGAAGGAAAGGTCGAGAGCCTGACTCAGCGTGCTGATCATGAGCGTCTTCGCCAGTCCGGGCACGCCTTCCAGGAGACAATGCCCGCGGCTGAACAGCGAGATGAGAAGCTCTTCGATGACCTCGGTCTGGCCGACGATCACCTGAGCCAACTGATCGACGATCTTCTGGCGCGCGGCTTGGAGTTGCTCAATGGCTGCGGAATCCTTGGGTGTCAATCCTTCTTCTCTCATCGTTGGTTACCTCGGTGTTGTCAGGGGCTTGTTGGCACTACAACGCTCCATTGCAAGTTGCTAGCGCTGATAAATCGGCAAAGCTCCCTTTTCCAGTTGCAGGATGGTCAGGTTGATGGCTGTGGTATAGACGCTTCCGATCGAGTCTTGGGGCCAGGACCCATCGGGGTTGCCTTTGGAAAGGATCTGTGCATAGAGCGGGTCACGATAGTCCTTCCACTCCTTGCCGCCTTCGCGGTAGAGCACCTGGGAATAGTAGTAGTGGGTATAGTGCCAATGTCCGAAGTTTCTGCCGGCGACTTTGTAGAGATGTTTCTTACAGAACGCGAGCTGTTTCGGGACGTATTCGTCGTCGTACTGGCCCGCATTGAACAGGCAGGCGACGGCCGCCGCCGTGATAGCCGGCCGGCCTCCGCTGCGATGCTTCGAGCTGTAGTAGACTCCGCCGTCGGGCCCCGTACACTTACGAATATAGGCAATCGCTTTGTCGATGATTTCTCCCGGGACCGGGATCCCGGCATTGCGACAACCACGGAGCCCCTGGACCTGGGTAATCGTGGTCGATCCCTCGTCAAAATCGTTTCCGTCCTTGGCGCTGACGTAGCCCCAACCGCCGGCCTTGGTTTGGGCCTCGCCGGTGAAGACGACGGCCCGCGAGAGCACGTCGACGAGCTTCTGCCGCCGGTCGGTGTCCTCTTCTTCGCCCAGCACTTGGGAAAGAAAGAGCATGGAGAAACCGTGGCCATAGGTGTATCGATCATCGCGAGCCGGATCGCCGATCAGGCCGTTGGAACGACTGCGCCTGACAAGGTAATCGACCGTGCGGCGGATCTGGGGGGCGTATTTTCCCTGGGTCGTGGTCGAGCCTTCGCACAACAAGGCCGTGCCCGCCAAGGCGGTGATGGCCGTCGGATAGCGGCCGTCGCGTCCGGTCCAATGTCCCGAACGCGACTGATTCCTGGCCAGCCACTCGAGTCCGCGATGGATCGCCCGGCGGCGCGCGACGTCCTTGTCGGCAGCCACGGCACAGGCAGTCGTGGCCGGCCAGAACACCAGCAACGCAAGAAACGTCGACACAACTTTGGGGCTTGTCATCCTCCGGCCGCCTTCTTCATCGCTTTGAGTATGGCATCCAGCGTTTTCGAGTTTTTTCCATCGTCGCGGGGCTTGCCGCCGGCCGTCTGGGGCTTCGCCTTTTCACGGGGCCCAACCGGCCTGTCGGTAAAGGTCAGCTTGAGGTTCTGCTTCTGCATGGCAAACTCCACGGTCTTCGCTTCGGGATCACCGGTGAGTCTGAAAGGGATAGTCTGGGCACGATAGTTCTTGTCAACGACTTTCTGTCCGTTGCGTTTGTCGATCATCAAGACGGACGTGACACATTGAACGTTGCGAGGACCCCGCCGGTCGTATCTCTGGCTGGCAAAGGTCAAGACGGGCAACCAAGCCGGCTGCGTCAACACAAGCTGTTGGTTTTCGACCTCGACCCCTTTGGGATAATCGGGCCAAAGCCGGCTGCCCGAGGAGTCGAACGCATAAACCCGCCCCTTCCGGATCATCCTCGATACGACGCCGTGAAGTGGGTTCCAAGAAGCCTGGTTTCTCCGTGGTGACCGTAAGCGAGCACTGGTGACCAAGGTGTATCCCGAACCCCAATCGAACAGAACGATCTCCTGCAATTGGGGTTCCGGATCGAGTTTGACGTCGACTCGCTTCCGGCCGTCGGGCAGCGCGAACACGACGAAACGTCCGCCCGGTTCCATGACACCGATCGCCCCGTCGACCAGATACAGTTTGGCTCCGCCCGAGAACGAGTGCGGCCCCCAAAGCACTTTTTGCTCCCAAGGATCGAAGAGTTCCAGCCGGCGGCTGGCGAACGCGGCACGCCACCGAAGTATGTTGCATCCCAGCGTCGCAATCCACTCGTGCTGGCGTGGAACGGTTCGGGTCCCGGACAGCCGGTGACCGTCACTTGCGCGCAGTACGGTCGCCTTGGTCTGGTTCTCCGGAACCAGGAACACCCGCTGGTGATCACCAAAAACGAGGCATCTCGGCGGCAGGTGGCGGCGACTCCAGAGCGTCTTGCCGGAGAGCGGATCGAGTGCGACACACCGCCGGAGACTGTGATGGCAGACGTAGTCTTCCGTGAAAGCATCAGGGGCATACAGACTGTGTGCGTAGCGGGAGTGGGAAAGACCGTGAAGGAACATCGGCTGTGCCCACTGCGCATTGAACAAATGTACGGCAGGTCCCCCAACGGTGAGGGCCGGCTCGATCAGATTGGTCATCGTCTGGTCCCAGAGGATGCGAGGCCCGTCGTCGGCCAACGTATCGATGGCCACCGAGCGGTACCCAAGCGACAACAGCATCAAATGGCCCCGCACGCTCAGACGGCTGATGTTTCGATGGGAATACAAGTACGGCTGGTTGCGACTGGCAATCCGTAGTTTCCACTCCTCTCGCCCACAGCCGTCGGAAAGAGACAACTCCTGCCGACCCTGATCCACGGCACCTTGACTGTGCGCGAAGAAGGGGCGGCGGTCCCCGCAAAACCCTATTGGAACACGACTGGTATGGGCGCGCCTGGAAGGGTCAAGCTCCGTGATACGTGCTTCGACGGCACCGACGGGCCAACGACGCTCGGGATGCAAGTGAGCGACGACGGGTGAGTCGGCCGGCAAGGACGCCACCAGTTGGCGACCGGTTTTGCCGTCGTGGCAGACCACGTCGCCCCACTTCTCCTCGATTTCGCGGTAGCAGGCAGCCACATCCTTCCAGCGACCGGCCTTCTCCAGGATATGCGCCAACTGCAACACCGTCGCTGCGGCCTTTGCCGGCTCGGACGAGCGCACTTGCCGACGGAGCACCACTTCAGCTCGGAGAAGCTGACCGGACGCGAGATAGCGCCGGACCAACTCCCGTCGCGCCTCGTCGGCTTGCGGCTGGGTGCCGAGACAATTGACAAACCGAACCAGCGGTTCGATCCCCTCATCTTGCAGAGCGGCGTCGAGCCTTTGCCGGAGTCGCCGGTCGAAGTCCTCGAGAACCTCGGCCGAGGCCGACTCGCGGAACTCCGATAGACGGGCGCAGAGCCAGCGATCCTGGCGAACCGAGTGGGACTTGTCGACGCTGATGAGCTCCCGAACGTCCGCGCACCGGTCGGCCAGCCGCATGTAGTATTCCAGCGCCGCTTTCGGTGCCGAGGCCGCTTCCAGGCCAACGGCCATCAGACGCAGGTATTCGACGTTTTGGGCCGGCGTGTCCAGAAGCCCCTTGATTTCCCTTTCGGCCGATCGATATTGGGCAAATTCCTGACGCAAGCCGTCCAGCAGCGCGCGGCGGAGTTGCACTCGACACTTCCTCTGCGGGGCCGATCGATAGCTGCGGCGAAGACAATCGATCGCCTCGTCACGCTGCCCCGCATCGAGCAGGACCTGCCCCTTGAGCCTCAAGGCCTCGGGATCGTCCGCGTTTTTGGCCAGCTTCCGTGCAATTTGGTCGCCGAGCGCGTCGAGTTGGTGAAACGCGTCCAAACCATGAACGCTTTGCGAGATGACTTTGTCCTGGTAACAAACCAGGTTGCCTGGTACCGTTTCACTCGGCGAGACGAGCTTTTGGTGGATCTTGCCGGCCTCCAGGTCGAGCACAAGAACTTCGGCCGAGTTGAGCGGCAAGTAGTACCGCTTGCCGCTGTGGAATCCTTGACCGCTCGGCGAGCTTCCCTCGGGCAGAGCGAGCGTTCGGCCACCCCACGCCGGTTCACCTCCTTCAAGCGACAGTGCCCGTACCCGCTTGGCCCCGACAAGCACCACCGTGTTGTCGTCAGCGGCTGCCACGTAGAGGTCGTCCTGCCGCCGCTTCTTCCAGAGCAGACTTCCGTCGAGCAAGCTCAGACAGTGGATTTCGTCGGAGTCGGGCGGCGCGGCCAGCACGCGGTCTTCCAGCAGGATGACGTTGCCGTCGACCCATCGCGTTGGAACGTTCACGTTGGTTGGGAAGGGTCTGAACCACATGTGAGAGCTGCGCGAAGACACGCTGCGCGCGTACCGATAGCCCCATATCAACGACTGCATGGCCGGATCGACGGCCACGATGGCACCGCCCGCGGTCGGGCACACCACCACACCGTTATGGGAGGAGGGCGAGATGGCGGTCAATCGACGCAGCGGACTCTGCAAGATACTCTGCTCGGCCAGCGCGATCCTCTGGGACCAACGAACTTTGCCCGTTGATGCTTCCAAGACCACGAGCCGGATCTCACCGGAGACTTCGGCCAGTTGATAGAGCCGGCCCGCCATCGGAAGCGGCGAGCCGAGAAAGAACGCGCCCGAGAGCTCCAAATCAAACTGGTCGCTTGAACTGCCGACGTGCCACAGGAGCTTACCGGTATGAATATCGTATGCGGCCAAGCGATTGTAGGATTTGGGCCAGACTGGGTTTTCCACGTGGCGGCCGCCTTGCACGATGAACCGGCGACCGTAACCCCGCAGGCTGATACCCAGATCCTCGATCGCGAACACCCGCTGGCCGTCGCTGCTGAGTGCGCCATAGACGCTATCCTTCCACACGCGTTGGCACAGAAGCCCAACCAACTGGCCCGGTCGGGGAAACAGCGAACGATAGGCATCCGGCGCTTTCTCCAGGACGTCGTCCACGGGGACCTCCCAGAGCCGCTTGCCGGTGCGGAAATCGATCGCCACGAGGGTTTGCAGGCAGCGCATCAGCACGACGTCGTCCAACACCAAGGGATGCAGCGAAGAGAGCATCGGAACGTTCTGCTCCGCGTGATATTGCGACTGGCTGGCCACAAAGCTCCCGGCCACCGGATGGTCGCTTGTGGGAATTCTCCATACGGGCTCCAACAACGGTCTGCTTGCCACGACCGTGGCGTTGCGCGACGCGTTGCCTCGCGGCTGCGTCCACTGCGACCGCTTCGAGCTGGGCTCGAACCACGCCGAGTCGATTTTCTCAATCAACCACGGGAGCAACGTGGCCGGGTCGGACGACAAGGAGTGGTCGCGCCCGGCAATGGATATCGCCAGCGTCGGCCGGCGCTCGTGTAGCGCGCGCAAAGCGGCTTCCGCCTGATCCGGAAACTCGGCCTGGTACCAACATATCGCCAAGCTGACCGACAACGCGGGTTCGAAACGGCCGGCCGACGACGCCTCGTCGCGAAGCTGCTGCAACTTCAAAGCGGCAATCAGCGGTTCCCGGTGATCGAGATGGTGAAGCCCCAACAGAAACGTGGCTTCGTAGCCGGCCGCCGTGTGGAAGAAACGCCGCGACACCTCGGCCAACAGGCCCGGATCGCGCGCGAGGGTCGCCTTGTCCAAAAGGTGTCTTGCCTCGGAGCCATACTGTAGCTCGTACAACTCGCGACCTTGGCGTGGCATGCGTCCCACGATGCGATTCGCCTCGGATCTGAGGCTTCGATACAACGGCTTCGCCTCGTCCGGCCGATAAAGGTAATCCTCCGACGATTGAAGAATCACGTCGAGGCAGCGGACCGCTTCGCCGTGGCGACGCTGCTTGATGAGCTCCTTGGCGTTGCTCAATTGTCGAAGCAGAGAACGTTCGGGATGTGGAAAGACGTCGGCTTCCGGCGAGGCGTTCCTTCCGGCCCTTCCTCGTATCCTCAGTTGGGCCAACATGGCCGGGCCGGCGGCCGGCGCCGGTGGCGCCGCAACGGCGTCGGCCAGGAGAACCAAGGAGCCGATCAGCAAAGAAGATACGACGAGGCGAAGGGCGCAACGCGCGTGGTCGTTGCCGAAATCCATTGTCTCGCCTCCTCGTCCGTTATGGCTCTTGTGCCAGTTCCGAATTGAACTCCAGTCGTGTTCAAACCTTTATTTTACACCGGAATCCGCGATTTCGGGGCTCTTTTCCCGGCTTGGTCCGCCAAGAGGTACGGTGATCCTCCCCACATAATGCGGTCAACCCGCAATCGTCGCAATACACCCAATCCGCTTCTCCCACGCCGGCAGCAGCCCCGCCTGAGGCCCGGGCGCGAAGCATTGGACCAGCGGCGCCCGGACATTGGTTTGTCGTCCCAGCGTCGACGGAAGTTCCGAGCCATCGAGTAACTTCCCTTGTGGCAGCTTTTACACCCTGCAAACAGGCCAAGAGCAGGCCGTGCGCGGCACGCGATCCATGGGTCTAAACCCTTTTTAGCTCTAATCTTAGACGTTGGCTGATCCATGGGCAAGCGGCCACGAGGCGGTCTGGCCACCCTGCTGACCCCGGGAGGTTCGATCAGGTCCGCGGGGGCCACCCGGGACACGGTTTAACTACGGCGTGGGCCACGCCGGGTTCGGGGGTGGGTGGCCCGGGCAGTTTGGCCCCGGTTTGGGGACGATTTCGGGCGGCGGGCGGCCAGAAGAGTCGAATATCGGGCGAAAAATGCCCGCCAGGACCGCTTTTTCCCGGATTTTTTAGGGTTTTGGCGTTTTTCGGGTTGCAATTAAGGGCGAAGCGTTTTCAAATCATCCCGTTCAGGGTGTCGGACGGACATCATACGGACCGGGCGAGTCCGGTCTGCTGGACCCATTGGTTACTTCTTATTAATCTCACATGGAGGGTATTAGGAACATGGCGAAAGCTGTTAAGAAAGCCCCAACGAAGACAGAGATCCTCACCAACGTTGCTGCCGCAACCGGGCTGACCAAGAAAGAGGTGGCCGGTGTGTTGGACGCGCTGACGGCGGAGATCAAGAAAAGTCTCAGCCCGCGCGGGGCTGGTGCCTTTTCGCTTCCCGGTCTGATCAAGATCGAGAAGAAGAAGGTGGCGGCAAGACCTGCCAAGAAGGGCGTCCCCAACCCGTTTAGACCGGGTGAATTGATGGACGTCAAAGCGCGACCGGCGTACAACAAGGTCAAGGTGCGACCGCTGAAGAACCTCAAGGACATGGTCTGAGCTTCGCGCCCACGACCGCTTGGTGGCCAACGAGTGTCGCATGACGCCGCAACGGTTGTCGGCGCGGCGTGCCGGTGCGCCACTGGCCGCCGGGGCGTCGATCGGTCGATGAATCTGGACAAGGCCGTCTCGCCACGGTCCCCACGTACCAGGCGTAGCATGTCTGGACACGAGGGAACGCGCGGTGAGGCGGCCTGTTGTCTTGCTAGGTGGGGCAGCAGCGTGCCGGGTCCCGGCGCGCCGGGATAGCGCAGCGCTGGCCCAGAGCCCAACGGCGGGTGCCACTGCTGGCTTGTCCAGCAGTGCATTGTCCGCCGGGCGCTCGGCAGTGAAAATGCGCCCGGCCCTGGGGTTGCGTCAAAAGTTGCGTCGCTCGGGCGGCCAAGAACTTGCCTTCAGATAGCAACTTGCGCCTGATAGAATTTGCGCAACTGGAACCACTCGCCGGAGGCATGTTCCACTAACGTCGCCAATGGGCCCGAATTTTCGGGCGCATCCTCACGTGAATCAACAAGTTAGCGCAACGAATCATGGGCATGGCTGAAGAACCAAAAAAGTCGTTTTTGTACGGGAAGCACTTACGTCGCCGCAGCCGCCGCGCGACGGTTACCCAAACCCACGACGCGACAACATGTTGCTCGCGCCGGTCGATTGTGTCTTGCGAGCCGTAAGTGCAAGTTGTCATGACGACAATTGTCATGGGGACAACTTGAAATTGTCGTGATGACAATTCGGTGTCAGAAGAGGGGTGGGCCGGGTACGGAGGAGACCCCCCGGGTGAACACGTTGAGTTGCATTATTCCAGTAACTCTCTCGGTTTTATGCTTGACAGATTGGGAGGGCGCTGTAACATGCTGGATGTTTCGGCCTCCTGTTGGGGCAGCGGAGAGGGCGAAGCCCGCTTGAGTCGGGGGGTTCTGTTGCGAGGGCGGGGCAAGAGATCGCTCGCTGCTGCTTGTCTGTTGGGCTCCTCGATCGGTTTCGTTTGTGTATCAGTTCGTCGACGGCCCGCGATCTGAAAGACGCGCACACCGGGGCGCGCCGGTAGCATCAAAGGGTACGATTCAACGAAAGGAGGGAGGGCGATGAATGGCAAGCTGAGAGTGGTAGCGGCAGGCCTGGTGGCGATTCTCCTGGGCGCCAGTGCAGCGGTAGCGGACTGGGACCCCGGCGACGGGCACAAGATGCACTACCCGCAACTGCCGGACCCGAACGGTTGGGACGTGGCCATACTCGTGGGAAGCACTAGCCGGACGGTTGCCGACGACTGGCTGTGCACCGGGACCGGACCTGTTGAGGACATCCACTTCTGGGTCTCCTATAGGGAGGACGACGTAGAGCCAATTCGCTACGTAGGGGTCGAACTCTTTTCCAATGATCCCGGTGGAGCTGGCGAGCACAGCCATCCGGATCAGGAGCTCTGGTCGCGCGACTTCTACGGGGAGTCTTTCACGCAGCGCCTGTGTGGGTCCGGCCAGCAGGGGTGGATAAGCATGAGCGGCGCTTACATACAGGATGACCATTCGAATTACTACCAGATCAACATCGATGACATTTCCAACCCCTTCATTCAGACGCAGGGCGAGATCTACTGGCTGGCTATCCACATTGCGCCGAAAAACACTCCATTCCATGGCATCGGGTGGAAGACGTCGCAGGATCACTGGAACGACAATGCCGTAACCTCGCCCTACCCGGGGTGGCCTGCACTGATCGACCCCATCACGTCCGAGCCACTCGACCTGGCCTTCGTCATCACGCCCGAGCCGGCGACGCTGAGCCTGATGGCCCTGGGCGCCTGCCTGCTTCTTCTCCGAAGGAGAAGGTAGACAGGGGCTGGCGCTGGGATGGCATACAACGGATCAACCTAGGATCAACCTAGCGGGTAGCACCGGTTCTTGAACCGGTGTGCCGAAGGCACAAGAGGTAGGGTGCGTGTTCACACGCACCGATTGCCCAGCCCCAACGGCAAGCGGTCGTGTACAGGCAACGCCCAACGCGTTTCACATCATAGCCCAGGGTCAGCCCCGACTTGTCGGGGCGCCACCCTGGGTTACCGATGCCGCGCGTCGCGTGAACCCTGAAAGGGTTCCACAATGGATGACGGCTTTGTGCAACCCTGTCAGGGTTGACCCGCGTTTATTTCTTGGTTACCCAGGGCGGCGCGTGCGCGGCTGCGCCGCTTCGCTTCCCCCGGGCTATGTTGTTTAGACCCCGTTGGGGTCCGAGCCCATCGTCGGCCCCTGTTAGGGGCCTTCTAACTTCTTACTTCATCCTTCATACTTCTCGTCTCCCCCTTCTTTCTGGGGTTCTTTTCGATACCTGACCACTACGGTATCCTGTCGGTAGTGGGCCGACAAAGGGGGTGCAGTAGTCCCTGCCAAGCCGCATCCCGATAGCAATCTTCACAAAGCAATAAGAAACAGCTCCCATGAGCGATTTACCGACCCTCACACTCGAACAGATCGCAGAATTGATTCCCGAGGCCTGCGGCATCGAGAGCCTTGACAAGGGCGGCCAGAAAGTCGTTTTTAGGGGAACCATTGGGAAAACGCAGTATGCGCTGAAGTTCGCCAAGGTACCGATACTACCAGACGACCTGGAAAACGAGGATTTCCCAATGAGCGACGTGGCTGCCCGGGCTCAGCGGGAAGTGGAGATCATGCGTGACTGCAAGTCCCGATATATGGTCAAACTTGGGCCGGTTGGTCTGCAATTTACTACAGTCAACGATCAAGCCATTCTGTACTTCTCCGAAGAGTTCGTTACTGGCCAAGATTTAAGAGCGATCTTGCAGCATGATGGGCGATTTCCCCCCAGGGAGATCGTGAAGCTGGGTCTCCACGTGACTGACGCTATCCAATCACTCTGGGAGCTAGGAAAGGTACATCGGGACATAAAGCCAGGGAATATCATGCGGCGTGATCCTAGCTTGGAATATGTGTTGCTGGATGCGGGGCTGGCTTTTGATATCGTGGGGGAATCGCTAAGCATCGGGCCAGTTGGAACGCCACCGTACTTCTCTCCGGAGCAGTTCGACTTCAGCAATCGCCGCACTGTGCTGGATTTTCGATCAGACTTGTTCTCACTGGGCGTAACCATGTATGAGATGGCCACCGATCAACACCCCTTTTGGAAGCGGGAAGACACTTCCCGGTCCCTATTCAACAAGATCACGATGTTTAATCCTGACCCTCCGCACAAGATCGTTCCAGACTTCCCCGAGAAACTCAGTGATATCGTCATGCGGATGCTTGGCAAGTCGCCGCATCTTCGTTATCGTCGATGTCAACAACTTATCGATGCCCTTAGTGAGGTATGAGCTACTCATGGCAGTCCTCATTCAACACGGTCACGGGAAGTCGAACAAGATCACCGCTGCCTTCGACAATGGATCGGTTAACGGAGTTGTTTTCGGGGCCCGAAACGAGAAACCGGACAGCCTTCGTGCATACATCGACGAGATCCATGACAACTACGAAGACTGCGAATTGTTCTTCGATCCACAGTTCTATGTGAGCACACTCACACCACCCAACGATCGGTACTTGCCAGAGTATCCCTACTACGAATCTGGGAGAAGTGCGAGCGACTTCACGGGGTTGCGTCATGTCCGCCGCTATGCAAAAGACACGCTGCAGTTTCAAGCCGATTTAGGCGTTAGCGCCCTGCTTTCCCCAACGATCATCTTCGATTCTTTTTCCGACCGCTGGCATCAGATTGCGTTGAACCTTGCCGATGCCTCGCTCGAATGCCATGCTGGTTTGACCGATCCACCTCCCCTGTTGCTGAGCTTCGTGTTTGCCGAGGCAGCTCTCGCTGACACCGACGAAGTCAACCGCTTCTTGGATACCGTGACGCAGGACGAATGGAATATGGCGGGTTTCTACTTCATCGTTGCGAGGAGTGAGATGGCCTACCACCAGAGATTTGAGCCATCACGTCTCGCACAGTACCTCTACTTGGCGCATGTCCTTGGTGCAGAAGAACCCAACGGCCTGCGAGTCTTTTGTGGCTATACTGATTTCGTGGGCATTCTATTAAGAGCAGTCGGCGCCGAGGCCTTTGCCACCGGATGGAATCATTCTCTTCGACAGTTTCATCGCGGCAATTTCCTCCAGCGCCGACCTGGGGGACGGCCGGCCCGGGAACGATACTCTTCCGACCGGCTGCTCAACTCAATACTCTTGGGTGAGTTGCAGAGCATTTTCGAGGTCGGGCAACTCGACGAGGTCTTGTCCAACGTGTCACTTGATGATCAGATCACCTCCGGCTCCGGTCCCGAGGCTGCTACCAACTGGAACAGGGCGGTTTCTCAGCAGCATCACTGGCAGACTCTTGGCGCGATGGATGACCGGCTTTCTGGTGATGTTCAGAGCGACCTGCACAACATCGTTGAATGGTTGCAGAACGCCGACGGACTGTACCGAGAGCTTGAAGCGGTGGGTGTACAATTCGAGGGCAACAGCGGGCGAGACCACCTCAGGGACTGGCTGCCAGGAATCGCCGAGTTTCAGCGGATGGCCGGACTGACCTCCTCCTGACCAAGCAACATCCCCAGAGCCCGGATGAAGCAAGTGCGTGATATCGGCTCTCGCTTCACTGAAGGCAGAATTCTCCTGGAACTGCCGTCCGGATCATGTGCGATCAGCCCCACGTTGAATCGCCGAAAGTGCTCCAGGGCTCCGTTTACACGTTCCACCGTCTTGGTCGGCATGACAACGAATACCCGATGAGAGAACGACCGATACCGCTTGGCTTGGTAAAATGCCCGCTTCCAGTTTCCTAACTTGAACTCAAAGGAACAGATTTCGATCTGTGGCCAAGCGAATTGCGGCCCAAGCACGTATCTCCCATCGCCGAGGTCATCGACGAGCCGTGTCTCGACAAGCGCAATTAGCCACCGACGAAACGTCGTGGCGGCAACGCCCGACCTCGCGTGCAGCAAGGACTCTCGTCGAACGGATTGTGGTTTGAGAACATCAAGAATGCGACTACATGTGGGCTGTTGGAGCAACTCGGCTGCCTCGGGCTCGATTCCCTCGGGCCAATTGTCCGCGATGCCAGCCCAGACCCAATCTGCCCGTCCCTCCGAACAGGTACTTTCCAGCGCTGTCCGGAAACGCCAACCAGGAGCTGGCCGAGACCACAAAGCGGGCGTCGCGTGTTTCAGAAAGCTCTCTCGAAGTTCTTCTTCTGACGGAAACAACATGGTGTCGACATCCTTGTCTGGCCGAACGGAGCTTCCATGCTCTCTCAGTAGTATCGGCGCAGCGATCTGACGAACTGAACTTCTATCATTCGTCCAGAACATGTTCTTCAGGCAGCGACTGCCATCCCACTGTGGGGACAAGTTCCACCGTACAAAGCCGGCGGATTCCCTATCTGCAATCGTTTCCTCCCCCCGAGTCTCTCCCATTCTACGCCTCGCTCCCATGGTGTCAACTGCGATGAACAGCCGCGTAGACGCACCACTTAGCCACAAAATGATGCGTGCGCGTGAACAGTCACCCTATGGGTGTAGGTGCGGAGTCGAGGGCGAATTGCTTGACAGCGGTGGCGGATGGCCGAGCCGGGTGAGCATCGTGGCCAGCAGTTCCAGCGGCAGGCCGACGACGTTGGATTCGCTTCCCTCGACCACGTGTACCCAGCCGGTGCGGTCTTGATAGCCAAAAGCGCCCGCCTTGCCTCGCCAGTCGTCGCCCGAGAGATACTCGTCGAGCTGGGCGTCGTTGAGCCGGTCGGTCCGCAGCGTGGTCACGGCGACTTCGACCCAAGGTTCGCCTCGGCCGATCGGCCAGAGACAGAGTCCGCTCGTGACCCTGTGCTCCTGGCCCCAAAGGATTTGCAGCATCCGCCGGGCGTCGGCGCGGTCGGCCGGCTTGCCCAGGATTTCGCCGCCGCACTCGACCACCGTGTCGCAGCCAACGATGATGGTCGGTGGCGGACGACAGCCGGCACCGTCTCCCTCAAGCCCCGGGACTGGAGAGGGGGACAGTCCCATTTTCGCTGCGCGAAAATTGGGACAGTCCCCAGCAGCGGCAAGCCGCGACGCTACGTCCGCCGCTTTTTGCCAGGCCAGCCGACGGACGAGGTCTTCCGGGCGTTGGCAATCGCAGATGCCTGCTTCGGCGGCTTCGTCGGGTGGGAACACGTCAAAACGGTATCCGGCCGCGGCCAGGAGTTCTCGCCGACGGGGACTCTTGCTGGCTAGGATCAGATGCATTTTTGGTTTGGGCTGTTTACCGCGAAGACGCGAAGAACGCAAAGGTTTTTTCGTAGTCTCGTCCTTTCGGACTTTCGTGATTGACTTGCAGCAGGGCTGATCTGGGGCGGTGGTGCTTTAGACTATCTTGGCTAGAATGGATGGGGTGTGCAAGCCCGGGGTGTAGTGCCGGCGTCTGGGCCACTGCTTCGCTATGGCCCAGGCACGCGCGCTTCCGCCTTCGCGGCCGGTCTCTGGGGCATCGCTCCGCTTTGCCCCAGCCACCCTTTCCATGTCGGTGGAACATCGATGACGCGACCCTCGATTGAAGTCCTGTACGAAGACAACCACCTGCTGGTGGTCAACAAGCCGGCGGGGCTGCCTACGATGGGGGTCGCAGCCGACCGGCCGTCGCTCTTGGCGCTGGCCAAGGAGTATGTCAAGCGGCGCTACGACAAGCCGGGCAACGTCTACCTGGGCGTGCTGAGCCGGTTGGACGCTCCGGTGACCGGCGTGGTCTTGTTGGCCCGCACGTCGAAGGCGGCTCGCCGCTTGAGCGAGCAGTTTCGGGCCCGATCGGTCGAGAAGATCTATTGGGCCCTGGTCGAGGGCACGGTCCGGCCGGCACAAGGGCAGTGGGAGGATTGGGTCGCCCGGGACGAGCGCCATCGGCGGATGCACGTCGTCGGGCCGACGATGCCCGGGGCGCAGCAGGCCCGGCTCGGCTATCGCCAAATAGCGTCGCCGGCCGGCCGCTCGCTGTTGGAGGTGACCTTGGAGACCGGTCGGAAGCATCAGATCCGGCTGCAATTGGCCGAGCGAGGGCATCCGATTCTGGGCGATCGAAAGTACGGCAGCCAGCGGCCGTGGCCGGCCGGCATCGCCTTGCACGCGAGGCGTCTGGTGGTTTCGCACCCGGTTGGGGGGGAGCGGATCACGTTCGAGGCCCCCCCACCCGAACCGTGGGAACATTTTGGCGTGCGTCTTTGAGACTCTCAGTCGCCGGCCACGTCGAATCCTTCCCACCCGGAGTATACTGGTAGTTGGGTAGCCCAGGTTCTTGAACCTGGGCCGCCAAAGGCGATAGCCGACGGCGGCAAGAGGTTCCGGCCGGCTGATTCCAGAGATCTCTTGTCGCTTGCTCGACACCGATTCGGAGAATCGGTGCTACCCGGTGACGCCGACAACATGCTCACGCAAGCGAGAGCATGCCACCCCGACTCTTGGCAAGCCAGGAGCACGATTGTGACCGTCGACGAACGATCGCGTTTCCAGCGCTGCGCGTTGGCCAGCGGTCTGGTGACCCAACGCCAGATCGACGAGGCCTTGGCCAAGCTGCGCTGGTCGTGGGACGAGGCCTCTTCGTCGGCGGACCCTCGGGCCGAGCAGCAGTTGGCCGAGAAGCTGGTCGAACTGGGTGCCCTGAATCCCTGGCAGGCGAAACAACTCCTGGAGGGCCAGGCCAAGTTCAATCTGGGGCCGTACAAAATCATCGACTCGCTCGGCCACGGCGGCATGGGACACGTCTATCTTGCCAGGCACGCGGTGCTGGGCCGTGAAGCGGCGATCAAAGTGCTTCCTCGCGATCGGTCGACCCCGGAAGCCATTGAAAGCTTTACCCGCGAAATCCGCGCCCAGGCCAGCTTGAATCATGAAAACCTGGTTCAAGCCTTCGACGCCGGACATGACCGAAACGTCTACTACCTCGTCGCGGAATACGTGCCCGGCACCGATCTGCGCAGACTCGTGCGCAGAACCGGCCCCTTGAGCATGCAGACGGCCGCCAGCATCATTTCGCAGGTGGCCCGAGGTCTGGAGCATGCCCATCGCCGAGGGTTGATCCACCGTGACGTGAAGCCGGGCAACGTCCTGGTCACGCCCGAGGGACATGCAAAACTTTCCGATCTCGGTTTGGCCGGTTCGGTCGTCGCCGACCCGCAAACCGATCCGCAATTCGGCAGGATCGTTGGGACGGTCGACTATCTTTCGCCGGACCACATTCGGACGCCCTGGGCGCCGAGGCCGGCCTGGGACATTTATTCGCTCGGCTGCACGCTTTACTTCGCCGTCACCGGCAAGGTGCCTTTTCCCGGCGGTTCGACGGCCGAGAAGGCTCGCGCCCATTGCCAGCGTCGGCCTCTCGATCCGCGATGTTTCAATCCGACGCTGAGCGTCGAGTTTGCGGACGTTCTGGCCGACATGATGGCAAGGGACCCGGGCGAGCGAATCGCGACGGCGGCCGAGGTGGTTGCCCGTCTGGCGCCTTGGGTTGGTGAGCCGGTGCCGATACCCGAAGCTGCCGGTGGACCGCCCACGGCGCGCGGCAGCGTCTTCACCTCGGCGCAGCAACGCCGATCAGCTGCTGCCAATTTACAGAGGTTGCGTGATACCCAGGATATTGCGGCGGGCATCGATGGCCCGGCCGCGCGACCGGAACAAGAAGAACACACGCAAAGAGGTCAGATCACGCGACCGGTGGCGTCGGCGGACGATGAGACTCGGGTCGGGTTGCGTCTGGACACGTCGCGCCGGCGCCGGCAAAAGCCACGCGAGCTTGTCGCGCCGCTGCTGGTGTTGGTTGGCCTTCCGGTGGTGGTTGTATTGCTCTTGATGGGAGTCCTGTGGTTGGCCGGCTTTCTCGCGTCGGGCTGACGTGCCCAGAGGTCGGGTCCGGGCGCTATTTCCTGCCTACGGCAGCCGCCAGGGACGTCCGGTTGGTCGAGAGCCGCGTTTTCCCGGTCGGATCGGTAAGCATGAATTGACAGCCCGGCCCACAGCACTATACTACAGTGTCTGTGCCGTGGTCCGAGCGTATTGGACAGGTAGCTCAGTTGGTAGAGCACGGGACTGAAAATCCCG
>CAZWWC010000025.1:0-19892 GCA_964637625.1 uncultured Planctomycetaceae bacterium
GATTGAGGGAGGACGAGGCCCCACTTGCCGAATCGGCTACTGTTTGAGAAACTAGGGAAACTAGGATTGAGGGAGCACACGGTGGCATGACGCGCTTCTCAGAAACCTCATCCTTGAAAGGACTATCCCCGTGGACAAATCGGACCGGATGAGAAGTGTTATAAACTTGCTGGCGGTCACGGTGGTGGGAATCAGCGTTTTCCTGGCCGGCTGTGGTGCCGAATCGAAGCAAGGGCCGACCGAGGACGCCCAAGGCGGTTCCTCGTGTTGCCCGACGGGGACGGATCAAACCTACCAAAGTCATGAACGTCAGCATGCCGCCAAAGGACCATACGGCGGCCACGTCATCAAACTCGGCGACGGGCCTCATCACGCCGAACTGCTGCACGACGTACCCGCACACAAGGTAATCGTTTACCTCTTCGATGCCGAAACCAAGAAGCCCGTGGCAGGCGACCTGAAGGAAGTTGCTCTGCGAATCTTTGATGGCGGGCAATTCGTCAGCCACAAGCTCAAGGCCGCCGTGGGCGACGCGGGAGAAACAGGCCCTACGCAATTCACCAGCGACAACCAGGAGCTCAACGACGCGCTGCTAGCCACCGGAGAGGTCCGTGGACGCCTCACCGTGACGATCAAGAGCCAGCCGGTGACCGGCTTCATCGAAAACTGCTTGCACCAGCACGCTGCCGACGAGCATGATCATGGCCACGATGTCGATGCTCCCGACAAGGACGAGTAGCGCCGGCGGGTTGGAGTCGCCAGCGACTCAAGCTACTCGCGCGGACCAGCGGAAGGATTTCCAAAGTCAGTAGTTCCAAGTTTGGCTGGCTGACACCGCAGCAGGTCATCCTGAGCGCAGCGAAGGATCTCGATTGTCCAAGGAGATTCTTCACCGCGCAGATCCTTCGCTTCGCTCAGGATGACGATGCCGGGTCTCAATAGAACCTGGAACTACTGAAAGTCTCTTTTCGCCGACGGCGTAACCGCCGGCGCGCACGCTAAGATGACGTGCCTCGAGTCGATCAACCGTCACTCCGCAATGGATCCATCACGGAGTGACGTCGTCGCGTGGACGGTCAACCTTTTGCATCGTGGAGAGTGGGGAGACTCAGAGCCTACCCGATATGTTGATCACCCAGTATGTCCAGCGTGCGAGCCAGCGGAGTTCGAATTCCTCGAAGCTTATCCAGCCGTTTCCATCCTGGTCGTAGACGTGGGCGTATCCGTCGATGTTGTCCGGCACGTCGGTCATGCTGTCGGTTGCCTGGAGCAGTTGCATGATGGTCAGGTCGGTGCCGTTGTCGACGCCGAAGGCAGCGCCGGCGTTGCCCACGTTGACCACGTTGGCACCGATGCCCGTTTCGGTGACGTTGAAGCCGTAGCCGACGGCGATGCTACCCGCCAGGTTGACGTTGGTGAAGTACGTCGCCATCGCGGTGGCCATAAACTCGGCGTCGACTCTGGCGGGTCGGAAGGACCACCTTCCTCGCTGGAAGAACAATTGGCGTCTGAAGAAGCGGGCGACGTCGTAGCCATCGGCGTCTTCGAACCGGTCTCCAAACACGTTTGTGAAGTTGTCGGTGAGCCACTGGGCCAGGCCGGTGCCACTCTGCTGAATCAGGCGCCGGCCGCGCCAGCTATTCCAGAATCCAACCGTGGCCGTGTCACCTCGTTCCACCTCGTCGCCTAGCTCCGCGAAGAGATAGTCTTGGGCGTCGGTCGTTTCCAGGGTCAGCTGCATCGTGTCGTTGGCCGGAATCGAGCCGCCGAGCGAGCCGAGCAACTCCGCGCCGTCGTCGACACCGGTGGGTTGGATCTCATGCAACTGGTACGTCCCGGCTACCAGGTCCTCAAAGAGATAATAGCCATCCGTACAGACCGCCGTGATGGGAAGGCCTTCGCCGTCAAGGACCGGGTTGCCGGACTCGTCCAGCAGCTCGATGATCACGTCGTCGATAGCCGGCTCCTGGGCATCGTAGAGGCCGTCTTCGTTCACGTCGACGAACACCGCGCCGGTAATACTGGGCCGGTTGATCAGATCGATCGTTATCGTGCCCGTATCCGTGCCACCGTCCTCGTCAACGGCTTCGACCTCGAGCGTGAAGGAAGTCAAGTACTCGTAGTCAAGCTCGGTCTGGTCCGCGACGGTGATCTCGCCCGTTTCGGAGTCAACGGCAAAGGCCGTCGTGCCGGTGCCGCCAACGACGCTGTAGGTCACCGCGTCATCGCCCGGATCGGTCGCAACAATCGTGCCGACCACCGTTCCGTCGAGGGTGTTCTCCTCGACGGCCAGCGGGGCGTCGTCGAGCGTGGGCGCGACGTTGTCGACGGTCAACTCAAACGTGGTCGTCGCAACGCCTCCTCTGCCGTCATCGGCGGTAATGGTCAGCGTTTCCTCGTACGGGCCGTCGGTGGTGTCGTACGACCAACTCCACGTGCCGGCATGGGTGCCGGTCTTGGTGACCGTGCCCGCCGACGCCGTGATCGTTACGTCGTCGTCGACGTCCAGGTCTTCAAACGTTCCGGTGTTGGTGGCGGTCGTGCCCTCGTCGACGACCACAAGAGGGTTGTCCGCGGCGACCGTCGGTATCTGGTTGGACAGTTCGACGTCGATGCTGTCGGTGCCTTCGCCGTCGTCGTCGTCGGTCACGGTTAGAGTCACGACGTAGATGCCGGTGTCGGCCGGTGTGAAGGAGAAGGTTGGATCAATACCATCTGCGTATGGCGCCCCGTCCAACGTCACCGACCATGCGTAGGTATGGGTATCGAGGACGCCCGGATCAGTAACGGAGGCGGACAGATCGATCGGCACGCCGATCTGCGGTTCCGCGGGAGCCCCGAGAATGCTGACCGTCGGCGCGACGTTGTCAACGGTGACCGGCGCCGTCTGGATGGTTTCGCCGCCGTCCTCGTCGGTGACGGTCAGCGTTACCGTGTAGAGCCCGTCGTCATCGTAGGTGTGGCTGACGTCGGTGCCGGATTGCGTCTCGCTCTCGTCGCCGAAGTCCCAGGTGTAGGTCAGCGTGTCGTCACCCGGATCGGTCGCGGTGGCGCTGAAGGCGAGCAACTGGCCCTCGTCACCGTCCTCGGCGTTCATCTCGGTGATGGTGGGGTCGACGTTGAGGATACCGACCGTGGTGAAATCGGTGAGCTCCCCGCCCTGGGAGTCGGTCAACGTGACGTTGATCGTGTAGTCTCCTTGGTCGGCGTAGACGTGGTCTACGTCGAAGGTGATGATGCTTTGCTCGATCACCACGGTGTCGCTGGTCGTGTCACCCCAGTCGATCACGACGGTGTGTTCTTGCGGATCATTGACGAAGGAGCCGCTGAGCGTTGCGATGGCGCCCTCGCCCACCGGGTCGTCAACCATCGCCACGTTCAGATCGGACAGAACAGCATAGTCGACGAACGTATACAGTGTGCGATCGGGATCGTGGTAGATGACGTCCTCGATGTCGGCCGGGTTCACGGAATACCAGGTGTTGCCGAATGCCGGCGTATCGATCGGAATGCCCTGTGGACCGGACACGGGCTCCGATTCGTGATATTTGTGATTGAGGATGGCGCTGAAGTAAGCACCTGCGGGCGTGTACTCGGAGAAATCGTTGCCGCCGGAGCTGACCCCCAGGCCGGTGAAATCGTCGGTCGAACCCGGGAGTTGCCCGATATCCACCAGACATTCGCCGGTGAGCGCCACGCCGATCTCGTTGCCGTTAAGATTGTTGTTCTCGATCATCACGGTTGCCCCGGCGATCGTAAGGCCGTGGATCCAGCCGGTGATCGCCGGGTTGTCGATGATCCTGGCTTGGGCGGGCCCAAGCGCGTAAATACCGTCGCCCCCGTAGTAAACGCCATCGCCGCCGATCAAAAGGTTCTGCGTGATTGTGGTCACGCCACCCATGAGCGTAAAGCCGCTGAACATCCAGGGGCCGCTCATTGTGCAGTCGCTGACCGTCACCGTGCCATCGCTGACGAGAATGCCTTCGACGTTGTCCGTCATGAGGTTGTTGGTGATGTTGACCGTGCTGACGCCGGCCACCAGAATGCCTTGAAGCCAGCTCATATTGAAGAAGTTGTCCTCGATGGTGACGGTTCCACCGGTGATCTCAACGCCGACCATGTTGTCCACGAACGTATTGCTGTAGGTGGCCGGGTTAGCGTCGTCCTGGCCGATGGCCGCGTCGCCGTCGTCGACGTGAAGGGCCGCGGTCATGTTGCTGGTGAACGTCGCGCCGGTAATGGACTGGGCGCCCGAGATGCCGGAGTCGAGATAGACACCGTAGTTGTTGCCGCTGAACGAATTGGCGCCGGAGATCGTGACCGCGCCGGACGAGGAGACATAAAGGCCGGAGTCCATGTTCCAATCGGCCACCATGCCGCCGTTTACGTCTACCGTCCCACTGACACCGGACACGCGGATGCCGGCATAGGCATTGCTGCTGAACGAACCGCCGGAGACGACGACCGAGGCCGCCCCTGAGAGGTCGAGGCCACTTTGGGAGAGGTTCGCGTCGGCCGTGATGTCCGTCAGCGCCACGGCGCCCGTGATGCTCGAGAGCGAGATACCCTGGCCATTACCGGTAAACGAACCGCCGTCGATCGCCACCGAATCGGCCCCCGAGACGCCCAGGCCGTCATTCACGTTCCCATCGACCGTGGCGCCGAGGACGTCGACCGCGCCGGTGACGTTCAACAACAAGGCGCCCGAGTCGTTATTGGTGAACAACCCGCCGTCGATCGTCACGGAACCGGCTCCGACCACGAGAAGGCCCTCGTTCGGATTCTGGTCAAACGTGACGCCCAGAACGTCCACGTCCCCCGTAACATCGGCAAGGTAGACACCCGAGTCGTTATCGGTGAAGGCCCCACCGTCGACGAGCACCGAAGCGGCCCCTTCGACGTGCAAGCCGCCGTCCGCGTTCCCATCGACCACCATGTCCGTAACACTCAGGGCACCGATGTCCGTCAGAACGACGCCGTATCGGGTGTTGTCGATGGTCTCAACGTTGTTGAGCGTCACCGCAGAGACGCCGTCGACCCCGTCACCGGCAATGCCGTCGAAAGCGTCGGTGACCTTGAGATCCCGGACCGTGATGCCGTCGGCCGCAAGCGTGATGCCGTTGCCGCTGGGCGGGTCGATCACGACGTCCGAGGCCGTGCCGGTGACCCCGTCGAGCACGAGCGCCCTGTCGATCGTGACGCTTTCTGCATACAATCCCGTTGCCACGTTGACGGTACCGCCCGAATCGGTGGCACCGATGGCGTCGCCGATGGAGCTGAATGCGTCGGTGCCATATGTCAGGCCGGTCGTTTCGCCGACTTCCTCATAGGCAAAGATGACCTCATCGCCGATTTCGAGGTCTCCCCCGTCCACGTCATAAAGCGTGTCGTCGACGTAGCTGGTGCCCACACTCAGCATGCGTCGCTGTTCGAGTGGTTCTGTTCTAAGGCGTCGAAGGCCGAGGCCCAAGGGCTGTCGTCGTGCGAAGTGTCGTCGGCCCGCCGGGCGAGTTGAAATCGCTTGCGCGAGGTAGTCGCCTAGACGTCGTCGCATGGGTCGTTTACGTTTCATGGCTCGTTTCTCCTTGGGCTTGGGCGGCTATCATTTCTCCGAAGCGGCACACCGACATCATGCCGTTTCGGAAGGACCTTCCGAAACAACAGAAACTTCTTCGACAGGACTCGATGAGTCCGATGCTCGATCTGCTCTGACAAGCTGTTGAGAAAAGACTGAAAAAACCCGTATTCCTGAGCCTGTCTTCGACGGACATTGCGAAGCCCCGTCCGGTAAACTTCGTTCGGTTCGTATTCAGAAGCTCGAAACCTCGTAGCGTCAAACTCGGCGATCCGATCAATCCATTCGAACTCGTCCTGCGCTACCTAAGATGCGCAGAGAGTCACGCTGTCCCCATTTGTGAAGTTGAGGATAGTCAAGCAGACTTTAAGGGTGATTGTCAAGTGTTTAAACTATGATTTTTATGAATAGTCAGAAAGTCAACTCTGTGGAGGGGATTGATGGTAGGCGAAAACGTCATTTGGTGGCGTAGGTGCCACGCAAATTTCGGAAATGGCGTGCCACACTTCGCAGATTTCCCCGGATCAAAAACGCCGATGCACCCTTCGGTGGTGGGGCGATTCGTCCGGTGACGGGCACGGCATGAGACCGAATGGAAGTCGTACGGCCGCGCGTCGGAAGACCGGCCCAGACGGCCTACACCGGGCGGTCGGAAACGAGCATGTCAGACCGTGTGGCCAACATACGGATGTTTTTCGACATCTACCGGCATCCGGTCGACATGATTTGGATATATCTGTTTCCGTTAGTCTACTTGATTCATTGAAACCACAGATGAACACAGATAAACACAGATGTGGGAGATAATGATGATGCCGAGATCGGTCGATGCGGAAGCAACACCCGGCCCTGGTCGACGTCATGTCGGTGCCCATGCTTCTGAGCGTTTTGGCCGCGTTGGTTTTGCTGACCGCGGTGACCGTGGCGAGCACCTACTTCGACCTGGGCGAGTGGAACCTGGTTGTGGCACTGGCTGTGGCGACGATCAAGGCGGCCCTGGTTGCGATGTTTTTCATGCACCTGCTTTACGACCGGCCGCTGAACGCCCTGCTGCTGGTCACGGCGATGGCCTTCCTGCTGTTGTTCCTCTCGTTGACGCTAATAGACGCGATGCAAACTGAGTCGGAGATCGAAGCCGTTGGGTGGGCTGGGTGCCATGCCCACACGCAGCGCAGCGGAGGATGGGCATGCTTGCGTCTACCACGTGAGGCCATCCGGGAATTCAGTGTGTTTTGGGCTATTGCTGGTTTGCCGGAGCCACGCGGCATGAACGACCATTGCCCCAACGGGGCTTTCCTAACCCAGCCCAGGGTTGCGGCCGAAAGCCGCTACCCTGGGACAGTGGCGCAAGAACACGAAATACCCCAACGGGGTTTCGCAGCCGGAAAAATCTACGAAACCCCGTTGGGGTAGGCGTGCGAGATGCAATCGGTTACCCAGGGTAGCGGCTTTCCGCCGCAACCCTGGGCTCTATGACGAAAGCCCGTCGGGCTAAACACGTAGGGTGGGCATCGCCCACCGATGTCTCACAAGGGTGCCTCCCGGCGCGCCGGGATAGCGCAGCGCTGGCCCAGAAGTGTAGGTAGGCACCTCTGTCTCATTCGTCAGATCCACCTTGCAACTCATCGCGAAGTTGCCGTGCCCGCTCTTTTGCTTCTTCTGGCGCGTCGGGCATCTTGATGACGGCCGTGCAGTCACCCATCGCTCCGACCGTGTCGCCCGATTTGCTCCTGGCGACGCCGCGATTGACCCGTGCCATGGCCTTTTGTTCGGCCGGCATGTCGGGTATCACGATGATGGTCGTGTAGTCGGCTATCGCTCCCAGCGCGTTGCCCGATCGCCCCTTGACAACGCCACGATTGTACAGAGCCAGGGCCTCTTGTTCGGCGGGTGCGTCGGGCATCTTGATGACGGCAGTGTAGTCGGCCATCGCGCCCGGCGTATCGCCCAATCGTCCCTTCGTCCAGCCGCGATTGACGAGTGCCTGGGCGAGCAAGGCCGCACCCGGGGAGCCGGCCGCCGGACGCTCGGCCAGCCAACGGTCAAGCGAGTCCCAATCAACATCGCCTAGAGTGCTCTCGAAAGAAGCGGCCGCCGCATTGCACAGTGCCAATAGCTCGTCTCCCAACTCCAATTGGGTAGCTGCGGGACGAAGGCCGCGGAGCGTCTCCAGGACGGCATGGTTTTCCTCGTCGACCCGTCGGAATCGACCCGCCAGAGCACGAATGAGGCGTTTCGTCTCACGTGCGGCCAAGTCGCGATATTCAGCATGTTCGACCAACCAGCGACGTCCCGCCTGGTGGCGAGTATCGTGGCTGAGACTGGGCGGATTGAGCGATTCGAGCACCTTTTTGACGTACAGCTCGTCACACAAGCCATCTGCCAGGCCATCGAGGATAATCTCCGCGAGACTTGTCCAACTGGCGTCATCCATTCGTGACAGCCGACCAGGCAGGCGCCGTCGGCGCTGAGCCGTCGGGCTGTCTCTTCCAGAAGCCAGGTCTTGCCCATCTTGGGCCGCCCGGCGACGGCCGTGAGTCCCGGTTGTGCGGCTCGGCTGACAAGAAACTCGACGTCCGCCTCTCGGCCGAAAAGCCGGTCGCGTCGATCCGCGAAGCCGCTGACGTCGCCCATCCAGATACCCCTTTATCGTTGCTCGTGCGAATCCGTGCAATAGACGGATTCTACCGCAGGGGTATATGCGGCACAAGGACCAGAGCCCTGGGCCACCGCTGCGCTATGGCCCAGCCACCCGACACCTACCACGTATCGGGCGCGACGAAGCAGACCATCGAGCGCGCCTCGACTTGTACGATGCCGCTGCTGGACATCGGTGGGCCGTCCAGTTCGGGATAAATGTCGCCGGGTGACGGGGCGGCCGTGTTCAAGAGCGTCCGCCAGCGGATCGTCCTGGCGATCGGCGGCAGCGTGAACGTGCACGGCTGCTCGCCCGAATGGCATAGAACAAGAAAATGGTGGTTCGGCGGCGCCGCGGGGTCTTTGCGCGGAACGGCCGCCAGCAGGCAGACCAGGCTGTGGTCGTCCTGCTCCCAGTCGATCGGCTTTCCGTCGGCACCATACCAGCTCGCGTCGGGCAGGCCGCCGGGCCGGACGGGTTTGCCGCTGAGGAAATTCGTCTGGCGCACGGTCGGCTCGGCGCGGCGCAGCGCGATCAGCGCCTCGGCGAAGCGCCGCAGCGAAGCGTGTTTTTTCGGCAGCCGCCAGTCGAACCACGAAATCTCGTTGTCCTGGCAATAGGCGTTATTGTTGCCGCGCTGGGTCCGGCGGCACTCGTCGCCGGCCAGCAACATCGGGGCGCCTTGGCTCAGCAGCAGCGACGCGAGCATATTCTTGATCTGTCGCTGGCGCACCTGCTCGATCGTCTTGCGGCGAGTCGGCCCCTCGACGCCGTAGTTGTAGCTGTAGTTGTTCACCTCGCCGTCGTGGTTGTCTTCGCCGTTGTCTTCGTTATGCTTCTCGTTGTAGGTGACCAGGTCGTTGAGTGTGAAGCCGTCGTGCGAGGTGACAAAATTGATGCTGTGATAGGGCCGCCGCCCGCCGGGCTGATAGAGATCGCTCGAGCCGGCCAGCCGTGTGGCCAGCGCGCCGCTCATGCCCGGATCGCCTCGCCAGTAGCGCCGCAGGTCGTCGCGATACCGCCCGTTCCATTCGGCCCAACGAAGCTGGCCAAAGGTGCCGACCTGGTAGGCGCCGGCGGCGTCCCAGGCCTCGGCGATGATCTTGGTGTCGGCCAGCAGTGGATCTTCGCTGATGGTTTCGACGACCGGCGGGTTGGGTACCAGGTGGCCTTCGCGATCGCGGCTGAGGATCGAAGCCAGGTCGAACCGGAAGCCGTCGACGTGGTAATTGTGGACCCAGTGGCGCAGGCAGTGGAAGATCAACTCGCGGACGATCGGATGGTTGCCGTTGAGCGTGTTGCCGCAGCCCGAGTAGTTCTTGTAGGTGGCGCCTCCGTTGTCCAGCATGTAATAGACGCGGTTTTCCAGGCCTTTGAAACTCAGCGTGGGGCCCTCGTGGTTTCCTTCGGCCGTGTGGTTGAAGACGACGTCGAGAATCACTTCGATGCCCGCCTGGTGCAAGGCGAGGACCATCTCCTTGAACTCGCGGACCTGGCAGCCGGGCTCGTTGCCGGCCGCATAGCCGCGATGGGGCGCGAAAAAGCAGAGCGGATCGTAGCCCCAGTATTCGGGCAGCTCGGGCTTCTGGCCCAAGCAGTCGTAGATGGGGAATTCGTGAATCGGCATCAACTCGACGGCCGTCACGCCCAGCGACTGCAAATAGGGAATCTTCTCGATCAGGCCCAGGTACGTGCCCGGGTATTGGACCCGGCTCGACTGCGACTGGGTGAAGCCGCGGACGTGGGTTTCGTAGATGATCGTCTCGGACAGCTCGCGGCGGATGTGACGGTCGTTTTGCCAATCGAACTCGTCGTCGATTACGACGCATTTCGGCGGGCGAATGATCCCGTTGTCGACCGGCAGGAAATGGCCGGCCAGCGCCTTGGCATAAGGATCGATCAGTCGAGCCTTGGGGTCGAAGCGCTGGCCGTGCTCGGGATCATACGGCCCGTCGGCCTGGTAGTGATAGAGTTGCCCCGGTCCCATGCCGGGCACGAAGACGCTCCAGATGTCACCCCAACGGTTCAGCGCCGGATCGAAGTCGACGATTTCCGAGGGCTCGCGGTCGTAGGCATTGTCGTAGATCAATACCCGCATCGCCGTGGCCGACCGGCTGACGACGGTGAACTGCACGCCGTCGTCGTGGCAGATCGCGCCGTAGGGAAGCGGATGGGTGAATTTCAGGGAAGGCGGTCGCTCGAACATGGGAGACAACTCCCCGGAGCGGCCAGCAAAGAAGCTGACATCGCCGGGATACCAGTGGTTCAGATCTAGGGACATGTGTCGTTCGAGGTGTCTTTCAAGATGCGCGTTATGGGCAGACTTTGTGGCCGGCGACGCCGCGCCGGTACCTCGAACTAATCTTCGGGAAGTTGGGCTGCGGAGTAAACCTTTTCAAACGGTGACGTTGCCAGCGACAATATCGGCCGGGCTTGCGCAACTCGACCGACAGGGGCGGGTCGTTCGTCGGCTGCAAGGCGGGCGATTGGGTGGCACGCCCTGAAGGACAAAGGGCGTGGCGCCTGGGTCACCGCTGCGCTATGGCGCGAGCCACCCTGTCGCAAGAGCGATAGAAACGCGGCTCACCAGGAGGTTCGCCCTCCCGAAAGGATAGCTTAAAGAACGGCCCGACGAAGCCTGATCCTTACTTCTGGGCCTTCGCCTTTTCCAGGGCTTCCTTGTCGAAGACCTCGTGGCAGTGGTCGCAGCTTTTGGCCAGCTTCTCCATGGCCGGCCTTACGGCTTTCTTATCGGCCCGGCGGGCGACGCCGTTGACTTGGGCCGCGGCACCGCGCATTTCCTCACAGTATTTATACCACTCTTTGGCCAACTCGGGCTTCTTCGTATCGCCGCTGTTGTACATCGAAGCTTGGGCAATCGCGGCCAGCGCGGCCGCACGGCCGGCCGCCTTGGGTCCGCGGCGCTTGAGACGGCTGGGCTTGATGTTGCGCTTCAGATCGGTGTTGATTACCGGCACGGCCAACATGAGCTGTTTGAGTGATGCCACTTTTTCCCATTTCAGTTTGCTCGAACCGGGGGGCTTGGCTTTGGTTGCCCGTTTGACGGCCGCCACCGCGGCCTTCGCCTCGGCGTAGCTCTTGGCGGCGGCCAGCTTCCCCGCAGCTTCAATCATCGCCGGAGCCGCCTTCTTGTATGGGTTGTCGGTGTCGTGCAAACCCAGCGACAGGGCGATGACGATGAGGGTGTTGGAATCCTTGGCGATCCTTTCGACCAGATCCTTGTAGTCTTCTTCGGTCGCGACGACCTTCTCCAGGCGCTTCACGTAGTAGTCGACCTGCCCCGCCAGATCATCGGCCGGTGCGAATTTCGACACGGGAGGTGCCTTGGGCGGGGGTGGGGCGACCGTCGGGCCATCGGCATAAGTCACCGAAACCATCGCCGTCAGTACGATTATCCAACTTGTCGACTTCATTCGAGACTCCTTTGGAACTACTCAGTGCAGACCAGGAAATCAATCCGGGCCCCGCGCGCCGAGTGCCAAGTTTCAATACGGGCCGCGCGGCGAGGCGGTTCTATCGAGCAACCTCATGGTCACCCCATCTGGGCGGGAAACAACACGCTTGGCGGGTACAAATCCACGAGCTTCTCGTGGGGAAGGAAGCGCGAAACAACGCACTCCCCAAATATGGCAATACGGGGGCCGATTGTCAAGTTGATGGACGACAAAATGCGTAACGTAGCCAGATTGGGTCAAATAGACGACGCGCGATCGCCTCAGGGCGTGCCTCAGAAGCTCTCGCACATGCTGCCAAGGGTGCCATGGGCGGACTTCGACGAAATCAGTCTTGTTCGCTCCGCCCCGACATTGTAGTTGACACTGCCTGGCAAGCCGCCAGTAGTACCCTTGCGCCTTCATTGAGGAGTTGACCGCCAGACGGTAAATTGAGGCTATGGCCAAAGCAACCTACAAAGACGCCGGCGTGGATCTGGACGCCTATCGCGAGGCGATGGCTCGGTTGCCGAGACTGATCAACCGGACGCAGACACCGCGCGTGCTACGCCTCGATGGGGGGTTTGCCGGCCTGTGCCGGCTCGATTTCGCCAATCGGCTCTTTGCGCGAAACTACAGGGATCCCGTGCTGGTGGCGTGTACCGACGGCGTGGGCACGAAGCTGAAGATCGCCGTCATGACGGGCAAGCACGACACGGTCGGCATCGACCTGGTCGCGATGAGCGTGAACGATTGCATCTGCTGCGGCGCGGAGCCACTCTTCTTTCTCGACTACGTGGCCATGCCCAAGGACGATCCTCCACTGCTGGAGCAGATCGTTCGCGGGATCACCGAGGGTTGTCTCGACAGTGATTGTGCGCTGCTGGGCGGCGAGACGGCCATCATGCCCGATCTCTACGCCCAGGGTGATTACGATCTGGCCGGTTTCTGCGTCGGCGTGGTCGACCGGAAGAACTTGATCACCGGGCGGACCATCGTGCCGGAAGACGTCGTCCTCGGCGTGGCTTCCAGCGGGCTGCATTCCAACGGCTTCAGTCTGGTTCGAAAGGTGATCTTCGACGTGGCCGGGCTAAAGGTGGACGACCCGGTCGAGGAGCTGGGCCAAACCGTCGGTGAAGTGCTGCTCGTGCCCACGCAGATCTACGCCGAGGCGGTCCGCAAGGTTCTCGGCTATTACCGGGTCAAGAACGTGGTTCACGGCATTGCGCACATAACCGGCGGCGGACTGATCGAGAACCTTGCGCGAATTGTGCCCGAGGCAGTTCGCGTTGTGATCGATCGCGGCAGTTGGGACGTGCCGCCGGTGTTCTCGTGGATTCAGGAGCTTGGCCAGATCGAGCCGTCGGAAATGGACCAGGTTTTCAACATGGGCGTGGGGCTCGTGCTCGTGGTCAGCCCCTTTTACGCCGAGAGCATCCGGCACCAGCTCTGCCGTTGCGGGTTGGCAAGCTGGCGGATCGGCCGGGCCGAGCAGGGCGACAAAGGGGTCGTCTGGGCCGGTAAGCAGTAGGCAGCAGGCAGTAGGCAGCGAGCAGTATACGGTGGGCAGTCGCGAACTCATAGCGTCGGGCGGAAGCCCGACGTCCGAAGGGGGGTAAAGGCATGCCGAAGTCGAAACGCGCATCGCGCCGGGCGGCGCGAATGATGCAGCGCAAAGCGAAGCCAGGGGCCCCGCCCGGCACGATCCAAAGCGACGCCGACGCGCCGCCTTCGGTGGTCCGGCTGGTCAGCTATTCGGCCGATCATTTGGCCCAGCGCGTCGTCGACGATCCGGCGACGATCCCCTCGGAGCTGCGCGAGGATCGGGTGACGTGGATCGATGTGCAGGGCCTCGGGGACGCGAAGGTCATCAAGGCGCTGGGCAAGCAATTCGGCCTGCATCCGCTGGCCATGGAAGACGTGGTCAACACGCATCAACGGCCGAAGATGGAGGCGTATGACGACCACGTGTTCCTGGTCGTCCGTGCCGTGTCGGCAAATGAACACCTTGGTTCGGATCAGATCGGGTTGTTTCTGAGCAAGCATGTCGTCTTGACGTTTCGCGAGAAGCCCAGCGGCCTGTTCGACCCGTTGCGGGAGCGTCTGCAGAAAGCCAAGGGACGTCTGCGCCAGTGCGGCGCCGATTATTTGTTCTACGCGATCCTCGATGTGGCGATCGACGGCTTCTTTCCGTTGCTGGAGAATTGCGGCCAGCGCCTCGATCAACTCGAAGAGGAAGTCGCCGAGAGGCCGCGGGATACCACCTTGCTGGAGATCCACAAGCTTAAGAACGATCTGCTCGTATTGCGCAGGGCCGTCTGGCCGCTGCGCGACGCGATTGGAGAATTGCTGCGAGACGAAATCTCGCTTCTGCGCCCGGAGACGCGCGTGTTTCTCCGCGATTGCTATGACCACACGGTGCAGGTGATCGACCTGGTCCAGACGTGCCGTGAACTGTGTGGCGATATCCGCGATTTTTATTTGACGCAGATCAATACCCGACTGAGCGAAATCATGAAGGTCCTGACCGTCATCGCTACGATCTTTATTCCCTTGAGCTTCATCGCCGGACTCTACGGGATGAACTTCGACGTGAATGCTTCGCCTTGGAACATGCCGGAACTGCGCTGGGAGTTCGGCTATCCGGTAGCGATCGGGCTGATGGCAGCGGTTGCCGGTGGAATGCTTCTGTTCTTTCGCCGGCGCGGCTGGCTGGGAGGGTAGGCAGTATGCAGTAGGCGGTAGGCAGCGGACAGTAGGTAGAGGACATTTCAAAACCGGTGCTCTGATTGTTGTCATTCTGAGCGCAGCGAAGAATCTCGGCTTTCGCGGGGGGGAGATCCTTCGCTTCGCTCAGGATGACCGTTTTGAAATGCCCTCTAGTAAATGCTCGGTGGCTGGGGCATAGCGAAGCGGTGCCCCAGAGGGCCAAAAAACCGGGGCTTCGCTACGCTCAGCCACCAGCCACCCCAAGTCTAGTTTTGAGATAGTTTCTTCGTGGGCAGGTACATCAGATTCCGGGCGAGTTTGTAAGTCCAAGGCAGCCCGGCGTTGCGCCAGCCGTTTTTCATCCGCTTGCCGTGGTGGACGTTCTCGGGATCTTCGATCTTGTCTCCTTCGAAGCCGTTGACGATGTTGTAGACCTTGGCGTAGCCCGCCTTGGCCAGCGCGTCGCACGCCTTGGCGCCCCGCTCGCCGGCGCAGCACATGACCAAGAGCGTCTCCTCCGGCGAAGCGATCTTCTTGACCCGGGCGATGAAATTCGGATTCGGTTTCATCACGGGCATGCCGTCTTTGGGAAACACATCCGACCGCCAGAAGGCGAAAGGGACGTTGTAAGCCATCGGTGCATGTCCGATGAAAACGTATTCGGCCGGTATCCGGACGTCGAGAACGACGGTCTTCAGGGGATCGGCTTTCCACATCTGGTAGGCCTGCTTCGCGGTGACGTACAAGCCAAGCGTGGTTTGCTTCTTCTTGGGCAACTTGGAGACGTCCAGACCGGAGCCATGCCGTCGAGAGGTTTGCGCCAGAACGGCACTTGCCGCGATGAGCAGGACCGACAGGAGGGATAGAGCACGCTTCATGGTCGTTTTCCTTCTCGGCAGGTGGTTGACGGGTAACACCAACGAGCGACTAGGGTGGGGCTCCGGAAGACTCTGCTGGGGCACCCCGGGATGGCCCTGCAAGTCGAAGCGCCTTGATCAGTTGACCCTTGGTGATAAGGTCGTCGAGGATAATCACCTCGTTGTCGGCCGCGCCGGCAGGCCAGATCGCCAGAATTGGAATTGAATTGCGGCCCAGGTCGTTCAGCGCCTTCTTGATCACCGGCGACCGATCCGTCCAGTCGGCCAGCAGGGGGACAACCTGGTTTTTCTGAATCAGCTCATGCACCGGCTGCGTCTCGATGGCGACTTTGCTGTTCGTCTGACACGTGAGACACCAATTGGCCGTGAAGTCGACCATCACGGTTTTTCCTTCGGCGCGCGCGGTGGCCAGGGTGGTCGGTGAAAATGGCAGCCAGGGGATTTTCGGCGGGGTCAGCAGAAACAAGAACGCGAAAAGACCGATGAGTGCCGCGACGGCCAGCCCGCCGAGCCAGGCAGTCCATTGCTTGCGGCTGCCCGCCGTCAGGGGTGTCCGCCCGATCCACCAACAGGCAAACCAGAGACCGACCAGCAGGGCCAGCGTCGGGACGAAGAAGTGCGAACTCATGGTCCAGAACAAGTAGACGACGGTACCCAGCAGCAAAAAGCCCATGACTTGCTTCAAGGTGTCCATCCAGGCCCCGGGCTTGGGCAGAAAGGCGATCAGTTTCGGAAATGCCCCGATCACCAAATAGGGCGACGCCATGCCCAGCCCCACCGAGCCGAAGACGACATAGGCCATGTAAGGCGGTTGATCCAACAGGAAGCCGAAGACGGGCCCGAGAAACGGTCCGCTGCACGGTGTGGCAAGGATCGTGGCCAGAACGCCCTTGGCAAAAGCGCCTTCCACACCTTCCTTGGCCTGAAGCTGGCCTGCAGCCCCACTGCCGAGGAAGCCGGGTATGGGGATCTCCCAGACGCCAAGGAAGCTCAGCGCCATGACAAAGACCAGCGCGGTCATGGCCACCTTGAACCACGGCAAGGTGAACTGTTCACCCCAAGCCATGCCCAGAGTGGCTGCCAACATGGCCAGGATCAGGAAAACCGAGAGAAGCCCCAGTGTGTACCAGACGTTCAGCATGAACACCCGACCTCGGCTCTCGCCTCCCTGCTCGAGGAAGGAAAGAAGTTTCAAACTGATCACCGGCAGCACGCACGGCATTAGGTTCAAGATCAACCCACCGAGAAAAGCGAGACCGACGACGGTTATCAAGTCATTGTGTTTCGTGTCGGCAGGCAGGGAAGCCGACGGGCCGCTCGCCGGCGCGCTTCCCAAGGTGGCCACGAACGGAAAATCCTGGGGCATCAGGCAAGCCGTCGAGCACGGCTGTGCATAGACCGACCCGGTGATTTTCAAGGTTCTCAGATCGACGCCTTGGTCAATCGCCAGCGGCGCCCGCCACGTGACCTTGCACTGGTGGGTCTCGACCGTGATGCCGCCAAAAGCTGGCTCCTTTTTCTTTTTCGGGGCGGGACTTGCCTGAAATGGGCCGGCCAACCGGACTCCCGGCGGGAGGTTCAGGTGGATCTCCGTTCGGATCGGTCCGCCGGGCTCTTGGGTGATCGAGTAGATGTGCCAGCCCGATTGAATCTCGGCCGTGACGAAAAGTCCGGCCGGTTGCTTATCGGTCGGAGCCGTGAGGACAGCCGAGGCGGAGAGCACCGCCGTGTGGTCGCCCTCGAGACCTGTTCCGCCCAACAGGTCCGGACCGAGTTGATTCTCCGCATCGAAGCCGGGCCCTTCCGGCGGTGCTTGTGCCGGAGCGCCGGTGACCGTCAGGCACGTTGCGCCCAAGAACGTTAGGACGATCAAAACATTTCTTCTGACCGACTTTTTCATTTTCTAACCCTGTCTTGTTGTCTTTGTGATCCGCGCAACCATGCCGTTGGCTGCGCGCAGGGGCGTGCCACCCGTCGATTCACCCATAATCTAGTGCTCGGCCTAAGTTTCATCAATCCCATGGTTCTCGCTTTGCTTGGAAATGCCGAGCCCCCCTGCCCTGCCCCGGAGAGTTTCGGGTCTTCGTGGGGCTGGGCCGGTGCAAATGACCTTTGCCTTTGGCCGCTGGGAAGCTATGCTGGGGTCTAGAAAAGCAGGAGCGGACCGCATGAAGTTGATCGTTGCCATTATCCAACCGCCGAAGGTGGGCGCCGTTCGTGAGGCACTCGAAAAGATCGAAGTGATGCGGATGACCGTGTGCGATGCCCAGGGGTTCAGCCGCCAGCGTGGGCGAACCGAGATGTATCGCGGCCGCGAGCCGCGTCTGGACCTGTTGCGGAAGATTGCCCTGGAGATCGTCGTCAACGACGACTTCCTCGAGCGGACGATCGAGACAATCTGCCGAGTGGCGCGAACCGGTCCGGAGGGCACCGTCGGCGACGGGGCTATCTTCGTTATGCCGGCCGAAGACACGGTCATGATCAGCGACGGCTCGCGCGGCCCGGGCGCGGTGTAGATGGGCCCGCCTACCGAACCGCGAGAGGGTAGCACCGATGATTCCGCGCGTTAGAGTTTGCTACGGTAGGATGATCCGAACGCGGAATCGTCGGTGCCGCGCAGCGGCAAGAGGTAGAGCATCATTCCACTAGCTGGCCTCTTGTGCCTTCGGCACACCGACGATTCTCCGAAAGGACCAACAGCGCAGGCAATGTCTGTGCCGGAAAATCGTCGGTGCCACCCTAGGAAAGCGCGAGCCTCCTGATTGGTCTTGCGTCCCGGCGCGCCGGGCTTCGCCCTCCCATTTTTCAGCTACTCGGGTTTGTCGGGCTCAGGTCTGCCCGACTCGTCGACCGTCGGTGCTCCTTGCTCGTCGGCATCGATCCTGGGCAGCCCATAGACCTCGCCGGTCTCTTCCTCTTCGACGAAGATTTCATCCATTTCCGTGGCGTCGACGTCGCGGCGCAACAGGAAGTAGATCGCGGTGGCCGCGGTCCAGAAATAGCTGTAGAGGAAGCCCACGGCCAGCAGCTTGACGCAACCGCGCCAGAAGTCGATCAGCACGGCAGCACTGTCGCCCATGGCGCCGAGCGACTTCTTGGATTCGACAATATCGCCGAAGCGTTCGTTTCCGCATCCCCAGCTTGCGGCCCAATCGGTCAGGGCAATAACGGCCGCGGCGAAATTGGCCACCAGCAGCCAGCCGAGCAGGCCAAACAGGCCGGCGACGACGACGTAAAACAGGTAGTGGAGCGGCTTCTGAAACAGGTAGGCATAGGTTCGGCTCAACGCGTCGAAACTATCGGTTCCTTCGCTGCTGATGGTGGGCCACATCAACGGCCAGCCAAAACACAAGCCGAGCAACAAGACGGCCATCATCAGGCCGCCGACCAAGAGCAAAGGCCACAGCACTGCGGCTACCCACATGGTCACGTTGAACTTGAGGAAGAAGCCGACGACGAAGATTCCGATCACGGCCAGCAACACGCCCAACAAGGGGAACAACGGAGCCGCGGCGTAGGCTCGCCAGCGCCGCGCGACAAACGTGACAAGCTCACGGGTGCCGATTCGTTCGTCGGCCGCGAGCTCCAATGCGGCGCTGCGGGTAATCGCCCCGCCGAAGAAGGCCCAAATCAACACCGCCGACAGGCCGCAAAGCAGCAAATAGATCAGGCTGGTAATGCCGGTGTCCGCGCTGAAGATCAATGCAAACGGCTCGCTGAGTTTCTGCCACACGGCGCGGATCGGTCCAGGCTGCTCCTTGTTCGACCATGATGGTAGGTCGTCAAGTCCCATGGGCTGATCGGCGGAGGTCTGGTCGCCAGGCTCTTCGGGAAGGCCGGGAAGTTCGTCTTCCTTGATCGCCGACGGCCGATCGCCAAATCCCATTGGCCAATCGGGGACCACGATCAGCAGCGTAGTCCAGGGACAACGCTTAGGCGGCGCGATTCGGTTGATCTGCCCGCTGATGCTGCTGTCGCCGGAGAACACATACCCAAGCACAGCCCAGACCGTAACGGTCAAGAAGGCGGCCACAGCCCCAAGGAGCAATGCGCGTATTCGAATGGCCAGCCGAAAAGTGCGAAAGAGGCATAGCCAGGGACATATCTCCGACCACGCGACCGCCCGAATCTTCTCGCTTTCTTGATCGATCATGGTTTAGCCTCCATCCGAGACGTCTGTGAAGCTTGGTTGTTCGAGGGGACGCCGGCAGTGTGGAGCGCGAGTCGCGATCGGCCGGCAGTCCAGACGGGCCGCCAGCGGTACCCCTGCTGTTGCCCCATTATATGGATTCGGGGCCCCCATGCAAGCCGAGTCCCCCCTACGGTGCCTGGGTGGCCGCCTCGGGTCGTCCCGAGGAAAACGGGGCCAAAGAGCCGAGCAGGGTGGGCATTGCCCACCGAGAATCACCCTGCGCCGGCATCGTTGCCGTTGGCCGACGGTGCCCAGCCCTCTATTCTCGCGCCTCAGCTCTCCTCCGGCCCAAGCTGCTCGTCCGGGACTTCTGGGCTCTGGCACGCCTCATAGGGTAGCCCATAGGCCTCGTTGAGCCATCGCTGCAAGTCGATTCGACGGCATCGCTCGCCACAGAACGGCATGGTCTGGCTCTGGTCGGAATCGAATGAGCGTCGGCAGATCGGAC
>CAZWWC010000025.1:19992-22385 GCA_964637625.1 uncultured Planctomycetaceae bacterium
CAGAACGGCATGGTCTGGCTCTGGTCGGAATCGAATGAGCGTCGGCAGATCGGACAGCGGAGTGTGGTCATGATGCCGGGGAAATGACACGATGTCTGTTCGCGGGGGTCCCGGCGAGCCGGGATAGCGAAGCGGTGGCCCAGAACTCGGAAAACCGGGCCTTCGCTTCACTCAGCCCCGGGCACCCGAGCGACGGCCGTAATACGTCGAGCCCTCCCGATGGATCGGGACCGGGGACTGCTAACACTTATTTTCCATCGGTACTACTTGTGGACGCCGAACCTGATTTTTCACCCTTGGAGTCGCTCTTCGAACGGCTCTTCTTCGCGGCCTCGGCACCCTTTTTGTACGACGGACTGCGGTAGTCGGTCTGGTAGAAGCCCGGACCCTTAAACAGAACCGCCGCGCCGGGCGCGATAAGCCTTCGAAGCTTCAACTTGCCGCACTTGGGGCACTTTTTCTTTGCCGGTTCGCTAATCGACTGAAACAGCTCGAAGGCATGCTGGCACTCGTCGCATACGTAATCGTAAGTCGGCATCTTTGTCGGATCCTCACTTGATATCTGTCCCGTCGTTTCTTACTCATCGGGCCTGGTCGAGACGATTACCTTGCTCGGACGAACCACACGATCGTGGAGTTGATAGCCCTTTTCCACCACGGCCACCACCGTATTGGCGGGCGACTCGTCGGTGGGCTGTTGGGAGACCGCCTGGTGGAGATGGGGGTCGAACGGCTGGTCGAGCGCCTCGATCTCCTTACAATCATACTTCACAAGTACATCCCGGAGTTGTTGGGCGACCATGCTGAATCCCTCCAACAGCCCGGCGTCGTTTTCGCTATTCTCGGCGGCACAAATCGCCCGATCCATGTTGTCCAGCACGGGCAGCAGATCGTGTATCATCGGCAGACAGGCGTATCGGCGCTCCTCCTCGACCTGGCGCGAAAGACGCTTCTTGAAGTTTTCCATTTCCGCGCGGCTGCGCAGGGCCCGGTCCTCGGCTTCTTCGAGCTCGGCCTGAAGCGACGCCACCCGCTCGGCGTGATGCTCGCCGAGCGGCTCTTGGTTGCCGCCCTTTTTGGCCGCGGCATCTTCAGCGGCCGTCTTGGCCTTGGTCTGGTCGGCCGGTTGCTCGCGAGGCCGCCCTTTGCGGCGGCGGCCCGTATCGGCGTCGCCGGCTTCGGCATCGCGTGGCGACGACGGATGTTTTCGGGTGGAATCTTCTTGGACCACGCTCACTCCTCCGTTTTCTCCGACTCGCTGGTCGGAACAAAGCATTCTTTAAGCTTCTCGAAAAACGTTCTTCGTTGCGGGGTGACATGGGTGTGTTCCAACTCGGCCAGCTTGCGGAGCACCTGCTCGTGCTCGGCACTGAGTTTGGCTGGAACTTCGATGGCGACCTGGACGAGCAGGTCGCCCCGAACGCGTCGCCGGGGACTCGGCATTCCCAGGCCGGTCATCCGAAAGACGTCGCCTACCTGGGTGCCCGGCGGAACCGTCAATTCGCGTGGGCCGTCGAGCGTGGGCACTTCGATGGTCGCACCGAGGGCCGCCTGCGAATAGGCAATAGGTACCTGGCAGAGGAGGTGCCGGCCGTCGCGATGAAAGAGCGGATGTTCGGTGATCACGATGAAGACATAACAATCGCCGGGCGGGCCTCCCTCGGGACTTGGCTCGCCCTCTCCGGCAAGGCGCAGTTGCGTGTGTTCGTCGACGCCGGCGGGGATAGTGACCTGGCGCCGGACCATCTCGCTCACGAAGCCGGAGCCGCGACATTTCGGACAGGGATCTCTGATCGTCGTGCCGGCGCCCTTGCAGCCCGGACAAGTCGTCTGCATGGAGAAGAACCCGGTCGACTGGACCACCCGGCCGGCTCCACCGCAATAGCTGCACGTTTCCGGGCGAGTACCCGGCCGAGCCCCCGATCCGCCACAGTCGCCGCAGGCACGGTGTCGTCGAAAACGGATGGTTTTCTTGATTCCCCGGGCCGCTTCGTGCAGGCTTATTTCCACTTTGCAGCGAATGTGAGCTCCCCGGCCAACTCGCCGCCGAGCACCACCGCCGCCGAACAGATCGCCGAAGATGTCGCCGAACGCGGCGAAGATGTCGGCCGCGTCGTGGAACCGCGCGGCGCCGCCCGGGCCGTCCACGCCCGCGTGACCGTATCGATCGTATCGGGCTCGCTTTTCGGGATTATTCAGCACGTCGAAGGCTTCGGCGGCCTCCTTGAACTTCTTGGACGCTTCTTCGTCGCCCGGGTTGCGATCCGGATGATACTTCATCGCCAGATCACGGTAGACGTCCGCGATCTCGTTATGGGTGGCCGACTGCGAGACCCCCAGCACTTCGTAGTAGTCGCGTTTGGTTGCCATCGTCGTCCGAATCGGGCTTTCGG
>CAZWWC010000026.1:0-21477 GCA_964637625.1 uncultured Planctomycetaceae bacterium
GCGACGAGCTGGAAGTGCTCAGCGGACTGCGACCCTTGCCGCTGGACGAGCAGGGAAACCTGCCGGATCGGCTGTTTGGAACCGCGGATGAACGCAGATAGACGGGCTTTGTTGAAAAATCACAATAAACAACAGGGGAGAAAAGGAAAAAGAGGAAAAAGGGAACATTCTATTTTTTCTTCCACGGACTCGGCCACGTCCCACTTCATCCGCAAGAGAAAAAGTAGAATGTTCCCTTTTTCCCTTCCGCGTCCCACATTCTGAGATGAGTAAAAGAGTGAACCGCACTCGCAATCGTACTCGCTGCATACTGATTGCCCTGGTTCTTTGCGGCCTTCTGGTCGCAGTGACGATTCCGTTCTTCCTTCGATCGCAACGTCATGTGTGGACCCTGAAACATGGGTCTCAAGTCACGATTGGCTATCGAGGCTGCCGACTGTTCGGTAGGCGCGTGCCATACATCGAAATCCGGAAGGGAACTGCGACGTTGGTTGGGCCGATGGAATTGCCCGTGTGGCAGATGCTTGACGAAGAGATCCATGGTATAGATCCTCTCACGAACGTATTCCTATTAGAGTCCGATGATCGGTTGATTGGCGTTCTCCACTTGCCACGAATACTCGTCGTGGACGGTCACAATGCCAGGAACGTCAATGAATCATGGACTTCCGTAGTGGTCCGACGTTACCTCCGCCTTGCCTATGATACCAACACGGGAGATCTGTGGGTCGCGGATCGGTGCGATGACGAATCGGAGTCCAGTAGTGTGCCGGCGCGCTTGACACAGAGCCAGATGGCGTGCGAATCAGCGGCAGTCCTAAAACACATTATCGACGTGGAAGTAACCGGAGAATCTGTGCGACCTGGCTTCATCCACAGCCTCAGTGTGTTCCCGAATATCAACGGGCTGAGTTTTCGTGAAGCGAGATTGAATCCGGAGGACATCAAGGCGCTCGCCGCCCTAAGTAACGTCCGGGGACTAGATTTGCAATACGTCAAGTTCGACCGCGAATTGCTGGACGCATTGTTAGCGCTCAAGAATACTGAATCATTGAGAATCAGGCAGGCGAACCTCAGTTCGATACCAGACGCAGAACGACGCATCACCGCGCTCCGAGCCTCTCTCCCTAATACGAGAGTGATAGTTCTTAAAGATTAACAATTTTGCGGCGGGCTGTGGTAGTCCAGCGAGTCTTTAGATCAGAAGAGGAGAAAAAGGGGACATTCTACTTTTTCTTCCACGGACTCCGCCACGTCCCACTTCATCCGCAAGAGAAAAAGTAGAATGTCCCCTTTTTCACTCTTGGGATCTTGGCCCCTACAGCTTGAAGCTGATCAACTGGTTGAAGGTTCGCCAGATGCGTTGGCCGAGGGTCTGTGGGGCGGTGTGGATTTTGGCTCGGCCGCGCAGGCCGATTCGCAGCAGGCCGTCGGCGTTGTCCAAGGAGACGCTTGCCTGATAGGAGGCGCTTTGGGGTCGTTCGACGCCGGATTCGTCCCGCTTGGTCGCCAGCTCGCCGCCGGCCGTGGTCGAGAGCCGGCGCGGGGTGACTTTCGATTCGGAGCCAGCGATGTTGTCGATCTTGCTCCGGAAGACGTCGAAGGGCAACTCGTCGAGCTTGATCTCGACTTCCTGTTCCTGGCCGCCGCTGACGAACTCGACGTCACCCTGGTCGATGTAGAGCATGGCTTCCATATTCGTCGGATCACCGATCAGGCAGAAGACTTCGCCTTCGTCGAGCGCCGCGCCCAGGTTCCGCTCCATTAAGGGCGTGCCGGACCAGGAGGACAATTGGCCTTCGACCTCGGGCCGGTCTTCGCGCCAGGGGGGCGGCATCACGGTGCCGATGAAGCCGTCGGGATCCTTTTCGACGCCACTCTCTGGAGCCCGAAGCACGAGGCGCTCCTGCTCGGCCTTTTGCTGTTCGAGTTGGTCGACGACCGTGTTGCGTGCCTTCTTCAGGGCGGGAATCTCGTCCAGGACCGCGGGGTTGTGGTAGCCTACACGGCTGAGTGTGACCAGTTGGATGTCGTGTTGATCCCGCTGGCCCGACAGCTCGACGATGGAGAGATCGACGTCGACGTTTTGGAGTCGGCCCAGTTGTTGGCCCGGCTTGACGCGATCGCCGACGCGCACGTTGATTTCTTCGAGCGTGCCGGCCACGTCGACGTAGACGCGCGTCGCGTCGCGGGGGCGAATTTCGAGCGTACACATGACGCTGTGCGGCAGCGGCACGAGGAGGACGAAGAGCACGATGGTCGCCAGACCGGCCAACGTGGCATACATCTGCGGCTTTTTCACTTTGTGTAACCTCCCGGGCACGTAGAAGAACCGAACCAGTTTATACAGGGGCATGCCCACCAGTCCCACCAACGACATGGCCACGATGGCGTTGCCGATGATGTCGAGGTGATAGGGCTCGAAGACTTTGTGCAAGAACCAGAGAATCGACAGCACGACGAACCAGCGATAGACGGCCGCCGCCACCGAATAGAGCGCAAAGAATATCTGATTTCGCTGGGGCAGAAAAGGATCCTCGGTCGGCTCAATGCCCAAGAACCAGTAGGCCATCTTCCGGCTGAGAATCGTCGAGGCCTTTTGGCGCAGGTTGGGGATCTCGGTCACGTCGGCCAGGATGTAATAGCCGTCATAGCGGAGCAACGGGTTGCCGTTGAACAGGATCGTGGTCACCGAGGAGATGAAAATGACGTTCAGGCAGACCATGCTCAACAGATTCGAGGCATCGATGCTGAGCCACCAGACGAACGTGGCCAGCGAGGCGATCACCACCTCGACATAAATGCCGGCCGCGCCGATGGCGGCGCGCTGCCACTTGTTGGGCAGCATCCACGAATCAGACACGTTGACGTACAGGCAAGGCGTAAGCACCAGGATCATGACGCCCATCTCGTGGCATTCCCCGCCGTAATGCTTGCAGCAGAGGCCGTGGCCGAACTCGTGCAGCACCTTTGTCACGGCGAGCGTGACGGCCAGCCAGAGCGCGTTCTGGGGGCTGAAGAACGTGTAGAAGTCCGGCAGCGCTGCGCGAAAGACGTCGAACTCGACCACGACCAGGCTTAGCGCCGAGACCATGAGTATCAGGCTCAAGATGAAAACCGGCCAACTGAACAGCCAGCGGACCTTGGGATAGAGCCAATTGAGCGCGCGCTCAGGGTCAAAACCCTTGAAGCGGATGCAGAGAATGTTGCTCATCGCGCCGAGCATTTCCCGGCGGCGGCGCTTGGTTTTTCGCTCGTGGAGCTGGGCACCCTGTCCCGGCACGTCGGCGATGACCAGGCCGCTGCGGTGGAGCATGCCGACGAACTGCTGCAATTCTTCGAGGGTGATCTTCTGCGGCGGGAACTCGGCCTCGAACCACTCTTTGAGCTCATCGAGGCTGGTGTATCCGTCGATGTGCTGAAGAATCGCGTATTCCTCTTCCTGGAAGCGGAAGTAGTTCAGCCCGACCGGTTCCTTAACCACCCAATAGCTTCGGCCCAGGTAGGTCTGTTTTCGCGCGGTCAGATCGGGTCGCTTCCGGACGGTGAGCCGTCGGGCGGAACTCGATACCAGGCTTTCGCTAAGCGTTGCCATCGTCGCGCCGGATCATTGGGTGTTGGTTTGTGCCGCACGACCGCGGGCTTCCGCCCGCGGCTAAGAATGCGTGGAACGTCGCGAATCGTGCGCCGAGCAGGCTCGACGGCTGACCCCCCCAATCCCCAATCCCTACTTCGTCTCGATCGTCATTTCGGCCCACATGCCGGGGCGCAGCACGTAGTCGCCGTTTCGCTTGGGGTTATCGAGGTCGGTCCAGACGTGGAATTCGTCGTTGCCTTCGATCATGGAGCTGCAGTTGGTTATCCGACTCTTAAACGTTTCGACGGCACCTCTGCGGAGTTGAACGCGGACGGTTACCGGTTGGCCTTTGACGTCTTGTGGCCCGAATTTGGTCGCGTCGAGGCTGCAAGTGACGCGGAGTTTGTCCATGCGGATCATGCGGAGGATCGGGTCACCCGGCTTGACCCAATCGCCCGTGAAACGGACCACCCGATCCACGACGCCTTCCCACCGGGCCTTGATTTTGCTGCGCTCGATGTGTTCCTCGGCGGCGTCCATTTTGGCCTTGCTGACCTTCACCTCGAGCTTGGCGATTCCCAGCTCGAATTCGGACTTCTTCGCTTGGAGCACGTATTGCTCGTGCTGCAACCGGGCCAGGTCGATATCGGCCTGGGTGACGGCTCCGCGGAACTTCTCGTTTGCCCTCAGCAAGCGCTCGTGCTCGGCTTTATAGACGGCCGCGGCGGCATTGGCAAATTCGATGCTGACCGTGTCCTGCGATCGGCGCTGAGCGACTTCCAGTTCGGCCGCGGCCACATTGAGCTGTAACTGGACCAGTGTGTCGTCGACCTGGGCTAACACTTCGCCGGCGGCCACGTATTGGCCGTTTTGGGCGAAGACACGGGTGAGCAAGCCTTCTTCCTGGGCGGGGACCCGGGCGTCCTCGATGAAGTTGACCGTCGCATTCTTCTTCGTCACCCATTCGGCCCGCGCCGGAAACGTAGCGGCCAGCACGACGACCGCGGCCAAGAATGTTGTCAGAAGGCTTCGCATGAGAAAGACCTCCTCGCGGATTCTCATTTTAGAAACGGAATAGAATACGTGATTGGACCCAGGCCCACAGGTCGCGGAACAACTTGTAGCCGATCGAGCGGTCGTAGCAGTAGACCTTGGCCGACACTTCCGTGCCGGGGCGCAGATCGGCCAGCTTGTCGGGATCGAAGTCTTCGATGTCGACCTTGATCAACACGGTGTTTCCCTCCTCGCCGCGGACCTCGGCGCTCCAATCAATCTCCTTGATCGTGCCCTTGTGCTTCACCCCCGGCTCGGTCGCCAGAAAGAACGTCACCGGCAATCGGTCGTCAAGACCTTCCTCACGTCGTTGTTTCCGGGCAAGGACGATGGGGCCCATCCGGTCGTCGGGCATCCTCAACTCGAGTTGCCAGAGGCCCTCGGTGTCGGCCACTTCCATCAGCTCCTGGCCGAGCTGGACCGGCCGATCCTCCAAAAGGTTTTGCAGATCCCAGGTGATCACGCGTCCGCGACGAGGGCTGAGGATTTTCAGATCTTTTTCTTTTTCCTGGTAGACTGCCAGCTGCAATTCCAAGTTGACCTCTTGTGCCGCGAGTTGCCGGATCTCGCCGCCGAGCCGAGCCTGATCTTCGTCATCGCGATATTCGTGGTTCTGGAGCGTCTTGCGCTTGCTTCGAAGTTCGCCACGCGTGGTGTTGAGCTCCTTGACGATGGCGAGTTTGCGCATTCCGACGTCGGTGCTGCGCAACTCGACGAGTAGATCACCCTCTTCAACCAGCTTGCCGTGTTGGGTGTGCATCTGTTTGACCGTACCGTCGACCCGAACGAAGACGTAGCTGCGGTCGACCGGTTCCAAGGTGCCGTCGGCCTCGACCTCGTAGGGCCACGGCATGAAGATCAAGCAGAGGATCAGCGCGAGCACGGCGCCGGCGATGGCGAGCGTCTTGGGCAAGGTCCTCGCGCGAAAGGCCCACTTGGTCTTGCCCAGCATCCGCCAAAGGGGCATCAGGAAGAGATTCTGATGCTCCATGGCGTTGGCCATGGCGATCGAACTGTGCTCGACGACCACGGCGACCCGATGCGCCATGGTCTCGGGAATGCGGCTGTCTTCGATCCGTTCGACGATCAGGGCGCCGACCGGCTCCTGGGGCTCGTAGATTTTCTCGGGATCGCGCTCCTGCTCGGTCGGCTCGGGACGGACCAGCGGCAAGACGGCCACCGTCTTCGAATGGGACTCGTCGATGTACTGCTGCACGGCGTCTTCGACCTGGGGGGCCATGTTGGTCGTGTCGCCGGTGTACCAGACGGGGTCGCCCGTTTCGACCACACGGGTCGCCAGCTGGCCCAGCAGGTGGACCGTGTTGGATCGTTTGTCGAAGAGGTCCTGGCCGCTGACGGCTTGGACGCGGCACTTGCGTCCCCGTCGGATGGCCACGCTGACCCGATCGCACTCGACCAGCCGCCGGCCTTCGTTGGCGATCGTATAGGCCGTTTCGTAAGGGTCAAGCGTGCCGTGAACGCGTCGCGCGAAGTCTTCGAGCTGCGACCACAAGACTTGCCGGTCGGAGAAGTGGCGGAGTTGCCGGCTCTTGATGAAGTCGGCCGCCAGGTCACACATTTGGATCAGAAACCGCAGGTAACCCCGCTGGGCACTTATGCCTGTTTCGGGTCGTTGCAGGATCTCGACGACGCCGACCACTTCCAAGTCGGTTTTCAAGGGTCCCAGGACGAGCAAGAAGTCGGTTGGGTTGGTGGCCTCGTCCTCGCCTTCGCCTGCGCCGCTATGAGGCGGTACGAGCAGCGCCTCGCCGCCGGTCATCACCCGATGCAACAGCTGGCCGTGTTGGCGTTGTCCTTCTTCGTCATCGCGCAGCCCGCTCTTCTGAAGATTGATTTGGTATTTCAGTGTGAGGCGGCCTTCGTCCTCAATGACCCAAACCGCGCCGCCGACGGCGGCCAGTGCCTGAACGACCCGATTGAGAAACTCCGAATAGAAGTCCTCCGGCGCGATGTCCGAGCGGGACAACTGCGAAATCTCGCCGACCAACGAGCGAATCTGCTGCTTGGTCTGCTCGATCAGCTCGGGATTGAGGGATTGTTCTGTGCTCATGCCACCGGTTGGGCGCTGAGGATTCGTAAGCGAATCAGTTGGGGACCGTCCCGCTGCGAAATCCAATTTCGAAAGTGTTCGTTGGGTGCCACTGGCGCGGGCGCCAGTGCTCCCTGGCCAAGAGCACGGGCAAGATGCCCTTGGCACCCATACATTACGGGCATGGAAGAACCACTGGGCGGGTAGCCCACATTGCCGCACCCGGGAAAACCTATCTTCTTGTTTACTCGGTTGTGGTCGTATTCTCAAGGGTAGCTTGGACTTAAAGTCCCTGAAACCAGCCCGCGGGGCATACTGTTCCTCGCAATCCGAATAATCGTGATATCGACGGTCGCTCGCTGAGGGTAGGAGTATACACTGATGGGGGGCCATCGCGCTAAAAACGGAACCCAAGGGGAAAATAGGTAAGGCAAAATGAGGTGTTTGCTTGCGAGCCTAAACCGACCTTGCCTACCTCTCTTCATACCGGAGGGCTCCAAAAACCTCAATCGATGTTTTCCATCCGCTTCGGCTTGAATAGGCCGGTTTGGCTGTGCCGGTTTTCCTTCCTCGGCCACGCCGCCGGACCGCTGGTGGCTTGACGGATGCCGGAATTCGAGGCTAACCTATAGTTTCTAGTCTTAGAATCTACGGCAAAAACCGTAGAATGGTGGTAAGCAGAGTTGGATTTCTTGTTCTAGGGGACCAGGAAAGGGATCTGTCCATGCCGCGCCCCAGGCACGATAACCCCACGCCCGCCGAGCTCGAAGTGCTCAAAATCCTCTGGGACCGCGGTCCTTCGACGGTCCGCGAGGTGATGGAGGTCCTCAACCGGCGTCGACGTCGGGCCTACACGTCGGTGATGAGCTTGTTGGGCGTCATGACGGAGAAGAAATTCGTTCGGCGCGAGCCCCGCGGCCGCGCGTTTCTCTACCACGCGGCCGTTGCCCGGCATAATACCCTCAGACGCCTCGTGCGAGATTTGTGGGGCCGCGTCTTCGAAGGCTCGGCCCGCGATCTGGTCGTCCATCTGTTGGACGAGGCCAATGTGTCCAAAGAGGACCTGGCCGAGATCCGGGCGATCATCGAGCAATACGAGAAGAAGCAGAAAAGCTGAATATCAGTGAGACTCCAGAACCTATGACTTACGTATGATGGTGACGGGCGACCATGGCGGACAAGAGTCTGATCCACGCATGATCGTCGTCAATCAATAGCAATCCTCTGCGCCTCCGCGCCTCCGCGCGAGAAGTCATTCTTGACCAGCGCTAGGTCATCATCGCGCGGAGACGCGGAGAAATGGAGATTACGCATCAGCCTCGTAGCTCAGAACATGCTTGCTGTCTCGCTTCGCTCGCTTAGCAAGCATGCCACCCCGACGGCTTAGCAAGCATGCCACCCGGTCAAGAGGAGCCTTCCCATATGAGCGATACTGCAAACGTCCTTCTGCTGCGAAAGCAAGACGAGATCATCACGCGCATCCTCAGAAGGCGCTTCGAGGAGATCCTGCCCGGGGCCATGCGGGAGACGGGGATCGACATGTGGTTGATCCTCTGCCAGGAGGACGACTACGATCCGGTGTTCAAGACGATGATCCCCATGAACACTTGGGCGCCGATCCTGCAGATGTTGATTCTTTTCGATCCGGGCCAGGGCGAATCCATCGAGCGTATCAACCTCTCCATGACCAACCTGGGAGATCTGTTCGACAAACCCTGGTCGGGCACCGATTTCGACGAGCAGTGGCAACTCCTTCCCAGAATCATTGGAGAACGTAATCCGCAAAAGATCGGCGTCAACATCGGCCGGGTCCAGTGGGCCGCCGGAGGGTTGACCCACAATCTCTACACCCAACTCGTCGACGTGCTGTCCGAGATCTATGTCGGCCGGTTGGTTTCCGCCGAATCGCTTGCCACGCGTTGGTTGGCAACCCTGACCGACGATGAAATCGAGCTGTTCGAGCAGGTCGTGCGGGTCGCCAAGTCGATCATCGCGCACTGCTATAGCCGCGAGACGATCACGCCGGGCGTGACCACGACCGAGGATCTGGTGTGGGCCTACTGGCAGCGCGTGGCCGACCTGGGTCTGGAGGTCGCGTTCAAACCGTTCTTCAAGCTCGTTCGGAGCGATGCAAGGAAGAAGGAATTCGGGGAAGAGGATCAAGTCATTCGAGCCGGCGACTTCCTCCATTGCGACGTGGGAATTCGCTATCTGCGGCTCGACTCCGATCACCAGCAATGGGCCTACGTGCTGCGGGAAGGAGAAGGCGAAGCGCCGGAAGGCTTTCGGAGACTGCTGGCCGAGGCCCACCGATTGCAGGACATCTACCTGTCCGCGTTCGAGCACGGTCTTTCCGGGAACGAGCTTCTCGAGCGAATACTCACGCGCGCCCGTGACGAAGGCATTCCCAACCCACGGGTCTATTCCCACTCGCTGGGGCTCTTTCTTCACGAGCCGGGCCCGCTCATCGGGCTGCCGTGGGAACAAGAATGTTGTCCGGGCCGCGGCGACGTTCGCCTGGACTACAACAACGCGTTCACCATGGAGCTGTCCGTGGAAGATGGTCTGCCCGAATGGGATGGTCAACCGCTCAGGCTCTCGATCGAGGAGGACGTGGCGTTCACCCGGGAAGGATGCCGAGTGATCGGCTCGCGGCAAACGGCGTTTCATCTCCTATGAGTGGGATGGGCATCGCCCCCTTTTCCCCGAGTGACTACCCGCAAAGAGCTTGAGCACTTGCGGCGTCCTCCGGTTGAGGGCGAGATGGAGGAGACGCCCGCAGGGGCTGACACAAACCCGATGTCTTTGATATCCCGCCACATTCTGATTATAATTACACATACCGTCGCAATCGGCGAAGGCAACTGCTCCCCAAACGTAGTCAGCGGCCACCAGGACACCATTCACTGGGCTGAAAGCCACCGTGGGAGACAACGATGGATTCGAGAAACTCGGTATCTGGCATTGCCTGCGTCACACTTCTGGCGGCCTTGGTGCTTGCCGCTGGCAAAGTCGAGCCGGCCTGCGGATCGCTTGCGCCGGGTGCCGGCAGTTTCTTTTGGGACGACAACACCGGCGCCAGCGATCCGGACAAGCCGCTGGATGTCTACTACTGGCGGCCGACTGACGTGACACGGGACACGCCGGTGTGGGTCATCATGCACGGGTCGAGCCGTAACGCGGACGACTATCGTGACTACTTCATCGATGCCGCTGCCGCGCAGGGGGCGCTTATCCTCGCCCCGGAGTTCAACGACAGCGACTGGTCGGGCTCCAGCTCGTACAACCTCGGCAACCTTTCCTGGTTCGAGTCCGGCTTCTGGTCCTACCCGGAACAGGACTGGTCGTTCTCCAAAATCGAACCCTTGTTCGACTATCTCGTCGACGTCTTGGAACCGACGATCGAGGCAAGCACCTACAGCATGTTCGGGCATTCGGCCGGGTCGCAGTTCGTCCACCGGTTCCTTTTCTGGAAGCCCACGGCCCGCGTTGATGTTGCGGTGGCGGCCAACGCGGGCTGGTACACGATGATGCAGTTACGAAGACGCCGGATATCCGTATGATTATCCGTACACCTTGACCGGGGCGCCTCATTCCACTTCCTCGGAACAGTTTGAGTCCATGTTCGACCGGCGGTTGGTGGTCCTCTTGGGCGATCAGGATACGGATCCCAACGCTTCGGGCCTCCGAACCACGACGGAAGCCAACGCCCAAGGTCCTCACCGCTTCGCGCGCGGGCAGTTCTTCTTCAACGAGGGCAAGGCCGAGGCGGCTGCTCGGAGCACTGCCTTTCAGTGGGACATGGGTTTCGTTCGGGGCGTGGGTCACAGCGGTAGTAGCATGGCGGTGCCTGCTGCGGAACGGTTCCGATTCGCGCGAAATGACCCGCCTCCGCCCGTGGTCGACTTCGGATTCGAAGATTCAGCCGGAACCGGGCTGAGCGAGACGGTGGACTCAGTGAGTCGTTTGAGTTGGAGTGTTGATATCGATGGCGTTGTGGTCGATGGCATGGGTCATTTGGATGTCGGCTACGCCATGGATGGTCCTACCGACGCCTCTCTGGAACTGCCGCCCGGCCTGTGGATCGATGGCCAGCAGACCGGCTTCGCGCGCATGGTCGTTGAACTGGCCCCGTGGACTTTTGCCGGCTCCCAACTGAACGAAGAGATCCGTTTTGGGTTCGGCAGTGGTAGTGCGACCGACGTCACCGCGCAGGTGTACCTTGAACGTGTGGCCGATGACCAAGTCGCCTTGCGGGCCGTGGCGTTGGGAACAGGCGGAACCAGTTCGGGCCTTGTTAGCGTATTTGACGCCGTTGAAACCGATCCGGTGAGAATCACGATCGACTTGGATACGATCGGTGATACGTATCAAGTCCTGTATCAGGTGGGAGATGAACCGGAGTATGTTTTCTTCAGCGGAGATGTGGCGAGCTATCGGATTGGAAGATTCCTTCAGTTGAGTTTTGACCAGTACTTCAACGATCCGGGGGAAGACTTCCGGATCGCCTCCTATCAGGTTCAATTCTCACCGTGGATTCCGGGCGATGCCAACAGAGACAACCGCGTGGACGAAGAAGACGCCGCGGCGCTGGCGGCGCATTGGGGACAGAGTGGCGGCTGGGTATACGGTGATTTCGACGGCGACGGCGTGGTCGGCCCGGCCGACGCGTCCATCCTGGCGGCCCATTGGGGCTACGGCGTGCCGAGCGGGGAGGCCGGTCCGTTGGGCAATGTGCCCGAGCCGGGCATGCTCACACTTCTGCTGACGCTTGGAGCAGTGATGCTGGCCGCGCGCCGCCGGCGCAAAGGGCACAACGCGTAAGCACTGCTGGACGAGCCAGCGGTGGCACCCGGCAAACGTTCTGGTGAGCCGGCATTGAACTGGGCCACCGCTGTGCTATGGCCCAGGCACCCGCGAGAACATGCTTGCTGTCTCGCTTCGCTCGCTTAGCAAGCATGCCACCCAGACTGTGTCAGGCACAGCCTGACCTACACCAGCCCCCAGCGCTTGCGCAGGTACCACTCGACGCAAAGCAGTCCGACCACGAGCAAGAAAAACGGCCACGTGTCCCAGTAAGTCCGTTTGGTTTCGGTCTTCTCTTCGAGGTGTTCGGTCTGCTGCATCAATGTGTCCAGCAGCTCGGGCAATTGCTCGGGCGCGATCGAGCGGCCTTCGGTCATCGCGGCGAGCGACGCCATGCCGCTCGTGTCGGCCGAGGCGTTATCCAACTCGAGGTCTTCCTCGAAAACAAGAAACCGCGAGCGGGCCTGGCCCAGCGGCTCGTCTCCCTTTCGCCCGCGGACCACCACGGCGTAGTCGCCGGACAAACGCGTCTCGGAGAACGTGCCGGTCCAGCTTTCCCCGTGCTCGGAGAGCCGCATCGCTCGGGTGGTGCCGTCGGGCAGGATCACTTCGGCCTCGAAGGTGGCCCCTTTGACCGGATCGCCGGTCGGCGAGTTCGCACCGGCGGTGAGTTCGAGCCGTCCGCCGGGCTCCAACCGCCGCCGGGCCAGGCGAACCCAAACGTGGCCTTCTTGCTGCTCGTCTTTTCGGGCGAGCCAGAGGACGATCTGGCGCCAGAATCGCTTGTGCTGCTTGTCGAAGCCGTGCATCGGCCATCGCCAGGTCGTGTCGCCGGCAAACGCCATGACCCGGCCCGCGCCGAATGACTGGGCGACCAGAAGCGGCCGGTCGTTCTGGTCGACGGCCAGGACAATGGCGCCCGGCTTGAACTGGCCGGGGTCGAATCGATTGGCGCCGTCCAACGGCGGCAGCCGGTTCCACAGCTCGGTGTTTTTCTTGCGATCGCCGGCCAGATGCAGCGAGAAATGGTCCGCCCCAAACCGGCCGGGTCGCATGCGAATCGGCCCCGCCAGGTGCATGTCGGTGCGCATCGGTTCGCCCGGCTTTTGTGCTTCAAGGCGGCTCATCCGAATCGGCAGGACCTCCGCAAGCGGTGTCTGGGCATAGCCGCCGGGTCCGAACGTGTATTTGCCGCCGAGCATGATCAGCCCGGCGCCGCGGTTGACCCCCTCGGCCAACCGGGCCAACTGATTGCGCGTGAATGCCGCCGCCGGGATATCACCCAGCACGTAGACCGCATAGCGGCCCGGCTCGAGTCGCTCGTCCAAGTCGGGCGGCGGCGCCTCTTTCGAAAAACTGAAGTAGTCGACGTCGATGTCGGGCGAGCCGTCCAGCGCGCGGCGGACGAACTTCGTATCGGCCCGGGGCGGCCAACCTTCGAGATAGAGCACGCCCAGCCCACCGGAGAGCACGTTGACGAACGTGCTCATGCGGTTGTTGGTCGTTACCAGCTCGCCCGGCTGATCCGGTACTTCGAGCGTGACCTTGTACTGGCCGGGCATCTCGGGCACGTAGCTGAAGGCAACCGGCAGGAGTTGGCCGTCGGCCGTCGGCTTCAGCACGGTCGCCGCGACGATTTCCATGCGGTCGGGTGCCGTTTCGAAGCGCAAGTGCAAGGGCAAGGTGCGGTTGACGAACCCGTCGGCACGGACCGATCCGCCGACGGCCATTTCATTCTTGACGAAGACGGCTTGGTCCACCAGCAGCTGCTTGACGGCGACGTCCTTGGCCTGGCCCAGCCCACGCGATTGGCCCAGCGGAACGGTCAGCAACGGGCAGCCGAGCCGCTTGAGCCCGACGGCGGCTGTCTGCGGCGCGATATCGCGAGGAGCATAGGCCCGCTGCGCCCCGTCGCTCAAGAGCACGATGCCCAAGAGCCGCTTGCCGGCCTGGAGTCTCAGGACGTCCTCGAGCGCCGCGCCGATGGCCGTTTGGGTACCTTCGGGCTCGTCGGGCAGCTGGATCGCTCCGTCGGTCAGGTCCAACGCGGTCGTCTGGCCGTCGAAGGCGTAGACCTTGACCTCAAACTCGTCGGTCAGCATCTCCAGGTTCTCGCGGGCCGCATCGAGCGCCAGACGCATTGCCTCGTATCGGCTCTTACGTCCACCCATTGCGTCGGGCACCGACATGCTCCGCGACACGTCGGCCAAAACGACCAGCGTGGCCGCTTGCTTCCTCGTTTCGGTTCTGACCAACGTAGGCCGCAGCATGGCCAGAACAACCAGCAGCACGACGACCAACCGCAGAGCGAAGAGCACCGCCCGGCGAGGCCGCGTCATGCCGCCGTGTCGCGGGCCGACGGCCAGAAGTCCCAACAGCACCAGCGCAACCGCTGCGACCAGCAGGTAGCTCTCGGCGATCGGATAAAAGGACAATCGGACCATGGCAGTTTCACACCTGTAGGTCAGGCTGTGCCTGACAATCGCATCATCAACAAATCATTTCCTGTCAGGCACAGCCTGACCTACAGTTTTCTCGGCGGCTAACAAATTATCTACTCCCGATAGAACCGGTTGGCCAGGACGTGTTCGGCCGCCAACGCCAGGGCCACCAGCAGAATCAACAGGGGAAACAACTCACGGCCCACCCGGGCCATGCTCACGTCGCGCTCGATCTGACCGCGGCTTCGAGCCACCCGATACGGTATCGGTCCGAACCGCTCGGCCAGTTCCTCTTGAGTGAGTCTTTCCAACTCGGTTTGTCTCGCGGCCAGATTGACGCTGAAACCGTGATCCACGCCGGCAGTCCGGCCACCGGCCTGGATGCGGTAGTTGCCCGGCTCGTCGGTCGACGTGACCATGAGCCGGCCCTGCTTCGGATCGGCCGAGAGCGGAAAGGTCATCCCGCTCGGCGCGGTGACCAGGTAGGAGCGGTATCGGGTCGACGGATCGGGCACGATTGTGGCGGTCTGTCCGGCGTAGTAGTTGAGTTGTTGATTCGTGCTGCCGACGAGGTAGAGCATCGTCTGATTGGTGAGAATCAGAAACGGCCACGGATCGAGCACCGGCAGGAGGTTCCACGGTTCGCCACGCGCCAGGTCGGAGACCGGCGTGGTCATGACGATCACCCGGCCGTCACCCACCGTTCGCTCCAACAGCGCCGGCCGCCCGTCGGAAAAAGGAACCACGACGCCCGTGCCCTCGGCCAGAGTGCCCAGCTCCCAATACCGATAGACGGGCACGTCGGACCAGGGGATCGAGCCGCCGAAGCTGCGAAAAGCAGAGAGCACCGGATGCTGCAAGTCGCGCGGCGCAAGGTAGACGTCGCCCTGCGTCGCTCGGGCTTGGCGCACAAGCGGTCCGGGCAGTAGTCGCTGGGCGTCCGCCGCGTTGAACGATGCGATCGGCGCGTTGCGCCCGAGGAAGACGGCCAGGCCTCCGCCGGCCGACACGTACTGGGCCAGCTTGTCCCACTCGGCCGGCGATAGCGGTTTCGGATCGACCAGGCACACGGCTGCATAGGGGTCCAGCTCGGTCTTGGTCAGGTCGGATTGAACAATGGTCTCGCACTCGAACCGCGACAAACCGCTTTTGCGCCAGCTTTCGGGGGCAAGCAACTGCGGCAGGAAGTCGGCGTGCGTGTGTGGCGTCTTGGGATCGACCACGAGGATGCGCCAGGGCGCCCTCACCTCGACGGAGAAGTAGCGGACGTCGTCGGCCGCCAGGGCGTCCTGGCCCAGCAGGCGGACGTATCCCTGGTGCGTGCCTTCGCCCAGTCCACTGACCTGGAAGTCGAGCCCGGCTGAGCCGTCGGCCTCCAGCTCGACGCTCTGCTGCCCGCGTTTCTGCAGCTTGCCGGCCTCGTCGAGCAGGAGCAGCTCCACCTCGCGTCGGCCGGCCGGTCCCGTCCGCAGAACGTCGGTCTGGATCCGAAGCGGGCTTCGGCTGGAGAACAACTGGGCCGAGAGCCGCAGCTCGCCCAGGCTGTAGTTGCTCGGGTCGGCGGCGCCTACGTCGATCAAGTAGATGCTCAGCTCGGGCAGTTCGGCCGCGCGCCGCTGCAGCCGCGCGGCGGCCTCGGCCGGCCAGGCGGCGCGAGCCAAATCGGTCAAAAGATAGACTTCTTTTCGCGCAAGCTCACTCTGGCCCAACAGGCGAAACGCCTCGTCGAGCACGGCCGGCAGCGATTGCGAATTGGCCACCGGCGCAAGCTGCTCGATGCGCTGCGACGCCGCGCTGCGATCAATTTGAAACGCCGCGGGAGCAAGTCGCGTATCCAATACGGCAATCCGGCTTTCCGAGGGCAACTGGCGCAGGAGCCACTCGCCGAGCTTCCCGGCCGCCTCCAGACGCGTTTCATTGGCCTGGCGGTATTCCATGCGCGGCGCGGCGTCGAACACGAGCGCGGCTGCCACGGGCTCTTCCCGCAAACCCAACGACCCGGAGAATTTCATGCTTGGCCGGGCCAGCGCCAACGCCAACAGTGCAATGGCCGCCATCCGCAGGGCCAGAAGCAACAAGTGACGCAACCGAATCTGGCGGCGATTCGTTTCGTGGCGCTCCTGGACGAGCCTCAGCGCGGGGAACTCGAGATGCCGTGGCTTGCGTCGCATGATCAGGTGCAACACGATCGGCACCGCGACGAGCGCCGTTCCGGCTAGCAGTAGTGAGTTGACAAAGGTCATCGCGCACCCTATCCCCGCGCCGACCGGCTGGCCAGATACTCGGTCAGGGCCTTGTCGAACTGCATGCTCGTGTCCAAGGGTACGTAGTCGATGCCCGACTGAAAACACTCGCGCCGATACGTCTGGCGAAAGCTTTCCAGCTCGCCCAGGTAGTCGCGGCGAAAGCCGTCGGCGTCCAAGGCCAAGGTCCGGTGGCTCTCCGGCTCTTCCAGTTCGACCAGCCCAGCGAAGGGGAATTGGGTCTCGGCTTCGTCCAAGATGTGAAACAAGATGACGTCATGTCCGCCGTGGCGCAGACGGTGCAAGGCTTCGAGGACCGGCTCGGGCTCGACCAAAAGATCGGAAAAGATCATCACTAGGCTGGCGTGGCGGAGCATGGCAGCCACTTGGATCAAGCTCTGGGCGACGTCCGTGTTGCCCTCGGGCTTCAGATTGGCCAACAGGCTCAACAGATCGCCCAGGTGGCGACGCTTCGTCTTCGGCGACAGGCTGTTGCGAATCTTTTCGTCGAAGGTGAGCAGGCCGACCGGGTCCTGTTGATGGATCATCAGCCAGGCCAGCGCGGCCGCCAGGCAAATCGCGTAGTCGAATTTGGTGAGTTCCTGGCGATAGGTGTAGCCCATCGACCGGCTCAGGTCCATTACCAAGTAGCCGGTGATGTTGGTCTCGGCCTCGAATTTCTTGACGTAGTATTTGTCCGTCTTGGCGTAGACCAGCCAGTCGATGTCTTTCGGGTCGTCGCCGGGTGTGTACTTGCGGTGCTCGCTGAACTCGACCGAGAAACCCTGGAACGGGCTGGCGTGCAGCCCCTGCAGAAAACCCTTGACGATGAACTGGGCGCGCAGGTCCAGCCGCGAGATCTGTTGGATGACTTCGGGCTTAAGGTATTTTTCGGCGGTGGACATGGGGATGGGGGATTAGGGATTTGGGATTAGGGGTTGTGGATCACGTCGAATCCAATCCCTACCCCCCAATCCCGAATCCCTTACTGCTCGTACTTCGGTATTACCGGCGGGGGCGTTTCGCGCAAGAGCCGTTCGATGAGGTCTTCGGTCGTGAAACCTTCGGCCTGGGCCTGGAAATTCGCACTGATGCGGTGCCGCAGCACGGGAATGGCGATCTTCTTTGTGTCGTCGATGGCCACCGAAAACCGGCCGTCCATCGCCGCCAACGCCTTGCCGCCTTGGATCAGGAACTGCCCGGCACGTGGGCCGGCGCCCCAGTCGACCAGTTCCTTGATGAACTCGGGCGCGGATGCATCCTTGGGCCGCGTGGCGCGGACCAGCCGAGAGACATACTCGATGATGTACTGACTTACCGCGACCGACCCGACCAGCTTCTGCAGGTTGATAATTGCCTTGCCGGAAAGCACTTTGTGGATCTCGACCTTTTCGCTCCGCGTGGTGCTGGCCAGGATCTGTTCTTCTTCGTCGGCCGATGGGTAATCCACCTTGATGTCGAACATGAAGCGGTCCAACTGGGCCTCGGGCAGCGGATAGGTGCCTTCCTGCTCGATCGGGTTTTGGGTGGCGATGGTGAAAAACGGCTCGGGCAGCGTATAGGTCTCCTGGCCCACGGTCACCTCGCGCTCCTGCATCGCCTGCAGCAGGGCGGCCTGGGTCTTGGGCGGAGTCCGGTTGATCTCGTCGGCCAGCAGGATGTTGGTGAAAATGGGACCCTCGACGAAACGGAAGTTCCGCCGGCCCGAGGACTCCTCCTCCAGCACGTTCGTGCCGGTGATGTCCGACGGCATCAGGTCGGGCGTGAATTGAATCCGCTTGAAGCGGATGTCGAGGATCTGGGCCAGGGTGCTGACCATGAGGGTTTTGGCCAGCCCGGGCACGCCCACCAGGAGACAGTGTCCTCGTGTAAAGATGGCGGCGAAGATCTGCTCGATGACTTCGCTCTGGCCGACGATCACTTTTTGCAGTTCTTCCTGCATCAGCCGGCGGTGCTGGCTGAATTCCTGCAGGACGTCTCCGAGACTCCGCGGCTTGGTGGCCATTTGAGGGATTGGGGATTAGGGATTGGGGATTAGGGATTAGGGATTGGGGATTAGGGATTGGGGCGCGGGTGCCTGGGCCATAGCGAAGCGGTGGCCCAGTTGGTGAAAAACCGGGCCTTCGCTGCGCTCATTCCCGGGCACCCAACTCCGCTATAGGACCTTTTCTACAGAGCATACCTGCCCCTTTTCTCCTCCGTCGGTCTATACTTGTCCTAAACCAGACTATACTCGAAGTCTTCCTGGCGGGATAACCCCCAGAGGGCTGGGGTCGACAGCCTAACCTGTGAATTTTACGATACTTATGAAAGGGATGCCGGACCTTTTCAGCCAAGGAGATCCCTCGTGAAACCACTGGCTATCCGTCTGATGGCTGCCGCGATGCTGGTCGGGTCGATTGCGCCGGTTCTGCGGGCCGAAATCACGGCCGGGCGGATCCGCTCCGCGCTGGCCAACGGCACCAGTTATCTCAAGAGAAAGCAAGACCAGAAGACGGGCACCTGGTCCGACTACAACCCGAGCCAGACCGGGGGAGTGACCTGCCTGTGTACCTTGGCGCTGCTTCATGCAGGCGCCGGACCCGAGGACGAGCACGTCCGCCGCGCGCTCGATTGGCTTCGTTCCAACCGGCTGAAAACCACCTACACGGTCTCGCTACAGACGATGGTCTTCTCGAAGGCCGAGCCGACCAAGGACCTCCTATTGATTCAGCGCAACGTCCAGTGGCTCGAGCGGAACCAGATTCTTAGCGGCCCGAGAAAAGGAGCCTGGGCCTATCCAGGACGGGCCAACGGCGATAACTCCAACAGCCAGTTCGCGCTGTTGGCACTCGACGAGGCCCAGCGGGCCGGCGCCCAGATCCGTGGAAAGACCTGGCGATTGGCCGAAGCCTATTGGAAGGACTGCCAAAACCCGGACGGCTCCTGGGGCTACATGAAAAAGCATCGCGGCACCGGCAGCATGACTTGCGCGGGCATCGCTTCGACGATCATTGCCGAAAATGGGATCAGCCAACCCGACGCGGTCGTCGCCGACGGGCGAATTCAGTGTTGTCGCCGGGCCGAGGCTGAAGACGACGCGGTCCCAAAAGGGTTCTCGTGGCTGGCACGGAACTTCTCGGTGACGCGAAACCCGGGCCAAGAGGGCGATCTCTGGGCGCTCTACTATCTCTACGGCGTCGAACGCGTCGGGCGCCTGACCGCCGAGCGGTTCATCGGTCGGCACGATTGGTATCGTGAGGGGGCCGACCATCTGGTGAACTGGAATCGTGGCGCCTCGGGCCAGGCCCTCGTGCCCGACTATTGGGTCGGCCGTGGCTACGTCGAGAAAAACCCGTTGATCGCAACGAGCCTGGCGATGCTGTTCCTTTCGAAGGGTCGCCGGCCCGTCCTGTTGGCCAAGGCCCAGCATCAGCCGGGCGACGATTGGAACCAGCACCGCCACGACGTGGCCAACCTGACGCGCTACGTCGAGTCGAAATGGCGGCGCGATATGACCTGGCAGGTGGTCGATCTCGATCTGGCCACGATCGACGATCTCATCCAGTCGCCGGTAATCTACTTTTCGGGAAGCCGCAGTCCACTGCCGCGCGACGAGGCGGGCCGCCGGCGCCTGGCCCGGAAGCTGCGCGGCTATCTCGACCGGGGCAAATTCCTGGTGGCCGAGGCGACCTGTGGCGGGAAGGCGTTCGACACGGCGTTTCGCGACCTGATGCACCAAGTCTTTCCCGAACGCGAGTATCGGCTGCGGCCGTTGGACGCGGCGCATCCGATCTGGCGGGCCGAAGAGCCGATCAAGCCCGAGCAGCTTCGGCCGCTTTGGGGAATCGATTTTGGCTGCCGCACGAGCGTGGTCTACGCGCCGCCCGATCCCCCCGAGAGTCCCCGGCCGTCGCTCTCTTGTCTTTGGGAATTGTCGCGGCCGGGCCGGGGCGTCGAGTATCCCAAGTCGGTCCAGGCACAAATCAACGCGGCCCGATCGCTGGGCATCAACATCCTGGCCTATGCCACCAATCGCGAGCTGCAGTACAAGGACGAGATCCCGGCCAGCGTCGCCGTGTCGGGCCAAACCACGTCGACCCAGCGAGGACGGCTGGCCGTGGCCCGATTGCGTCATCCGGGCGGGTGCAACGCGGCGCCTCGTGCGCTGGTCCACCTGCTCGAAAAGGCCGAGAGCGAACTGAAGCTGCGCACCGTGGCTGAAGAGCGCCTGATCAACCTGACCGACGATGCGCTGTTTGACTATCATCTGGTCGTCATGCACGGTCGTACGGCTTTCCACTTGACCCGCGCCGAACGGAAGCAGCTGCGCCGGTACGTCGAGCGAGGCGGGATGGTGCTGGCCGATTCCATCTGTGCCAGCAAGGCGTTCACGAAGTCGTTTCGGCGCGAGATGGCGGCCGCGTTTCCCGACAAGCAACTCGTACGCCTCGCACCCAATGATCCGCTATTGACGCGCGCCTATGGCGGCTATGATCTGGAGAAGGAGAAGGTCACGCGCTACGATCCGCAGGCGACCGACCGCAAAGGGCCGATCCGCTCGAAGAAGCAGAAGGTGGCGCCGCTGCTGGAGGGCATCAAGCTGGGCGACCGCTGGGGCGTGATCTTCTCGCCCTATGATATTAGTTGCGCGTTGGAAAAGCACAATTCGCTGGAGTGCCAGGGCTACACGCACGACGACGCGGCCCGGATCGCCCTGAACGTGCTGCTCTATTCGTTGCAGCAGTAGGGGACTGTCCCGATTTTCGCGGAGCGAAAATGGGACTGTCCCCTTCACCAAAACAGCACGCAGAGTTGCGGAGGCGCAGAGAGACTTGGGGGTTCGGCGAAGGGTGGCTGGGGCATAGCGAAGCGGTGCCCCAGGGGACCGACCGAGGTTTCCATACGGCATGTGGTTGCGGTATACTACGTCAAGTGGTGGAAAACCTGATATCGGTCAGAAACACGTTGCTTTTCTCCGCAGTATAGCTGGAAGGGGACTTCACGAATGAGGATGCAGACGTTACGCCGCTGCTTAATGAAGCTCGGGCAATGCACGATACTGCTCGGCGTGCTTGTAACCGTTGGCGGAATTTGCCTCGGCGTCTCAACGATCATGGGGATTGGCTGCGTGACTCTATTCGCCGGAGCGTATGCTATGATCTATGCCCATGTTGGATCGTTCTAAGCGGTTTAACGTAAGTCTGTTGCACGTGAGGGCCTTGCAGCCTTCGTACAGGCCGCTTGGGCCGCTACCAACTTATGTAATACCGCTTAGTTCTACTGTTCTAGATTTGTCTTCGTTCGATATTGAGTGGCGGCAAGCGG
>CAZWWC010000027.1:0-21468 GCA_964637625.1 uncultured Planctomycetaceae bacterium
CTACGCTCAGGATGACCTGCTGAGGTATCAGCCAGCCAAACTTGGAACTACTGAAACTGGGCAATGTCCACTGCAGCTAGGCAGCAGGTCTCCAGCGGCCCTTACTGGACACCGTACCAAGGACTCTAGCCTCTGAGTTCGACCCGGTCAACGGCCCCGTGCTTGAATTCCTCGGCGGGGCGGCGTAAAGTTCATCAGCGTCCTTGTCGGAGAACGTGTTTCGAAAGCGGTTGCAGCTCTTCCAAGGGTGCCACTGCTGGCTTGTCCAGCAGTGCGAAGCGAATTCCCCGGGAAGAACACTGCTGGAGCGGCCAGCAGTGGCACCCAGTTCAAAACACGCTCTGAATGGCCGAACTGTCTCCAGCGGGAGTGCGTATTACCCATGTCTTGTCCCCTCTGCAAGAAAGGTGAGTGCACCGGCAGGTGCAAGGATCTGCCGAAGCGGAAGAGAAAGCACAAGAAGAAGAGAAAAAAGAAGAAGCAATGAGATGACCTTGCGTCTTCACGTCACCAGCCGCTTGAGAGTAGGCTTGTCGGCAGCCTTGGTTGCCTGCTTGCTGGCGGTCTCGTCGGCCCAGGCCGGCGAGCTTCACCACGTGTCGAAGACCTACAACGGCAAACCATTCGACTACACGATGAAGCTGCTGGCCGAGCGGGATGCGTATCGCGTCTATCGTTTGACCTATCCCTCGCCGGTCGTGACTCCCTTCAAGCCCAACAACACCATCCCGGCCGACTACTACCTGCCCAAGGCAGTCGAGTCCGATGGTTCCAAGCGTCCGGCCGTCGTCTGTCTTCACATTCTCAACGGCCGTTTCGAGCTGGTTCGCATGATCTGTTCGGCGTTGGCCTCGCGGGGCGTTCCCGCGGTGATGTTCAAGCTGCCCTATTACGGCGAGCGTAGCCTGCCCGGCGGGCAGCGCGCCTTGTTGGCCCGGCCACGTTTGTTTCTCGGCGCATTGCCACAAGGCGTCGAGGACGTGCGGCGCACGGTCGATCTTTTGGCCTCACGTCCCGAGGTCGATCCAGAGCACATCGGCCTGGCGGGAATCAGTCTCGGTGGGCTCTTGGGCGCCACGGCCGCGGCGGAGGATCCAAGGATCGGCCGCGCGGCCTTGATCCTTGCCGGCGGCGATCTGCCCAAGATCATCGACACGGCGGCCGAAGCGCGAGAACTGAAGGAATTCCTGGCCATGCTCGACTCCGAGCAGCGCAAGCAGTTCGACCGGACGATTGCGGCGGTGGACCCTTTGACCCACGCGGCGGCGCTTCGCGGCCGGGCTCGGCAGGGCCGCGTGTTGATGTTCAATGGCACCGAGGATCGGGTCATTCCCAAACCGTGTGCCCAGCGGCTGGCCGCCGCCTTGGGTATCTCCGATCGCGTCGAGTGGCTCGAAGGGCTCGGCCACTACACGGCCATGGCCGCGCTGCCCGAGATCCTCTCGAAAACGGTTGATTTCTTCGCCCAGGATCTCCCCCCTCGGGCCGCCATCGCGCCGGCGCCTCCGAAATCGCCCACGCCGACGATGATCGTCAGCCGCCTGTTGCGAGACGTCAGCACTCTAATTAGCGTTGAGCCGGCCGACGAGCGCTGCCACTTGGTCGATCTGGGGATCAACGCAATCACCAAAGACGGCAAACCGATTGACGCCTCGGTGCAACTGGTCCGCGGCCACGGCCGGCGGTTCCGGCTTTCGGTCGATGCGCGCCGTCCGCTAGCGATTGCGGCCGCCTTGGGTGACGACGGCACGCCGTGGCTGGCCTCCGACGGGAAAGCCGTCTTTCGCGGCTCGCTCGGTCCGGACCAGCCACCGCCACCGGTCGATCCCCAATATCTGATGAAGCTGCAAGTGGCCTCCGGGGCCGTGGCCGGCGCGGCAATGGCTCCCAGTCTGCTTGACGGCCTGGTCACACTCCAAGAGGACAAGACCGTCGAGAACGCCCGGGCCGTGCGGATCACGCTGAAAAGAGATCCCGGCGATTGGGCCCGGCTCGTGCTCAAGCAAGACGGCCGATCACCCGATCGGCTGGAGTTCGAGATCGACGGTGTCCGAGGAACCGTCGTGTTTCGCGCCTGGCAGATCAACACGCTTGCCCAGGGGCCGCTCTTCGCGCCGTCGGTCGGTCTGCCGGTTACTGAGGTGCGTCGCGCCGACGTCCAGCGCATGTTTGCGTCGCTGTTCGATTTTGCGATGGAGAAGGCCTCGGGTCCCAGCGGCGTTTCCGCGGGTGCCACTGCTGGCTCTGCGGGTGCCACTGCTGGCTCTGCGGGTGCCACTGCTGGCTTGTCCAGCAGTGCCTATGAAACGGAAGGGGACAGTCCCATTTTTGCTGCGCAAAAATCGGGACAGTCCCCGGGTGCCACTGGCGTTTCGCCAGTGCCCCCGGCCCCTCCATTGACGCTGGTCGATCGCGTGCCTCACGGCGTGTTGGCCCGATCACAAGGCAAGTCGTTCTTATTGGTCGCCGGCACGCCCGGCGAGATGGGCACGGCCCACGGCAAGCTGCTGGCCCACCAAGCCAAGAGGCTGACCGACCGGGTGCTCTACGTGGTGGGCGCCGGCGAGACGATTCGCTCGGGCCGATGGTTCATGGACCAAATGGCTGAAATCGAGCGACGGACCTCGCCGCATATTCCCAAACGGTTTTTCGAGGAGTGCGACGCGCTGTCCCGCGCGGCCGGCGTCGCCCGGCGCGACGGCCGCTACGCCAATCTTTTTCCCGAGCGATTCCACTGCAGCGGAATCGCCGTGCGGGGAAAGGCGACTCGCGACGGCCGGGTGTTGCACGCCCGCGTGCTCGATTACATGACCGAGGTGAACCTCCAGTCATGTGCGGCCCTCGTCGTGTTTATGCCCGAGCGGCGCCACGCCTGGATGAGTCTCGGCTACGCCGGCTTCCTCGGCACGGTGACCGCGATGAACGAAAAACACCTGGCCGTCGGCGAGATCGGCGGCCGCGGCGAAGGCGCCTGGGACGGGATGCCGATGAGCCTGCTTCTGCGCGACGTCATGGAGCGCGCCTCCACGGTCGGCGAGGCGGTCAAGATCATCCGCCAGACGCCGCGCACCTGCGAGTATTACTACGTGCTCAGCGATAAGCATCGCGCGATGGTCGGCCTGTATTGCACGCCCGAGAAAGTGGTCGTGCTTCATCCCGGCCAGCAGCATCCCCGGCTGCCCTTCATCCCGGAAGACTCGGTGATCGTTTCGGGGGGTGCTCGGGCGGAAGCGGCCAGCCGGCGGATCCAGGCGGCCTTCGGTCGGCTCGATGCGGCGGGCATGATCGAGTTGATCACCCGGCCGGTTGCCGCCCGATCGAACCTGCACAACGCGGTCTTCTCGCCCGAGACGCTCGACATGTGGTTTGCCGATGCGGGCCGGCGCGGGCCGGCCTGCGACGAGCCCTACGCGCGGTGCAACCTGGCTCAATTGATCGAGTTCTATCGGAAGCACAAGGTCAACCCAGCCGAGCCGTAGGGTGGGCATCGCCCACCAAGAATTGTCCCGCGTCGGCATTCGACCACGGCTCGGACGGACTAGAGACTATCTCAGGCCCCAACTCACGATTGTCATCCTGAGCGAAGCGAAGGATCTCGAAGCGAAGGATCTCGAAGCGAAGGATCTCGAAGCGAAGGATCTCAAGTCTTTCAGTGCCAAAGAGATCCTTCGCTTCGCTCAAGATGACGGACAAAGGCCGAAAGGAGTCTTGAGATAGTCTGATAGCCTCTACTACGAGAGCCTAGACGCTCGTGGAGACGCATTTTGGTTGACAATTCGGACGTCAGGTTGTAGCATGGGTGCTTTGGGGAGGCGGGGACCGGTCCGGCGGTGGAGTTCCGTGCCATAGCCATGGAGCGGTCCAATAATGGCGGAAGGGCGACCAAGTGGGTTAGGGCCGGCCCACGCAAAAGGAACAGGCTCGGACTATGTATCGCTGCATGATCAGGACTTCGGTCTACGCGTCCGTGTTGGCCGTCATGGCCCTATCCGCCCCGGCGCGGGCCGCAACGAAGATCCACGCCTACGACCCGGCGGCGCTCGACGACTTCGGCTACTCGGTCGCGATCAGTGGCGGCACCGTGATCGTCGGCGCATGGAGTAGAGACGGCCAGGGGGTAGCCGAGTACGACGTCGGCGCCGCCTATCTTTTCGACAGCGCGGGCAGCGCGCTTTTCGACGACCCACTCACCATCAACGACGGGGAAGCATACGACAACTTCGGCCTTTCCGTGGCCGTTAGCGGCAACAGGGCCATTGTCGGGGCCCCCGGCCACAACGGGTGGACCGGCGCCGCGTATCTCTTCGACGTGAGCACCGGCGACCCCATCGGCGACCCACTCACCGCCAACGATGGAGCACCGGGCGACCTGTTCGGCGACTCCGTGGCGATCAGCGGCGATTGGGCCATCGTCGGGGCGGATCGGGCCGATGACGAGACCCGAGGCGCGGACTGTGGTGCGGCCTACTTGTTCGATTTGACGACGACGGGCAGCCAGTACAAACTCACCGCTGACGACGACATGGACGCATACGACCGTTTTGGCTTCTCGGTGGCCATCGGCGGCAACACGGCCATCGTCGGGGCGAAAAGGGACGACACCGACACCATCGCGGACTGTGGCGCGGCCTATCTGTTCGACGTGAACACGGGCGAGCGGCGTTTCGGCGGCAAACTTACTGCGGACGATCCCCAGCCGTACGACGAGTTTGGCTGCTCGGTGGCGATCAGCGGCCAGCGGGCCATCGTCGGAGCCGAGGGAGGCAACGCAACCGGCGCGGCCTATCTATTCGACGCGTTCTCCGGCAGCCGGCTTCACAAGCTCACCGCCGACGATGGAGCGGAAAACGACCTGTTCGGTGCCTCCGTGGCCATCAGCGGCGACAGGGCCGTTGTCGGGGCGGACTATGCCGACGGGACAGCCGGCGCGGCATATCTATTTGACGTGGGGACCGGCAACCAGATCACCCCGCTCCGCGCCGACAATCCGGCGGAATATGACTGGTTTGGCTACTCGGTGGCGATCAGCGGCACCGTGGCGCTGGTCGGGGCGTACGGCGACGACGACACGGCCGACGGCTCCGGTTCGGCATACCTCTTCAACCTGACCGGCGGTGGTTACGAAACGATCCCTGGCGACGCCAACCACGACGGCCGCGTCAACGAGACAGACGTCGCGATCTTGGCATCCCATTGGGGCTGGGACTATGCCAATTGGGAAATGGGTGATTTCACCGGCGACCAGGTGGTCGGCCCGGCTGATGCGGCGGTCCTGGCGGCCAACTGGGGCTTTGGCACCAGCCCGCCGGGCGAGTCCGCCTCAGCCGTGCCCGAGCCGTCGGCACTGCTTCTGCTGGTGGCGCTGGCCGGGCTGGGGTTGCTCCGCCGTCGCAAGCCGAGGTAGGTCAGGCTTCGCTTGACAGCTATCGACGTGCTGTCTCCGGCCGTTGTCAGGCACAGCCTGACCTACACAACTCTTCTTAGCGATGGACCACGTTCTGCGGCCGGCCTTCGAGAGGGGCCCGGACGTTGCCCACGGCGATCGCCATCAGCCGCTTGCGCGCCGCGTGGGTCCGTCGGGCGGATGCGCAGCTTCAAGACCATTGGGGGGCATGCGTTGGAACATCCGGGACCAAAGCAAGCGGCGCTGGACAATGACGGCCATGGTGGGGCCGGATTATTCTTGCCTTGTTCCTTCGTGCTGCGTGCCCAATTACCTTGCATCGCCGCGATGGCCACCGTACACTACAAGCTAGCAGTTGTCTCATCGGAAACAAGATGGTTCCCAACGAATAAGATACTCATAGGCCAAAAGGACATCCCGGCCAAGGAGGATTGCCGCTCATCCTCCATCAGACTTGTGAGTATTCTATTCCACGGGAGTCGCCTTGCAGGCCCAGAATCAACAAAGCACTGGGAATGATCGACGAAGCCAACAGCCCTGGGGGCGAATGACCCTATCGCGCAAGCAAATAGAAAGGAGGTTATGCCGAAGACAAAGCCACGACCACGAGTCTGTGTTTTCGGAACGATTGCGAAGAGGCAGGTTTCGTTATCAGAGAGGGTTGCTTTGTTGGAGAATCATTCGACTCCCCAAAGTCTCAACCGAAAAAACAGGAGCGCCAACATGAGTACCATGAGAAAAACTGGTTCGGCGGCAGGCGGTATTTCCATCGTCGCTTGTGTACACCTCTTCGGCCTGGCCATTGCCTTCTTCTTACTGGCCGGCGCTGTCCACGCCCAAACGACGCTCGTCGGCGATCCCTTCATCACCGGATACGACAACTGGGAAGACACGTATGGTACGGGTGCCGATGGCGATTGGGTGACTCGGACCATCAGACGACCGGAATGGGGTATCCTACTGGTCAGCGATACCGGTCTATCGGAATCCTGCGACCAGTGGTCTTCGGGCAGCTCGTGCCCTGCCGGTAAATACAAAGCTTGGAACATGGTCAACAAGTCGGTCGCGGTCGGCGACATGCCGTCGACCTATGACCTCTCGGCCACGTTTCGCACAGTCGACGATGACGGCCTGGGCATACTGTTCGGCTTCCAGGACGAGGACAACTACTTCCGCGTTGGCATGCGCAAGCAGGCGGGCGGCAGCTATGGCTATCCGGAGGGTGTGCAGGTGGCGAAGGTCATTGGCGGCGTCGTCACGCCACTCACCGTTCCTCCAGACACTGCCTGGTCATATCCGAGTGACAACTCGCCGTTTGACGTGGATGTTTCCGTCAACGGGCAAAACTGGACGGTCACCGTTGGCAGCGGGGGCATCCCGGTGGAAATCAATGGCAGCGACTCCGACCTGCAACCCGGCCAGTACGGAGTCCACTCCTGGGCCCAGGCGGGCGGCAACCGATGGGGAGTCCAGCTTGAGGAGATGTCCATCAGCTCCACGACCGTAAACGCGACGCACAGGTTCGATCTTAGTACCGCCTCGCCGGTCAAGTGGAGAAACCTCTCGATGGTTAACGCAGAAGGTGCAGACAATTCGGCGTCGGCTAGGGCCCTGGGCAGCTTCCGACTCGACTTCCGTAACGGCAGAATCACCGACGATGCCAATGGCTATTTGGATGCCACCGCAACGGCCCCGAACGTCGATTTCATCGGTTCGGCCATTGTCGTCGACGAGCCCGACAGCGCGACAATGGGCGACTACCAAATGCGGGTGCGGTTGGCCAACCTCGACGACGACGGCATCGCCCTGTTGGTTCGGGTTGTGGATGATGACACCTTCTACCGGGTCAACTTCGCCAGACAGGCGACGGGATCGGGTGACGGACGGCCGCCGCAGGGCATGTCCATCCAGAAGTGCCTGGACGGCGCCTGGACCGGTTTGTACAGCGAAACCACTCCGCTGTTCCTCTTCACTGATCGGATCGATAAAGGAGATAATACAGACCCGGCTACTTGGCGTGACGAGATCCCCTTCGACGTCAGAGTGACTGTGATCGGCAATACCATCTCCGTCCAGGTGGTTGACGACCCGGACGGAGAAACGCCCACCGTGATCAACTACCCGGACGTGGTCGACGAAGACAGTCCGATCCTGGCCGGCTCCGTCGGCCTGAACGTCTGGGCATGTGGCTGGGCACAAAACGGCTGTCAGTTCTCGCCCTACGGCGGAGAGGCCGGGCCGCTGGTAATAACGCCCCCCTCGGACATTCCCGGTGACGCCGACAACGATGGCGACGTCGACAAGGACGATGCCGCCAAATTGGCCATGTACTGGGGCCAGGTCAACGCCGACTGTGATTTCGACGACGACGGCATTGTCGGCCCGGGCGACGCGGCGATCATGGCGGCCAACTGGGGCTATTCCCCAGGTCCCACGGAGACGACCAACGTGCCCGAACCGTCGGCACTGCTTCTGCTGGTGGCGCTGGCCGGACTGGGGTTGCTCCACCGTCGCAAGCCGAAGTAGCAGTAGGTCAGGCTGTGCCTGACAGCAGATAGAGGGAGATGGCCGTAGGGTGGGCAATGCCCACCAGGAGTCTGTCTCCACGTTCGATATTCACGGTGGGCATTGCCCACCCTACTTTTTGGGGTGGTTGACCACGTTCTTCGGTCGGCCTTCGACAAAGGCCCGGAGGTTGTCCACGGCGATCGCCATGAGCCGCTTTCGCGCCGCGTGGGTCGCCCAGGCAATGTGCGGAGTGATGTGGCAATTTCGGGCCGCAAGCAGTGGATGGTCTGCCGCCGGGGGCTCCACCGAAAGGACGTCCAGGCCCGCCCCGGCGATTCGGCCCGAAGCCAGCGCTTCGGCCAGCGCCTGTTGGTCGACCAGTGGCCCGCGAGCCGTATTGATCAAGAAGGCCGTCGGCTTCATCAGGGCCAATCGCTCGGCATTGACCATCCCCTGCGTTTCGCTCGAAAGCGGGCAGTGGAGCGAAACCACGTCGCTTCGGCGAAACAGCTCCTCCAACTCGATCGCCTTGATGCCGCCGCCGAGTTCGTCCGGCACGGCGACGTCGTGGACCAGCACGTTCATGCCCAGCGCGCGGGCCACTTGGGCCGCCCGGCGGCCGATTTGACCGAATCCGACGATGCCCATCGTCAGTCCGTCCAGTTCGACCAGTGGATAGTCCCAGAAGCAGAAATCCGGGCAACTCGTCCAGCGTCCCTCCCGGACCACCTTGGCATGATGACCAACGTGTTGGGTGAGGTTCAGGAGATGGGCGAAGACCATTTGCACCACCGAGCGCGTGCTGTAGCTCGGCACGTTGGTCACGACGATGCCTTGCTTGTCGGCGGCCTCCAGATCGATGATGTTGTATCCGGTGGCGAGCACACCGATGTATTTCAACTCGAGCAACTGCTCGATCGTCGGCCGCTCGAAGGCGACTTTGTTGGTCAGGGCGACCTCGGCCCCGGCCAAACGCGAGACGACCTCCTCCGGCGGTGTCCGGTCGTAAACGTCCAACTCTCCAAACGCCTTGAACCCTTCCCAACTCAAATCGCCGGGAGGAGGATTCAGTGTGAAACCGTCGAGCACTACGATGCGTGCCATGATATTGCCCCTTGTATAGCTATTGATGGGCCGGCAACCGTAAGAATGCCGAATCTGGGCCACCGCCGGGCTATGGCCCAGGCACCCCGCGCTCAGAGATGTGCCATCCTTGGCAGACCATATCCAGCCTATTCTGTCCCCGTTTCTTGTTCTGACCCCGTTTCTTGTCCTGTTTCTTCTTCCTGTGCCAGGACATACTCGATCGCTTGGAGCAGGTCTCGCTCCGAGCCGCGCGAATACTCGGTGTCGAACCAGAGGATCTTGCCCTGGCCGTCGACCAGATAGATTCGCGGGAGTCCCTCGGTGGCGATCTTGGCGAAATAGGCTCCCCGGGGATCCAACAGGCAGGGGAAGGTAACCTCCGCGGCTTGCAGCTTCCGGCGAACCACGCTGGGCCAATCCTTCTGGTTGATGCCGACCACGCCGACACCCTTCCGGGCGTACGGCCCGGCCACGTGCTTTTCGAGTTGCTCCAGGGCGTAAAGATCGTCGCCTTTCCAGAAACAGAGCACCGTGAGTTTGGGACTCAGCTTGGTGCGCACGTCGAGCGCCCGGCCGCCGAGATCAGCCAGCGTGCCCTCCGGCAGAAGATCGTCTACCTTGACCAGGCACGTGGCCTCCAAAGCCTCAGTCAGTTTCACCTGGGGCATGATCGGTTTCGGCGGAGGCTGCGGCGGCGCGGTGGGCCCCTCGGGCTGCTGCGCGTCGGTTGCAACCGCCGGAGCGTCGATGGTCGGCGTTTTGGCCGGGGCGTTGGCCGCGTTCTCTTCCGGCGTCCGCCGACAGGCCACGATGCCGAGCAGAAGCGCGATGGCGACACCGAGCATCCTTGGTTTTTTTCGGCACATCGGTCATTTCCTTTCCGATAAACTAACGATTGGGTGTGATTTCCAACTCGCGCAATTGCTTGGCGTCGACCTCGCCCGGCGCGCCGGTCATCAGGTCGGTTGCCCGTTGGGTCTTGGGAAACGCAATACAATCACGGATGTTGGTCGTCCCGGCAAACAGCATTACCAGACGGTCCAGCCCCAGCGCGATTCCACCGTGCGGCGGCGCGCCGTACTGCAGGGCGTCGAGCAAGAATCCGAATCGGGCCCTGGCCGCCGCCTCGTCGATGCCCAACAGCCGGAACACCCTCTGCTGGAGCTGCTGATCGTGAATTCGGATGGTGCCTCCGCCCGCTTCACAGCCGTTGATCACCAGATCGTAGGCCCGGGCACGGCACCGGCCCGGCTCGCTCTCGAGCCGCTCGACGTCCTGCTCGCGCGGCGCGGTGAAAGGGTGGTGCACGGCGGTCCAGCCGCCATCTTCTTCGTCGACGGCGAACATCGGGAACTCGACGACCCAGGAGCAGTGCATTTCCTCGGGGTCATAGAGCTTCAGCTCGGCGCCCAGCCGGCGGCGCAGCCCGTAGAGGGCCTTGCACGTCACGTCGAACTCGTCGGCCACCACCAGCAACAGGTCGCCGGGCGCGGCATCCATGCGGCGGCCGATTTGTTCCAAGAGCGAAGAAGCGAAGTTCTTGGCGATCGGCGAGGCCAACGTCCCGCCTTCCTCGACCTTGAACCAGGCCAACCCCTTTGCGCCGAAATCCTGCTGCACGTAGGTGGTCAACTCATCGATGGCCTTGCGCGAGTAACGACCGGCGGCCCCCTTGGCGTTGATCCCGCGGACCCGACCACCCGATTCGACCGCCGAGCGAAATACGCGGAACTCGGCCGCGGCCGCCTCCCGGCCCAGATCAACCAGCTCCACGGCGAACCGCAGGTCGGGCGCGTCGTGGCCAAAACGCTCCATGGCCTCGTCGTAGGTCATCCGCGGCAGGGGCAGCTTCAATTCCCGCCCCAGCAGTTCCTTGATCATCCGCGCCATCAGACCGTCGATCACCTCGATGACGTCGTCCACCTCGACGAAAGCCATTTCGAGGTCCAATTGGGTGAACTCGGGTTGGCGGTCGGCCCGGAGGTCTTCGTCGCGGAAGCATCGGGCAATCTGCACGTAGCGATCGTATCCGGCGATCATCAGGATCTGCTTGTAGAGCTGCGGCGATTGCGGCAGCGCGTAAAAAGCCCCGCGCTGCACGCGGCTGGGTACCAGGTAGTCGCGCGCACCCTCGGGCGTGCTGCGACCCAGTACCGGCGTTTCGACGTCGATGAATCCCAGCTCGTCGAAATAATCGCGCATGATCTTCGTCATATGGTGGCGGAGCATCAAGATTCTCTGCATCTCCGCGCGTCGGAGATCCAGATAGCGATATTTCAGACGAAGGTCTTCGCCGGGCAGCTCCTTCTGGCCGGGTTGCATCGGTGGGGTGAGGCTCGGGTTGAGGATGTTCAACCGAGCGACGCGAACCTCGATCTGGCCGGTTGCCAGTTTCGGATTGATCGTTCCCTCGGGCCGCAGCGCCACCTTACCCGTTGCCTGGATGACGTACTCACTGCGCAACGATCTTGCCTGATTGAGCATTTCTTGGCCGCTCTCGGGCCCAAACACCAGTTGGGTCCGACCGTAACGATCGCGCAGGTCGACAAACAGCACGCCGCTGTGGTCTCGCGAGGTATCGACCCAACCACTCAGGGTGACCTCTTGCCCGACGTGTTGCTCGTCTAGCTCACCGCAAGTATGTGTTCGCAGCAATGTTCGATTCCTTGTTTTTTCTCTGACATGTCTGGCAATACAAAACCATTTATTCTAGCTCAGCCCTGGGCACCTGATAAGGGGTGGCCAAGCAATGTAGGGTGGGGCAACCACCGTCCTCCAAAAGACGTTGATTGGCTCGCGACAAGGGTCGAAGGACGGTGGTTGCCCCACCATGTCTCCGTGTATTCTCCTCTTCGGATGTCGGCAGGCCTGGTGGGGCGAGCCGAGCTCGCCCCACCCTACGTTTCTGCCCCGAGCCGGGCAATCTCGGCGGCCAGACCCACCACATCGAGTGGGTCTTCGACCGTCAGGAAACGACTCTCCGAGAGCCCTCGAAACCACGTGAGCTGACGTTTGGCGAACTGTCGGGTGTGGGTCTGGACAGACTCGATCGTCCGCTCCAAGTTTCCTCCCTCCCGGAGAAAATCGATAACTTCACGGTAGCCTACTGCCTGGCTTGCCGTCCGGCCCGGCGGCTCGGGTCTGGCCAACAGTCCGCGGACCTCGTCGACCAGCCCGGCGGCAAACATCGCTCGGACGCGACGATCGATTCGCTCGTAGAGGACCTTTCGGGACCATGCCAGGACGAATACGCGACACTGCTGGGCCGGACGTCCATGGTCGAATTGCCGCTGGAGCCGGCTGATCGGTTGTCTGGTCTGCTCGAAAACTTCCAGTGCGCGAATGATGCGACGCGTGTCGTTCGGATGCAGCCGCGCCGCGGCCGTGGGATCAATCTTGGCCAGTCGCCGGTGGAGCAGCTCGGGCTCCCCGGTCTTTGCCTCTTTCGTCAGTCGGCGTCGCAAAGGCCAGTCGGCCGGCGGTCCCTTGAATATCCCGCGAAGGAGTGATTTCAGATAGAGCGGTGTGCCGCCCACGAAGAGAACCTGCCGCGAGCCGACGCGGATCGCCTCGGTTGCCCGAGCCGCCGCTTCGACGTACCCGGCCAGGCTGAACTCCTCGTGGGGCTCGAGAATATCGATCAGATGGTGAGCCACTTCACATCGTTCGTCCGGCGAGGGCTTGGCCGTGCCGATGTCCATGCCACGATACAGGGCCATCGAATCCATCGAAATGATCTCGGCGTCAATCCGCCGCGCAAGCTCGATTCCCACGCGCGTCTTTCCCGATCCCGTGGGCCCGGTGAGAAACCAGCAGTCGTGGAAATCGTGGTCGGGCATGTTGCTGCTTGCTTGACCGCTTCCTTACGGGCGCGGCTCGGTTTGGTCTGTCGCCGGGGCAACTTGCCGTCCGCGGCACCAGGTGGCCACCGGCGGCGTGTCGCTCTCGAGCAACAAACGATAGGGGTCGGCCTGCTCGCCGGCGGTATCCTCCGGCAGTGCGATCGCGGTCAGGTCGGCCTGCTTGCCCGGCTCAATCGTGCCCAACCGGTGTTGCAGCCCCAGTGCGGTCGCTCCGTCGAGCGTGGCCAGCCGGACGATGGTCTCGGGCTCAATGTCCGGATGGCGCTGGTGCACTTCTCGCATCTCGGCCAGCATGCCGAGATCAGGCACGGAAGCACGTGAGTCGGTTCCCAACGCGACCCGGACGCCGGCCGAGAGCATCTTTTCCAACGGGTAAGGATCGTGCCGGAAAAACGCATGAGTCCGCGGGCAGTAGACCACCGCCATCCGATCGGCATGGCCGGCCAGAAACGCAATATCTTCTTCAGGCAGGTAGTTGCCGTGGATCACCAGCGCCCGATGGGCGCCCGAGAGCGTCTGCAAATAGGCCAGCGTGGAAAGCCCGTCGGGAAAGGCGCCGGCGTCCCAGACGCCAAGCCGCTGGAGTAGATCGCGAAACGGCCCGCGTCGATGGCGGATCAACTCTAATTCCTCGGGCGATTCGGCCAGGTGCATTGCCAGCGGCACGTGCCGCTCGGCCGAAAGGGCCACGGCCCGGGCCAACAGGTCGGGCTGTACGCTGTAAGGAGCGTGGGGACTGAGCCCGGCGTGCCAGGACTTCGCGCCGGCGGCGGCCGCGAGGTGCTTCTCGGCCCGCTCAATCTGCGGTTCAACCTGGTCAACCGTCGTCGCGATGAGTTCCACGAAGCTGATCAGGCCGACGCCGAGCGACTCGAGTGCATCCGCCGGCGGTGCCTCTTGCGAGACGTCGGCCAAGGTGGTCGTGCCCAGCCGCACGCTCTGGCGCAACCCGTCCTCAACCGCCGCGGCGGTTGAGCGAGGCTGCAGCCGATGCTGCATGACTTCGCCGAGCCAGTCGACCAGCCGCATGCCGGGCCGGCCCAACGGTGTGGGGACGTCGCTCAGTTCCAGGTGTGCGTGGGCATTGATCAACCCGGGCAGAAGGGCCACGTTGCCCAGGTCGTCGAGTTCGGATGAGGTCGGCTGCCGCTCGACCGAGACGATGCGGTCGCCTTGGATCGTGACACAGCCGTCGGCCAATGGTTCTCCGGCCACCGGCAGCACAAGACGTGCTCGAAGCGAAAAAGAGGACATGACCCATCCTCAATCCCTCGATTATCCCCGTGGGCTTCCGCCCACGGCTACTAATCCCCAAATCCCCAAATCCCTAAATCCCTAAATCCCTACCCTATGGTCGAAGCCAGCGGCTCGTCGTCGGCCTCGACGCCTCGTTTGATGGCTTCCTGCAACTGCTCTTCCTTGGTTCTCTGATAGGGCAGCCGGGAGAACCACGTCAAGATCATGGCCGAGAGCACGCCGCCGACGATCACCAGCGGCCAACCGTAAGTATAGCCTTCTTCGGTCCGCCCGACCATCCAGTCCAACAGCGGCCACTCGTCAAGCAGCTTCGGCGTAATTCGGGTCGTAGCCAGAGCCAGGCCGTTGTGGACCATGTGATAGGCGATACACGGCAAAAGACTTCCGCTCTGCACGGCAATATAGCCGATCAGGATGCCAAGCAACACGGCGATGAGCGACTGCTGCAGGATCGAATGGGCCAGTCCGAAGAAGACGGCCGTAATCACAATGGCTCGCCATTTCTTGCCCGTGTGACGCAAGCCCGACAGAATGAACCCGCGGAAAGCCAACTCTTCGCAAACGGCCGGAACCACCGCGATTACCAGCAGCAGCATCAAGAAATTGGGAGCCCCGCCCAACAACTTCGCCAGCACCGCGACGCCTTCGGCCACTGGGTAGAGCCTCATGATGGCTGTCTCCAGGGCCATGGCCACCGGGTGAATCACCACGGCCAACGCAACCGCCGCCGGAAGAGCCGTCGGAACAAACCGCCAACTCACACGATCCAGAAGCAGCGTGCGGCGGGGACTGCGGGTCAGCATGACGCTCATCAATAATGCAGGCGCGGCAATGACGGCCAGTTGGAGGACCAGCGTCGCTTTGGCCAGAGCGGCGAAATCTTCGGGAAACGGAACCACCAAGCCTACAAAGAACTTGAGGATCAGGATTACCATGCCACAGAAAAGGGCCATCGCCACACCAGGTGTCGGCCCGCGATCGCGAAACAAGTGCCGCACCCAGAGCCCGACGTCGAGACGTTCGCTCTCGCGGAACAGGACGGATTCCTGGTTGAACTGGTCGACCGCCCAACGAATCGACAGAAGGCAGCAGACCAGGGTCGTGCCGACCACGGGCGCCGCGAAACGCAACGCTTGAAGATAGTTGCCTTCGAGCAAGGTCCGTAGCAGCAAGACCACGTTGGTCACGGGAATCAGGCTGTTGCCCAGGTTCAACTCCACGCCGGGCGCCATCGGCAGCACCGCCAGCGGCATGCAGATCAGCATCAGGGGCATCAGATAGTACTGACCTTCTTTGGTGCTTCGGGCCAGCGCCGCCAACGCGAGACACAGCGCGCTGAACAGCGCGGAGATCGGCACCAATGCGACCAGCAGCCACAGCGCCAAAAGCCACGAGGGTGTGCCGACGGTCGGCAAGTGCGTGAGAACGAGCCAGCCGGTCAGACCCATGCTGGCCAAATTGAGAATGGCCGTAATCATGCTGAAGAGCATGATCGTGACCAGCTTCCCGACGACAATCTCGCTCCGCTGGGCAGGGCTGCTCAGCAGGGTTTCGAGCGTGCCGCGTTCCTTCTCGCCGGCACACAGGTCGACCGCCGGATAGAATGCGCCGGTCAACGCCCACAACATTAGCATCACCGGCAGCAGCTTGGCCCAAAAGACAGCGCCGGCGCCGGTCTTCTTGTCGGCCAGATCGTCTGTTTCGAGTTCGAAGGGGCGAGCAGCCGCCGGGGGCAGCCCGGCCGCCGAGAGGTTGGCCTTGCCCACCTCCTCGCTCCAACGTCGCAGCACTGCGTGCAATCGGGCGAAGGTGATCTGCGATCGCTCGTTGGCCGTGGTGAAGATGATTTCCGGTCGTGGAATCTCCGGCAGGATCTGCTGGTCGGACGAATCAGGATGACCCTCGGCCGACCCTTGGGCAAAGACCCCCGCCGTGCTGGCCTGGCGGAAACGTTCGAGCCGCTCGGCGAACTCGGGTGGGAAATGGATGGCCGCGTCGTACCGTCCGGCCTCGACCTGTCGGCGCGCCCGGGCGAGTACGTCGTCGAGCGTCTCGCCCGGCGCGAGCACATCGGACGCGAATTCCAGTTGGAGCAGTTGCGCCTTTTCCGGCTTGCTGAAAAGGTCCGAGGCAAAGCGGTTGTTCTCCACCAGCGGTGGCTCCTCGACCAGATGGTCCGCCCCGATGACGAGAACCCTGGTCGGTTGCTCTTGCATGAACTGGGAAATCTGAAAAAAGCTCATCCCCAACAGCGGATAGAGCAACAGCGGAAGCACCACGATCATGAAGAGCGTGCGACGGTCGCGCAACTGGTCGCGGATCTCGCGGGCAAGGATCAGCTTGACGTTGGACCAGCTCATGCTTTTGCTCCCACGGTCGCGTCATGGTTGAGAATGAGCTGGAAGAAGAGTTCCTCGAGGTCCGATTGCTCATGCTGCTGGCGGAGTTCGTCGAGCCGGCCTTCGGCCAGGAGTCGGCCCCGGTGAATAATCGCCACGCGATCACACAGCTTTTCCGCTTCCCGCATGATGTGGGTCGAGTACAGGATGCACTTGCCCTGCTCCCGGAGTTCGGCCACGGTGCCGAGCAATGCGCGGGCGACCAGGACGTCGAGCCCCGCGGTGGCCTCGTCGAAGATGAGCACGGGCGGGTCGTGGACGATCGCCCGGGCGACCGAGACTTTTTGCTTCATGCCGGTCGACATCTTGGCGCCGAGCAGATCGCGGAAGTCGTTCATCTGCAGCCGGTCGAACAGCGCCTCCATCCGCGTTTGCAGCGGCTCTCGCTCGAGGCCGTGCAAGCGGCCGAAATACTCGACCATTTCCCAGGCGGTCATCCGGTCGTAGACGGCCGTGTTGGCCGACATGAAGCCGATCTGGCGCCGCACCTGGGAGGATTGGGTCACCACGTCGTAGCCGTTGACCGTTGCCCGACCGGCCGTCGGACGCAACACCGTGCTGAGGATACGCAACGTGGTGGTCTTGCCGGCACCGTTGGGCCCGAGCAAGCCGTAGATCTGGCCGGGGGCGGCATGGAAGCTGATTCCATCCAGCGCGACCAAGCGGCCGCGCCGGAGATCGGCGTAGTGTTTCGTAAGGCCGTCGACCTGAATCATGGGATCCTTATCCACCACAGGGCCGCCGCGAAAGTCGTAGGGTGGGCACCGCCCACCAGGAATTGCCTGATGTCGGCGGCGAGGATTCTGGTGGGCAATGCCCACCCTACATGTTTTGTCTTTCATCGACGATCTGGTAGAAGACGTTTCTTCGACGTGGCACGTAGCCGGCCTGACGGATCGCACGGCGCAACTGGTCGACACTGGCCCGAAATCGGGTGCCCGCGGCCGCCACGACGTTTTCTTCGATCATCAGGCTGCCGAGGTCGTTTGCTCCAAACCGTAGTGCCATCTGGCCGACGCGCAGCCCCTGTGTAATCCAGCTTGATTGAAAGTTAGTGAAGTTGTCAAGAAAGAGTCTGGCCAGCGCGAGCGTTTTGAGGTATTCGAACGACCCCACCTTGGCAGTATCGGCCATGTTGGTATTACCGGGCTGGAAGGTCCATCCGATAAAGGCGGTAAATCCGCCCGTCTCGTCCTGCAGGTCCCGCAGCCGGCGGAGATGTTCCACCCGATCGGCATACGTTTCGACGTGGCCAAACATCATGGTGGCCGAGCCGCGGCCGCCCAAGCGATGCCACTGCCGACAGACCTCGAGCCAGCCGTCGGAGGAGACTTTGTTGGGGCTGATCTTTCGGCGCACCCGATCGACCAGGATTTCGGCTCCTCCGCCGGGCAGACTTCCCAGCCCGGCCGCCCGAAGTCGCTCGAGCACCTCGCCCACCGAGAGTCCCGAGCGCTTGGCGAGATAGTCGATTTCGGTTGGGCTGAAGCCGTGGACGTTAACCTGTGGAAACGCCTCGCGAATGTCGCCCAGCAGCCGCTCGTACCACGCCAGCGACAGCTCGGGGTTCATCCCGCCCTGCAGCAGGATCTGATCGCCGCCCAGGGCGATCGTGTGCTCGATCTTCTCGAACAGATCTTCGCGGCTCAGCACGTAGGCCCTGGAGTCGCCCGGCCGACACGAAAAAGCACAGAAACGGCAACCGCTCACACAGACGTTCGTGTAGTTGATGTTGCGGTCGATGTTGTAGGTGCGATAGAGCTCGGGGTGGAGCCGGCGGGTCACGGCGTCGGCCGCGCCGCCCAGCGCCGCCAGGTCGTGGCTTTCCAGCAGCCGCAGCGCGTCAGCCGGCGAGAGACGCTCGCCGGCGACCGCTGGTTCGAGCAATTCGTGTAGACTTCCGCTGATGGGTTTCACGTACGCCTCGGGTGTCACGGGCCGCGAATCCACTCTCAGTAGCTCCAAGTTTTATTGAAATCCAGCATTGTCATTCTGAGCGCAGCGAAGAATCTCCTTCCCGGCGCGCCGGGATCGAGATCCTTCGCTGCGCTCAGGATGACCTGCTAAGGTGTCAGCCAGCCGAACTTGGGACTACTGACCCTTGACGATACTGCGTTTTGCCCCGAGAGTCCAGTACCTCGCGACGTCCGCGATCCTGGGTGAGCCGCTGCCGTGCCCCCGTCAAAACCACCGGCAAGCTGCGCGGTAGAAAACCCATTTTCGCATGGGGGGTGACTGGCGGCTGAGTCCCGGCGCGCCGGGAAAGCCCCAGTCTTTCGGCCGTCTGGGATAGCGCCAGCGCTGCCCCAGATTTCTCCGCATTGTCACTGCTGAGCACAGCGAAGGATCTCCTTGGACAATCGAGATCCTTCGCTGCGCTCAGGATGACCTGCTGAGGTATCAGCCAGTTTTCTACAGAATACCAACAAGCCCCCTACCCCGACGGCCTGCGGAACCCGTCCGGTGCCAGATGCGAGTCGTCGTCGGTTTGCCAGCTTGGCCGCTGAAGCCGGTGGATCAGCAGCGGGGCTCCGCCGAGCACAACGAGCCCACCGAGAAGCGCGCCGAGGTGGACCCAGGGGTTGGCGTCCTTCGGCGGCGCGTAGAAAGCGGCGATTGAGAACACCGCGCCGCAAATGGCCAGCAGGCAAACGAACCACATGACCCCGTTGGGGCCCGGCACGCGATAGGCTCGCTTGACGCTGGGTTGCGTGTAGCGGAGCCGAATCGCCGCGGCAAACATGATGATGTACATCACCAGGTAGAGTTCGGCCGCAATCGACATGAGCAGCACATAGGCGTCCACCATGTTCATCACCAGCGGCATGAAGGCCAGCACCGTAACGATGCCGCCTTGCACCAGCAGAATGTGTACCTGAACGTTGTTGCGGTTCACGCGATGGAAGAAGGGCGGTAGGTAACCGTGGCGGCTCACCGCCAGAAGGCCCTTGCTCGGGCCGGGGATCCAGGTGGTCACCTGGGCGAACAGCCCGAACGTGACGATCACCGCCATGACGCGCACCAGGCCGTCGACGCCGAATGTGGCCTCGATTCTCTGGATCGCCTGCATGAAACCATGGATGGGTTGGACCTGGCCCGGTGGAACGATTGCCGCCAGACCGACGCAGCCGGCGATGGCCAGGGCCAGAATCATGACCGTCGAAAACAGGATCGCGCGAGGATAATCCCGCTTCGGACTGCGCACTTCCTCCGCGTGGCTGGCCGACATCTCCATGCCGACGAACGACGTGAGCAGCGCGCCGAGCGCGAGCACCACGGTCCGCACGTGGGCCACCTCGGGCACGAATGCCGAGGCCGTGAAACGTAGCGCCGTCGGTCGGCCGCTACCCAACCAATAGAAACCGACCAGCGTAACCAGTATGCCCGGGATCAGCGTGCCCACGATCACGCCGATCGCACTGATGCGACCCGAGGCCTTCATCCCGCGCAGGTTGACCAGCGTGGCGCTCCAATAAAGGGCCAGCACCATGGCCACCGTGTAGTACGGGTTGTTGGCCAGACGCGGGTCGATCAGATAGGCCAACGTGGCCGCAGCGAACGTCAAGACCATCGGATACCAAACCACGTTCTGGATCCACTGCAGCCAGATGGCCACAAAGCCCCAGGGCATGCCGAACGCCTGTCTCGCCCAGACGTACACGCCGCCGCGCTGAGGCCAGCCGGTGGCCAGCTCGGCCGAAACCAGCGAGATGGGGATCATGAAGACCAACGCGACCACGACACAGTAGAAGATCGAAGAAAGTCCATAGACGGCCATGGCCGGCAAGTCGCGAATCGTGGCGATTGCCGCCACGTTGATCATCGTTAGCGTGAAAACGCTCAACAGATGGACCGGCTTGCCGATCGGCGGGATCACGGACGGCGTGGCGGCCGTCGGCGTGTCCGTAGCCTCTTTGCTTTCGCTTTTCGTGTTGTCGATATCGGACATTTCTCACTCTCAGTAGTCCCGAGTCCGGCTGGCTGATACCGCTGCAGGTCATCCTGAGCGTAGCGAAGGATCTCGATTGTTTAAGGAGATTCTTCGCCACGCAGATCCTTCGCTTTGCTCGGGATGACAACGATGGGTGTCATGGCCACGCTTGCGTAAGGCCATTTGGGAATTCTGTGTGCCACCCCGGCGCGCCGGGGAAGCAGTGGCACATTTTGCCTTGAAAAACCTCGATTTCAATTCCCAGACGGCGCGTGGACGGCGAGCTGGCCACCCCCGAAAAAGTAGGTCGCCTGACCGGCCGAAGCAGTCGAACCGGCAGAAAAGGAGGCCATCGGCCAGAAGCATCCCACGCGGCCGATAGGCGACTCGAATATGACGATTGTCTGACGTGTGCCGGGTGGCTGGGTCATAGCGAAGCGGTGGCCCAGAGTTTGCTGGACCAGGCCATTCCCGGCGCGCCGGGATGTCGTGTTTTGCCGCACTTTCCACATGCCCACGACAAGCGTGGGCATGGCACCCGTTGCACCCGCTTTCCTTCTCGTGAGGACGTACTTAGAGGGCATTTCAAAACTAGTGGATATTACTGGGTGCCCGGGAATGAGCGCAGCGAAGGCCCGGTTTTTCAGGGTCTGGGCCAGCGCTGCGCTATGGCCCAGGCACCCTCATGATGGTCTTGAAATGCCCTCTAGAACTTCAGAATCGCGTCAACGGCCAGCAGAAGTTGGTCCGTTTCGGCCAGCGCGTCGAAACGCGGCTGGTCCGACCAGTCGATACGGATCTCGGGCCGCACGACCACGCTGGGCCGGGCAGACCAGTTCAGACCGAACGTGGCCGAATAGACGTTGTAGTTTTCGACCTGCCGCCGCCGTCCAGACCGTGCCCGTCGGTGCGAACCGGTCTGCCGGCGTGGATCCAGAGCTGGTTGAGTTGATAGTCGTTGGCCCGATCGTTGAAGATGACCGGCAGATTGGACCGATCCTCGGGGCACGATGGGTTGAT
>CAZWWC010000028.1:0-21429 GCA_964637625.1 uncultured Planctomycetaceae bacterium
CACCGCTGCGCTATGGCCCAGGCACCCTCATAACGGTTTTGAAACGCCCTCTAGTTTTGCTATTACGTGCACTTATTCAGGAGTTGACCATTTGGACCATGGTTTCGTAGTTCTTGATGGCCCCCGCCGAGAGGTTTCGGCCGTAGGGGGCGGCGGTGGGCATCAAGACGAATCCCCTTCCCTGGCCCATCGTTCCTTGTTCGATAGCCGTGGCGACCTTGCGGCGGAAGGCGTCGGCCGGCAGGTTCTCGACGTCGGCGATCTGGAGGTTGCCGAAGAGGACCATTTGTTGCCCATAGTTCTGCCGGACGTAGGAGAGTTCCACGTCGCCCTGGGGTGGCGGCTCGATGGGGTCGAGTCCCATGCAGCCGGTCGCGGCGAGATGGTCCAGCACGTCCTTGAGCCGGCCGTGGCAATGGATCCGCGCGAATCCGCCGTGGGCATGGATCGCATCGACCAGCGCCTTGTTGTAGGGAACCACGTACTGCTCGAAGAGCTTCGGCGAGAGGAAGGGCGGCGCGGCCAGCTCCGGTCCGTAGATCCGCCAGAGCCGGCCCGGCAGAGCCCGGGCCACCGCCTCGATCCGGGCATGGAGGATGGGAAAGAAGTAGTCCAACAGGCGACGGAAAAGCTCGCATTGGGTGGCCGCGACGATGGTGAACTCGCCCGGGTCGAAGAGCAACTGGCACATCCCCAGCGGATCGATCGTGTCGAGCATCACGATCCCGGTATCGCCGAGCTCTTTTTCCGCCTGGAGCACGCCTGCGATATCCGGCTCGCCGCCCAGCTCGGGAGCGGGAAGGTCGACGATGGCGATCAGGTCGTCTTGGGTCTTGATCGGGTGTTCGAGGATCCAGACCGTGTTCACCTCGGGGTCGCGCCGGGTCATGGCGGTGAGCGTCCGCCCCGCGGCGCGGAGGGTCGACTTCGTCAATAGGCTGCCCTCGGCGTCGGTCCAGGACTCTTGCTGGAGCTCTCCCGGCATGAAGTCGGGCATCACCTCCAGCGGCACCCAGTCCGGTTCCGTTTCCCGCGGCCCGGCGTCCCGAAACGGCACGTTGCGCATGACGATGCGGTCGGTCTGGTGGCGGGCCAATTCCAGCAGCGGTTTCCACGACGCGTCGGAATAGATGTTCAGCGGACTCGGATCGTCCGGGTCTTCGTCGAGGCCGTTGATTTCGTAGAAGCAAACGGCGGGCCGGTCGACCGGTTGCCCACGCAGGGTCGCCATCAATCGCTCGCGTCGGTTCATCATTTTGGTTCGTCCACGTGGGGTCGGCCGCATTTTTCAGCCAGCACTGGCTGGCAAGCAGCCAGGGGCACCCGTCTCAGAAAACGCGTCTCAGGCCAAGTCGCGGTCCTCGAAGAGCAGCAAGGCCAACAGTATGGACGCGGTGCTGTAGACCACGCAGTAGAACCCGGCCCAGGCGACGTAGGTCCACGAGACGTCCTTGCCGGCCGCGATCGCCGAGTAGATGTTGAAATGCTCCAGCATCGGCAACACGATCGAGAGCAAATTGGCGACGAAGCGAACGAATTCCAACTGGCCGACGGTCGAATTCACCAGCGTCGGCACGAGATGCCCCAACGCGTAGATCGTCCCACAAATAACCAGGTTGGGAAGCATGGGGAGCCTGGTCGAAATGGCCACGCTGATCGACGCCAGCACGACCGTCTCCATGAAGGCCAGCACCAATCCCGGCACGACCTTGACCATTTCGGTCTGACACGCTTCGGCGGTCGGCGCCGGGTTGCACGATTCTCGCGCGTCATACTTGACCTTGTAGGAAATCGTGGCGAGAAACACCGTGCTTAAGACAACAAAGAGCAAGACCACGGGAATAATGATCCCGAAGAATTTGCCCAGGATGAAATGCCATCGGGCAATGGGTTTCGACAAGACCGTCATGGCCGTTCGGCCCTCGATCTCATCGGCGACCGAGACGCTGGCCGTCCAAAGGGCGAGGATCACCGACAGGACCATGATGAGCACCAGCCCGGTGTCCTTGACGACCTTGACGTCCTCGCCAAACGTGAAATAGGGAAAGACCGGGAAGACCAACAGCGCGGCCACGCCAATGGCCAATAAAACGTAGAACAACGGTTGCGACAAACACTCCTTGGCCGTTGCCCAGGCGACCGCCGCGAGCTTCGGAGAAATCAAACGACCCAAGAGGTGCAGCAATGCCAGCGCGGCTAACACAACCACCGCGCCGACGGCGACCAGCCAAAGAGGCTTCAGCCAAGGGGCAAGGGCCGCGAAAAGCAATAGATTATTCATAGTCAGGCACAAAGCCCTTCAAGGGCTCATTGGCGAGAAAGCAGGCGATTTCCACCTGAAACCGCAAGCCCCGCAATCGGGTATCAGTATGGGTATACGATTCTGATACGTCAAGGGAGCTACCCCGGTTCGGGCCGATGGGGAGCAGCCCGCATGTCTCACCGGCCGGGGACGGTCGGTGACCGTGTGGCCGTGCTTCGCAAGAGAGGGTGTCCGGGAATTAGGGTGGCACGTCCCTGAGCGGAGCGAAGGGCGTGTTTCCCTCGTGCGGCCACGCCCTTCGCTCCGCTCAGAGCGTGCCAGCAGTGGCACCCGGTGCCTTCCGGCAAGCAGTGACACACCACCATAGGCAAGCCGGGCTAAAATCGGATGTCGAAGGACTGGAGTCCACCGACGCGGTCCGAGCGCTCTTGCTCTTGGGTGGTGATGTAGTGTCCCAATTCGGACTCGATCGCATCGAGGAACCGGTCGATTTCCAGTGCGGTTCCCTCGACCACGGCCCACACTCGGCCGTCGGGCAGATTCTGGACGAAGCCCGTCACGCGAAATCGTTCGGCGATCCGGAGCGTCGTGTAGCGAAACCCCACGCCCTGGACCATGCCGGTGAAGTAGACTTCTCGACGTTCCAGCGAGTGCTTCATCGGCCACCCCTCGGCGTTGTCTCGAAAACGACTACCCCAACTCTTCAGGATAGCGTGTCCCAAACGTATACGCCAGAGGGGAGTCCGGCGGGAGACCCCCATTTTGACCTAGCGCCGTCGCAAGCGAGAGTTTGTGTAAAGCCCTTGACCGTCGTGGCGTTTTTCCGTACTCTCACCCCGCCATGTTGGACCGAATTGTCTCGATCTTCCCGCCGTCTGCCGCACTGCTGTTGGTCGCCGCCGCAGGAGGCTTGGTTTTGGCCCAGAGGCCCGGCGACGGCCCACGGATCATGCCTCGTCATGGGGTGATTGTGCTCCGCGGAGGCCAGGTGCTCAAGGGCAAGATCACCCGAGCCGGTGACTTCTATCACGTGGTGGTGCCGCGTGGCGAGATCCGTGTCCGGGCGGGCCGAGTGGCCTACGAGTGCGAGACCGTTGAGGAGGCCTATCGTCGCCGCCGGGCGGCGATCCGCGTCGGCAACGCCGAGGAGCACATCGAGCTGGCCCGATGGTGCCAGCACAACGGTCTGCTCAGTGCGGCGGCCGGCGAGTTGGCCGACGCGCTGGCGGCCGACCCGGACAACCCGATGATTCCCCACCTGGAGCGCCGCCTGAAGGCGGCACTGGAGCCGGTCCCGAGTAGAACGACTGCCGCGAAGGATCGGCAAGCCGGCGGTCCGACCGTCGAGGAGTTGGCGGAGATGGTTCGTCGGATGCCGCCCGGCTCGGTCGAGACGTTTACGGGTAGCGTTCAGCCGCTGTTGCTCAATAGCTGCACCAGCGGCGGATGTCACGGATCGCCGAGTGGCGGTGGTTACCGTTTGATGCGGGGCCGTCCGGGGCGGCCGCTGAGCCGGCGGGTGACCCAGAGAAATCTTCATGCCACGCTCGAGTGGATCGATCGGAAGCGGCCCGACCAGAGCCGCCTGCTGGTCGAGGCGGTTCGTCCTCACGGAACTGCCGAGAAACCGGCGCTGACGAAGAAGGATGCCGAGAAATATCAGCAGATCGTCCAGTGGGTCCACGCCGTTGCCCAGCGGGATCGGCCGGTCCATCGCGACGCCCGTTTGCCTAAGGGCGTATCTGAGAAGGGTGCCACTGCTGGACTTTCTGCCAGTGCCGGTTGGCCATCCACCTCGGACCCTTCCACGGGTCGGTCGGCCGGCACGCCTGTAAAGCGCGGCGCCCGGATCGAGCGATTCGTGCCGGTCGATCCTTTCGACCCGGAGATCTTCAATCGCCGTTACCATGGTGCGACGATGGATGCCGAAGCGCGCAAGACAGCCGAGCCGCGCCGGTGAGGAAGCGGTATAACGAGACGATTGGTGAGGTTGAGAAACCGCTTCCTGACGGGCGCGGCTCGGTCTTTACCCCATGGGCCGCAGTGGCCGAATCTCGGGCCGCGGCTCCTCCTGGAGTGGGGGTGATTCCGGGCACGTCGTACGTTCTCGTTTGAACCGATGAGGTTGGCGTTTGCGGCAGTGACGAGCGACGGGGATCTCGTTTTGCGGGCGGAGACGTTTTTCGGCAATGGGACGCGGCGGCTTCGGACAGTAGCCGTCCGACGCCCAGCTGGAACCGAAACTGGTCTTCTCGGTCGGGTTGGCCCAGCGAGCCCCCCGGTCGAAAAGCCGCAAGCTATGGGGTACAATTCCTTGTCGGCTCGTGCCGAGCGAACCGTAGTAGGGTGGCACTGGCCGACTTTCGGCCGGTGTGGGGCCTCTTGGCACCATTGCGGGACGGCACTGGCCGGCAAGCGGCCAGGGGCATCCGAGCGGATCAATCACCTTGCCCTGGTAAAGGACGACGATGGAAGACCGACCGTCGGCACCGGCTCCCAAGCCCGAGAAGAACCTTGCGCGGCCTCGACCGAGCAGTTCCATGATGTGGATTCTGTTGGTCGTGGCGTTGGTTCTTCTGTTGGTCTGGCTCAACAGGGAGGGGAGTGGGCCCTCGGTGGTCAACTACGGACAGTTCTACAACGAGTTGGAGAACGACAATATCGCCGAGGCCCAAATCCAGGGAAGGAAGCTCCTCGGCAAGTTCAGGAACCCGCCGGAGGACCCCGAGGGCGAGAAAAACGAAGAAGGCAAGCTGCCTCGATTCAAAAAGAAATTCGTGACCATCTTGCCGGATCGTGCCCTTGATGATGAAAAGCTCGATGCCCTGCTGAAGAAGAACGTGGGCGTTCATTACTCGGCGGCGGAGCCGTCGGATAACACGCTGATGCTGCTTCTCTTCTACCTGTTGCTTCCCATTGCATTGCTGGTCGCCATTTGGTTCATGTTTCGTCGCACCCGGGACCAATTTCTCGGCGGCGGGGTGCTGGCCGGGTTCAGCAAGAGTCCGGCGCGGCGCTACGAGTCGGGCGAGAAGCAGATCACCTTCGACGACGTCGCCGGCCTGAACAGCGTGAAATACGAGCTTCAGGAGGTGGTCGAGTTTCTCAAGAATCCCGAGCGATTTCAGCGGCTCGGCGGCCGCGTGCCCAAGGGGGTTCTCTTAATGGGGCCGCCGGGCACGGGCAAGACGCTCTTGGGTCGGGCCGTGGCCGGAGAGGCGGGCGTCCCCTTCTTCTCGATCAGCGGATCGGAGTTCATCCAAATGTTCGTCGGCGTTGGCGCCAGCCGGGTCCGCGACATGTTCGCCACCGCCAAGGCCAATGCCCCGGCCATCCTCTTCGTCGACGAGATCGACGCCGTGGGGCGCCACCGCGGGACCGGACTGGGCGGCGGACACGACGAACGCGAACAGACGCTCAACCAGATCCTCAGCGAGATGGACGGATTTGCCCAGAACGAGTCGGTCATCGTCATGGCGGCCACGAACCGTCCCGACGTGCTCGATCCGGCCCTGTTGCGCCCGGGCCGGTTCGACCGGCACATCACCGTCGACCGTCCCAATTTCAAGGGCCGGTTGGCCATTTTCAAGGTCCACGCCCGCGACGTGCCCCTTTCGGACGACGTCGACTTCAACCGGCTAGCCGCCGGTTCGGTGGGCCTGACCGGCGCCGATATCCGCAACCTCGTCAACGAGGCGGCGCTCTGGGCGACGCGCAGCGGCAAGGACTCCGTCGGCATGAGCGACTTCGAATACGCCCGGGACAAGGTCCTCATGGGCTCCAAACGCGAGGAAGTCCTCACCGGCAAGGAGAAGTCGATGACGGCCTATCACGAGGCGGGCCACGCGCTTCTGGGATGGTTGGCCGAAGGCGACGAACGCGTTCACAAGGTGACCATCATTCCGCGAGGGCGCGCGCTCGGCGCCACCCAACTCTTGCCGGAAGAAGACCGCGTGAACATCAGCGAGACGGAACTCCACAGGCGGTTGCTTTTCATGCTCGGCGGCCGCGCGGCCGAGAAGCTCATCTTCGACGAGTATAGCGCCGGGGCCGAAAATGATCTGAAACAGGCCACCGAACTGGCCCGACGCATGGTGACCCAATGGGGTATGAGCGAGCGAATCGGGCCGGTCACCTTCCATGTGGGCGACGATCATCCGTTCCTGGGCAAGGAGATGGCCGAGCCTCGTCATTTCAGCGAGCACACGGCGCAGGTGATCGACGAGGAAATCGGCCGGATTCTGCACGACGCGGACGAGAAAGCGGCGAAGGTCCTCGCCGAGCACCGCGACAAGCTGGACCGGATCGCCGGCGCGCTGGAAACCGAAGAGACGCTCGAAGAGCGCGAGATCGAAGCGCTGATCGGCCCGCCCGCCTATCGCCGCGTCGCGACCGAGCAGCCTTAGGGCGTGTTTGAAAAGGGTGCCACTGCTGGGTTGTCCAGCAGTGCTGGCCACGGAATCGTCCCAAAAACAAGGGCGGACAAGCCGCCCATGGCACCCTCGACCGAACAAAAAACGGCTTTTCAAACACGTTCTTAGTCCAGATTTCTCACCACAGTGTGCCACTGCTTGCCGGAAGGCAAGCACTGCCTAGGATTTAAGGCAGCACTGCTTCTCGCGAAGCAGTGGCACACTGTCATCGAACGTCCCTGGTTAGTGAGATGTGTGGCCTAGCGTGCCAGCAGGAAGGCCACCAGGCCGATGATCAACATCACGGCAATGATTCCGCCGGTCATCGCCATCATGAAACCGGGGTTGCTGGTGAGCTTCTTGGCCATCTTCTTTTCGATCTGTTCGGCGACCTCGGGCGGGGCTCCGGTGGCCTCGGCCCACTGGGAGGGAGTCTCGCCCAACGAAGGGTCGTTCCGGATATTGAGTTCCTGGCAAAGGAAATCCATCATCGGCGAAGCTTCGCCGACCTCGAGCACCTGGCCACAACGGCACTTCACGCGCCGGCCCGCCAACGCGTCGCCGACCTCAAAATCGCGACCGCAATTCTCACACCGCACGGGGATGACCATGCAATTCTCCTCGCTGGCACTTGGGCAAAGCTGTGCCCTTGCCCCGGAGTTTCGGGGGCGAAACGGGACACAATCGATGGGCGAGTCGGCCCACGGCTCTGGCGCCGGACAGCTGTTCCAGACGGGATGACCCTTTCGAGGGAGGACAGACTATTGACCCCTGCATAGCTAATGACCGCAGCGCGACCGACGGGAGCCCGGTGTTCAGGGCATTCTGTGTTGCCTTACCAGGTCATTTGGAATGCAGCCATCAATAGACCACCCAATCTCTCGATTATAATTGCCCGACCTGGGAGGTCAATTCTATTGACGCTTGCCCAACTTATAGCTTGACTTAGCCCGATTCCGATCGAAGAATGTGTTGGCGGAGATGGGCAGAACGGCCTCCAAAAGCCTCGGCAAGAGGGAATTCCCGGCGCGCACGAAGTCACACCTTTTCTTGCAGTTGGTCTGCTCATGGCAACGTCGCCCCGTCTTGCGATCGGAACGGTGCAGTCCGGGGTGGATCGGCGGCCGATGACGTGGGCGCTATTGGAGTCTTTTCGTCGTCGGAGTATTCGGGTCCAGAGCTTTGTGGCGCGGGCCTGTTTTCCGGAGCATCCAGCGGCGACGGCCATCACCGGCCTGAAGCTCCGCTATCTCGATAGCTGGCTGATGGACGAGGCCGTCTGTCGCGAGCTGTTTGCCCATGGCAGTCAACTGGGCGATCTGTCGCTGGTCGAGGGGGAGTTTCCCCGGCCGGATGCTGCCGGCGGTGGGTTGGGTGGTGAGCTGGAGACCCTTTGCCGCTGGCTTCGATTGCCGAGGATCGTCTTGCTGGATGCCTCGAGGATTGCCGGGGCAGTCCCCCGACACCCGGCGGAGGTCGACGGAGTGCTGCTCGATCGGGTCGTCGACCGGCGGCAGCTTGCTCGACTCTCAACCGATATTGAGGCGGTCTGGCGCATCCCGGTCTTGGGGAGTCTGCCCGAGGCGGGCGAGTTTCGCCGCAAGATCGCCGGGCTGCTGCCGGGTGAGAGCCCGCCGCCGGATCTCGTGCGGGAGTTGGGCGATCATCTTACGAGGTCGTGGTCCGCCGAGGTGCTCCATCGACTGGCGCAAACCGAGGCGACCGCGCCGGTGGAAGCGAAGCTGTTTGGGCCCCAATCGGCCACGCTGCGTCTGACGGTCGCCATGGGGTTCGACGAGGCCTTCAACGGCTATTTCCCGTGTGCGCTGGACATGCTCGAGGCTCGTGGGGCCACGGTGGTCGACTTCTCGCCGTTGCGCGATGAACAGTTGCCGCCGGAGTGTGACATCGTGCTGTTGGGCGGAGGCCATCCCGAGCGATACGCCTCGACCCTCTCGGACAATCACTGCATGAAAACGGCGCTGCGGAGTCACGTACGCTGGGGACGTCGGATTTACGGCGAGGGGGGTGGCGTGGCCTTTCTCTGCCAACAGATGGTCACTCCCGACGGAGAGCATGCCCGGATGGCCGGTCTTCTCCCGGCGGTTGCCCGATGCGTACCATCCGACTGCACGCCGACTCCCGTCGAGGCAACGCTGTCTCGGCCCAACTGGATGGGACACGCCGGGGTGCGAGTCCGGGGTTATCGCAATCCGTGTTGGCGACTCGAGCCCGCGGGCGGAGTGACTCACTTTCTTCGAGACGCCGAGGATTGCCTGGACATGATCGGCACGTTTCAGGTCGTCGGCAGCCTGTTGGAGGTCCATTTCGGCACGCAGACCAATCTGCTGAACCATTTCTTCTACCCTCACATGCCGACCCCCCCGGATGTAGACCCTTGGAGGAATTCCTGAGCCGTGCGGCTCGACGCGGGAGGTCTTTGACAGTTTGCCTTCTGGGTTTCATACTCTCAGTAGTTCTAAGTTTGACTGGCTGATGTCTCAGCAGGTCATCCTGAGCGTAGCGAAGGATCTCGATGGCCAAGGAGATTCTTCGCTACGCTCAGAATGGCAATGCCAGGTCTCAATAGAACTTTGGAACTACTGACTCTAAAGATTCGATACTCTCTACTCCGAGGATTCGGTACTTTCTGAAAATCTCCCGCTGCGGGTACGGGCCATGACGAACACACTCTATTTACCGGAACTCCGCGAGATGCTCTCGGAGAACAACGCGGCCGAGTTGCAGGAGTTCTGCACGGCACTCCATTCGGCGCGAACGGCCGAGTTCATGGAAGGGCTCACGGCCGAGGAAGCCTGGAGGGTGCTGCAGCACGCCGAGATGCCGCTTCGGGTCGAGATCTTTGACTTTTTCGAAGATGAAAAGCAGGTCGAGATCGTCGAGACGGTCGATCCCGAGCAGATCGCTCCGCTGATTGCCGAGATGCCGCCGGACGACCGCGTCGACTTGCTGGCCGAGGTCCGGCCGGAGGTCGTCGAGCGGTTGATGCCGCTGATCCCGACCGACGAGCGGCGCGACATTCTGCGGCTCAGCGCCTATCCGGAAGGGACCGCCGGGGCGGAGATGACGACCGAGTTCGCGCGGCTCGACGAGGGGCTTTCGGCGCAAGAGGCCATCAGTGAAGTCCGCCGCCGGGCCGAGGAACTGGAGACCATCTACTATCTCTACGTGGCCGATCAGGAAGACCATCTGCGAGGGCTCATCTCGTTTCGGCAATTGCTCACCGCCAGGCCGGACGCCAAGGTCGACGAGTTGATGGAGCGGGACATCGTCACGGTCAACGCGACCGACGACCGCGAGGACGTGGCCGACAAGGTCGAACGATACGACCTGCTGGCCATTCCGGTTGTCGACGACGAATACCACCTGGTGGGCATCATCACGCACGACGACGTGATCGACGTCGTGCGCGAGGAAGCGGCCGAGGACGCCTACCGCATCGCGGGCGTCGAGCCTTTGGACACGGGCTATTTGGAAACGGGCCTCTTGGCGCTTTCCTGGAAACGGGGGATCTGGCTCACCATCCTATTCTTTCTCGCGCTGTTGACCTGCCTTGCGTTGTGGCACTACGAAACGGAGATCGCCGCGGCCGCCTGGCTGGTTTACTTCATCCCGCTGCTGATGGCCACCGGGGGAAATTCGGGCAACCAGTCGGCCGCGCTGGTGATCACGGCCCTAAGCACCGGCAACGTGACGGTGGGCGATTGGTGGCGGGTCGCGCGCCGCGAGTTGGGATTGGGGCTCCTGCTCGGATTGTTCCTGGGATCGCTCGGCTTCCTCTCGGCCCTGGGAATCATGCTGCTCTCGGAAAAGGCGCGTGTGGATATCGCGGGCGCCGCTGCGGCAGTGTCCCATGAGCAAACCGGAGAACCCGGCGATGCGGCGCCCGAGCAGTCGGATCACCAGACCGTGAGGGTCGTGAAGTCGGCGCTGGTCGTGGGGCTGACCCTGCTGCTGCTGATCCCGTGCGGGACCCTGTTTGGCTCGCTGCTGCCGCTGGTGTTCCGGCGGCTGGGGCTTGATCCGGCGCTGATGAGCAACCCGTTGGTGGCCGGCATGATCGACGTTTTGGGGATCATCATCTACGTGAACGTGGCCATCTGGATCCTGCTGAGCGGGTGAGTAGATCGGGCCGGGGTCTGGCGGGAGTGTTGCCGGGTCACGACCCGGCCTGGGAAGACCCCCTTGTGGGCCACGTCGAGGCGTGCCACGAGCCGGCACCGGCCCGGCGACCGCCCCGGGCACCCCGGCCGGCATTCCGGGCGCTGCCCCCATGATTTTGAGGTTGGCCCTCGTGCTCCCCCCACATCTTGTTGTATAGTGGTGGAATCGCCGTCCGCAGGGGACTGTCCCACTGCTGCTTCGCCTGCGGCTACGCAGAATTGGGACCATCAGTAGTTCCAAGTTTGGCTGGCTGACACCTCAGCAGGTCATCCTGAGCGTAGCGAAGGATCTCGATTGTCCAAGGAGATTCTTCGCTACGCTCAGAATGACAATGCCAGGTCTCGATGGAATTTGGAACTACTGACTGTCCCCTTTGAGCCTGCCGGGAGACCTTTGGCCATGAAATGTCCCTACTGTCAACAGGACAACGATCGTGTGATCGACTCACGCGCCAGCGACGATGGAGCGGCCATCCGCCGGCGCCGTGAGTGTTCGGCGTGCCGCTCTCGATATACGACCTACGAGCGGGTCGAGCGGACCTCGATCAAGGTCATCAAGAAGGACGGCGTCCGCGAGCCGTTCGACCGGGCGCGCCTGAAAGCCGGCCTGGAAAAGGCCTGCTGGAAACGGCCCATCAGCGATGCCAAGCTCGAAGCGATCGTCTCGGCAGTGGAAAACGACATCGAGGGTAAGTTCGAAACAGAGGTCGAAAGCCGCTACCTGGGCGAGCAGGTGATGCGCTACCTCCGCCAGCTCGACCAGGTTGCTTACGTTCGCTTTGCCAGCGTCTACCGGCAATTCGAGGACGTGCAGGATTTCGTCGACGAGCTTCGGCCCATGCTCTCCGGCGACGGCGAAGGGCCCGGCGGCGAAACGGAATTCGGCTAATATTCTGGAACACTGAAAATGATGGGTCGGGTGCCACTGCTGGCTTGTCCAGCAGTGCCGAAAACACGGTTGGGCAAGCCAACCGTGGCACCCATCAAAATGGCTGTTCCAGAGTACTAGTGTCACTTCTTGCTGGCGGTAGGGGCAACGGCCCAGCAAGGGGGATTCGGTTGACGCTCCCTCGGACCGGCCGTAGCATTAAAGGTCTCGCACCGCTCACCGAGGACACACCGACTCATGTCACACGACAATTCCCACGCTTCGCAACCGACGGAGAGCGTTGATCTGCCACGCATCGAACATGCGGTGCGGGAAATCCTGATCGCCGTAGGGGAAGACCCCGACCGCGAAGGGCTCCGCGGGACCCCGCGGCGAATGGCCCGGATGTACGCCGAGTTGTTCCGGGGGCTTCGCGAAGACCCTCGCATCCATCTGCGCAAGTTCTTCACCGAGAAGTACGATGAGATCGTGCTGGTGCGCGACATCAGTTTCGACAGCTTGTGCGAGCATCACCTGCTTCCCTTCATGGGCAAGGCGCACATCGGCTATTTGCCCGACGGGCGGGTCGTGGGACTCAGCAAGCTGGCCAGGGTGGTTCAGTCGGTGGCCCATCGTCCGCAAGTCCAGGAGCGAATGACCGAGACGATTGCCGATCTGTTGATGGACGAGTTGCACGCCAAGGGCGTCGCGGTGATCGTCGAGGCGGTTCACACGTGCATGACGGTTCGCGGCGTGAGCAAGCCGGGCGCGGTTTGCGTGACCTCGGCCGTCAAGGGAGCCTTCCGTAACAAACCGTCGACCAAAGCGGAAATCCTCACGCTGATCTACGGCGAACATCGTTCGATTGCGTCGGTCGGTTGATCGGATCCCATGGAACAACTCGACATCCAGAGCGAGAGGGTTCAGGGGGATTTGCGGGGTCTGGTGGCCGGAGAAGTCCGCTGCGACGATCTCTTCTGCGAGCTGTTCGCCGGCGACGGAGGCATCTACGAGATCCGGCCGTTGGGTGTGGTGCGGCCTCGTAATACGGCCGACGTCGTCACCACGGTCCGGTACGCCGCGGACAAGAGGATTCCCCTGCACGCCCGAGGCGCGGGCACCGGTTCGGCCGGCGGCGCGATAGGGCCGGGGCTGGTTATCGACTTCTCGCGTTATCTGTGCCGGATTCTGAAGTCCGCCGAGGACTCGGTCCGCGTGCAGCCCGGCGCCGTCGGCGAGCGTCTGGGCGCCCATCTGCGCCGCAACGGACGACAGTTCGGCGCCAAGGCGGCCAACGGCGCCGCCGGTACGATCGGCGGGATGATTGCGGTCGACGCCGCCGGGAGCCATTGGCCGAAACACGGCTCGACGCGCCGGCACGTTCGGCGCATGCAAGTCGTGTTGGCCGACGGCCACTTGATCGAGGCCGCGCGCGAGCCGCTTCCGGCCGGCCGAAGCAACGATTCCGACCCGCGAAAGCGTCGGCTGATCAATGAGTTGGCGACCTTGTTGCACAAGAACCGCGGGCTCATCGAGAAGCATCGACCGAAGACCCCGGTCGACTGCTGTGGCTACCACCTCAACGGCGTGCTCGGCGAGGAGTCGCTCGACCTGGCCGGGTTGCTGGTGGGCTCGGAAGGGACGCTGGCCCTGGTGACCGAAGCGACGCTGGCCACGCAGCCGTTGCCGCGACACCGCGGGGTGGCGCTGCTGTTGTTCGACTCGCTCGATCGGGCATTGCAGGCGGTGCCGCGGATCGGTGCGCACGGGCCGAGCGCCTGCGACCTGCTGGATCGACGCTACCTGAGCCTGGCACGGCAGGCCGAGATCCGCTTCGACGTGCTCATTCCACCCCAGACGGAGGCGATCCTGGTCGTGGAGCAGGATGGGGACGAGCCGGGCGAGGTTCGCGACCGGCTGGGGCAATTGGTCGACGAGATTCGTCAGGAGCGTCGTCTGGCGTTCGGCTCGCGCCGGGCATTCGAGCCGCCCGAGGTCGACCTTTTCTGGCGGTTGGCCGCCCGGATCCGGCCGGCTCGCGGTCGGCTGGAAGGCCTGGCGCGTCCGGTCCCGGTCATCGACGACATCGCCGTGCCGACCGAGTCGCTGCCCGATTTTCTCGTGCGAAGCCAGAACATCTTCAAACGGCACCAGGTCACGGCCGCGCTCTGGGGGCACGCGCTGCAGGGCCAACTGCACTTTCAGCCGTTTCTCGACCTGACCCATCCGGCGGACGTGCAGAGAATGCGAAAAATCGCCGACGAACTCTACGACGAAGTCATTATCCTGGGCGGAACCGTCAGCGCGGAACGTGGCTGCGGTCTGGTCCGCACCCCGTTTGTGCAGCGCCAAGCGGGGGCCCTGTACGACGTCTTTCGTGAGATCAAAAGGCTCTTTGATCCGGGCAACCTGTTGAATCCCCGGAAGATCGTCGACGGGCGCTGGAGCCAGTTCACGCGAGACCTGCGGCCGGCCGTCGTCTCGCGGCGGGTCGAGGGCGCCACGGCCGCTGCGAGCGGACCGCCCGGGCGATTGCGCGATCTGGTCGAACTGCAGTTGAACTGGGATCCGTCGCGAGTGGTCGCGGCGGTCGACGACTGCAACGGATGCGGTGACTGCCGGACGCAGTCGCCCGGGGAGCGGATGTGCCCTTTGTTTCGGATTGCCGCGGCCGAGGAGTCCTCGCCGCGGGCGAAGGTCAGCCTGATTCGCGCCGTCTTGACCGGTCGTCTTGACTTGACCAGCCTTCGCAGCGACGAGTTCAAACGGATCGCCGATCTTTGCTTCAGTTGCCACATGTGTCGGCGCGAGTGTCCCAGCGAGGTCGACATCCCACGGCTGGTGGCCGAAGGCAAAGGGGCTTACGTGGCCACCAAGGGGCTGAAACCGACCGACTACGTGATGTGCCGGCTCGATGGGTTGGCCGCGGCCGCCGGTCTTTTCCCGGCCGTGAGCAACTGGGCGCTGGGCAACCGGCAAATGCGCTGGCTGTTGGAAAAAACCCTGGGCATTGCCCAGGGGCGAAAGCTGCCCAGGGTCGTCCGCAGCAGCTTCCTCCGCCGGGCCGCTCGCCGGCGGCTGACCAAACCGCGTCGGCAGCGAGAGTTGAAGGTTGCCTACTTCGTCGACAGCTACGTCAACTACCACGATCCCCAATTAGGCGAGGCGCTGCTGGCGATCTTGAAACACAACAGCGTGGCGATTTACGTGCCGCCCAAGCAGAAACAGGCCGGTACGACCGCCATTGCCTATGGGGATCTCGATTTCGCCCGACGGCTTGCCCAGCATAACACGGCGATCCTGGCCGAAGCGATTCGACAAGGCTATCACGTCGTGACCACCGAACCGGCCGCCGCACTGACACTCGGGCGAGAATACCTTTATCTCCTTGATGATGACGACGCTCGACTCGTGGCCGAAAACACCAGCGACGCTTGCCACTATCTCTGGGCGGTTCACACCCAGGGCAAGCTCCGGCTCGATCTGAAACCGATCCATGCGACGGTCGGCTACCATTTGCCCTGTCGGCTCTCGGCGTTGGGTGTCGGAACTCCGGGCGAGAACCTGCTGGGCTTGATTCCCGGGCTGTCGGTCCACCGAATCGACGCCGGTTGCTCCGGCATGGCCGGCACCTTCGGACTGAAGGCCAAAAACTATCGCACGAGCCTTCGGATGGGCTGGGGGCTGATCTCGGCGCTGCGCGACCCAAGCGTGCAAGCCGGCGCGACCGAATGTAGCGCCTGCAAAATGCAGATGGAGCAGGGCACGGTCAAACCAACTATCCATCCCGTTAAACTCTTGGCCATGGCCTATGGCCTCATGCCCGAGCTGGACACGCTTCTGACCACCCGCGGCGGAGCGCTCCTTACGACATGAACAGGCTGCCCTGGTATCACCAAGGTCTGCGATTTCAATGCACCGGTTGCGGCGCGTGTTGCACCGGCGAGCCGGGTTACATTTGGGTGAACCAGGCGGAGATCGACGCGATGGCCGAGGCGCTGGACATGCCGCCCGAGGAGTTCGAGAAAACGTTGGTCCGCGCCCGAGGCCGCCGCCGAACGCTCCGAGAACGACCCGGCGGAGATTGCGTGCTGCTGGACCCGAAGACCTCGCGGTGTCGGGTCTACGACGTCCGTCCACGTCAATGCCATAGCTGGCCCTTCTGGTCATCCAATCTCCGCAGCCCGGAGGATTGGCAGCGAACGTGCGAGGAGTGTCCCGGAGCAGGCACCGGGCCGCGTGTTCCGTTGGAGAAGATCGAAGAATATCGCGGGATGATCCAGATTTAGGGTGGCATGCCCACGCTTGCCGTGGGCATGTGAAAAACACGGCATGGCCATCCCGGCGCGCCGGGACGTGGCCATGGCACCCAGCCCCCGGCTTAGCTGGCGATTTTGCCGATTTGGGGTTCTGGCTTGAGTTTTCGGGTTATGCGGCCGATACACGAGGCTAGTCACCGACGACCCGGCAGTGGGTCCGCGCAGTCGTTGGCTGCCCGGGCGGCACTTTTTGCCAATATTCCTTGGCAGCCAACAACTTAGGGCTTTCCGGCGGGGCACTGCGGTGGTTCGAGTGACTAAGATCTTTGACAATAAGCACTTACCGAAAATGGCCGGCTTGCCGGCACATGTCCTACGATTGCCTCCAAAGGGACTACCGATGGGTTTCTTTTTGGGCCGGCGTGCCGATTGATCTTGACTCTAGTCGTTACGCCACCTACACTTGGAGCGATACTTGGGGACCGTGACTTGCGGCACTTTTTCGAGGTTGGCGACGCATTTTCCGAGGGAGACTCGAGTCGTGACCAAAAAAGAAATAGTTCGGACCATTTCAGAAGAGATTGGGTTGACCCAGCTCAAAACCAAGGAGATTGTCCAGAAGACCTTCGACGCCATTGTGCGGGCGCTGGTCGAGGAGCGACGCATCGAGCTGCGGAACTTCGGTGTTTTCGAAGTCAAGCGTCGTGCTCCCCGCAAAGCGCGCAATCCCCGTACCGGCGACGATGTTTTTGTCCCGGAGAAATACGTGGTCACGTTCAAGCCGGGCAAGGAAATGGAGAGCCGGGTACGCGAACTCGAACGACGGGCTGCCGCGGAGGCTCGGGCCGGCGTGCCGGGCAAATCGCCGCCGGTGTCCGAAACACTCGGTACCCCAACGGGTTACGACCCGGGCTCGAGTGGTTCCTGACGCGCTTCGAGGTGATCCGATCCTCTCGCTTCCGTCGAGGAGCAACCGCGACCGCTCCCTGGGTCCCGCCCCAGTAGGCCCCAATGGGCCCAGGCGCGATCCTGAGAAACTTGTTACTGCTGGGCGAGCCTGTCGAATCCTGATCCCGCTCGGGACAAATGGCTTTTGACGCATCGTGGAGCCTACTTGCGCGCGTCATCCGCATGCCGACCCTTGGCCCTGCCGCTGGTCGTCGGCCAGGTGAGCCTTGTGCGGAGAGTCCGCTGAGCCCTGTTTTCAAGCATCCACTGCTGGAAGTCCGTTTCGGTAAGCGACGGCGGTTGTCGTTTTGAGAGAACAGAACGCGTTTCTAGAAATGACCTTTACGCGCACACGTGCGCGACGCAACATGTTGTTCAGGGAGGAGTTGAGCCATGCGCAAGCTGCTCTTGGCTGTTGCATTGAGCATGCTGGTCTGTACGAGCGTCGGCTGCGTGATTCCCGCATACTCGGGTGATCCGGTACAGCGCACTCAGCAATTGCTGTTTACGTCGGAAGACTTGCGGACGGCATTGGACGAATGGGAGCGGGTCTGGTTCTTGGATCAGCCGAGCCATCTGAAGCCATACCGAACGCACGGCGGAATTATTTAGGCGGCCGACAAAACGCCCTTTGGTTTGTTCCATGTCACCGAGCCAGCGCTGCGCCGTACGCACGTCCGGGAATGCGACTCGGCCAGAAACCGAGCCGCGCCCGTAAGGAAGCGGTCTCATGGGCAACGTTGGGCAGTCGCCTGTACGCCACGGTTCGCTTGCCCAACCGTGCTGAACACTGCTGGGCAAGCCAGCAGTGGCACCCGACGGCTGTCAATCTCCTGACTCCTGCCTACTGCCTACTGCCTACCGCCCGCTGCCTACTGCCCGCTGCCCATTGCCCGTTGCCAGAAGGGGGCAGGTTCGGTAGATTGGTCAGTCTAGGGTTTCGTTTTGCCCGGGTGGCGCTACCCGACGGATGATACGGCCAATTCATGTCTGCCACAGGCTAGTCTATCGTGAATGCTGAGGACGTCTGCCTCGAGGTCCAATTGGGCCGGCTGCGGCTGAGCAACCCGATTCTGGTGGCTTCCGGGACGTTTGGGTACGCTCGGGAGATGGCTGGCTTTTTCGATTTGGCCCGGCTGGGAGGGATTCTACCGAAGACGATCACCCAGGAACCCCGCGCCGGCAATCCGCCGCCGCGCACCGTCGAGACCACCGGCGGGATGCTCAATTCGATCGGCTTGGACAACGACGGAATCGAAGCCTTCATCGAGCGACAACTTCCGTTCATGGCCGAGTTGGAGACCGCGATCATCGTGAGCATAGCGGGCCGCACCCAAGACGAGTTCGTCCGGCTGGCCGCTCGGCTCGACCAGGTTGCCGGCGTGGCCGCGTTGGAACTGAACGTCTCGTGTCCGAACGTCAGCGGTGGAGTCGATAGGGGCACCGATCCGCGGCTGTGCGAGTCGCTGGTCGGCCGGGTCCGCGACGCGTGCGGCTTGCCGATCCTGGCCAAGCTGACGTCCAACGTGACGGACCTCGTCGAGATCGCCCGGGCGGCGGCCTCGGCCGGCGCCGATGCCGTTTCGCTGATCAACACCTGCCTCGGGATGGCCGTCGACTGGCGCGGCCGGCGACCCCGCCTGGGCAACGTGCTGGGGGGCTTGAGCGGACCGGCCATCAAACCGATCGCGCTGGCGGCCGTGTATCAGGTCGCCCGGGCCGTGGACGTGCCCATCGTCGGCATCGGCGGCATCGGGTCGGTCGACGACGTGATGGAGTTTCTCGTGGCCGGCGCGACAGCGGTACAGATCGGCACGGCCAACTTCTACAACCCGACGGTCTCGATCCAGGTGCTCGACGCCCTGCCCGACGCGCTGGCCCAGTTGGGCGCAAATCGCGTGAGTGATGTTGTAGGGACGATAGGGGATCAGGGGCGAGGAATCAGGGATCAGGAGTCTGTTTAGCGGCTGGGCTTGCCCAGCGCGACCGGTCGGCTTGCTGACCGGGACCAAGTTCACAGCGTGGGGCGCAATCCCCACGTCGTAGAATCAACAAGAACATCCACGAAGAACCATGCGAGTATTATCCGGCATTCAACCGACGCGGCGTCCTCATTGGGGGAACCATTTTGGTGCCATCCGGCAGTATATCGATCTGCAGGGCGATCCCCAAAGTGCGTTCTACTTCATCGCCAACCTGCACGCCTTGACGACCATTCGCGATCCCGAGTTGCTTCGGCAATATACGCTCGACGCGGCGCTGGACCTTCTGGCGCTAGGATTGGACCCCGATCGGGCAACGCTGTTCGTCCAGTCGGACGTGCCCGAGGTGAGCGAGCTCTGCTGGCTGCTCTTGACCGGCGCGCCGATGGGCCTGCTGGCGCGGTGCCATGCTTACAAGGACAAGAAGACGCGTGGGCTCGGGGCCGACGCCGGGTTGTTTAATTACCCCGTGCTCATGGCCGCGGACATCCTGGCCTACGACTCGAACCTGGTGCCGGTCGGCGAGGACCAGGTACAACATATCGAGGTCTGTCGCGACCTGGCGGCCAGCTTCAATCACGAGTTCGGCGAGACGTTTGTCATGCCCAAGGCGAGGGTTCTCGACAGCTCGGCCCGGGTGCCGGGCACCGACGGTGAGAAGATGTCCAAGAGCTACGGCAACACGCTCGAGGTCTTCGAGCAACCCGCGGTGCTCAAGAAACAGATCATGCGTATCAAGACCGATTCGCGTCCGATGGAGGAGCCGAAGGATCCGGACAGCGACCATCTGTTCGAGCTTTACTCGCTCTTTGCCACCGATGAGGCCCGGCAGAAGATGGCGGCCACGTACCGCCGGGGCGGTTTTGGCTACGGCGAGGTGAAAAAGAAGCTCGCCGAGGTGGCCATCGAGCATTTTGCCGAGGCCCGAGCGCGGCGCGCCGAGCTGGAGGCCCAGCCGGAGCGGCTCCGCGAGATCCTGGGCGACGGAGCGGCCCGGGCGAGAAACAAAGCGGCGGAAGTGCTCCTGCGGGCACAGGAGGCCTGCGGTGTGAAGCTGCGCAAATGACGCAACCATGTGAAACTCCTTGCGCCGACCATGTCGGGGGGCGTCATTGCAGGATCGCCGGCTACGCTCTAAAATCAGTGGCCTGTTGGCATCGAGCAGTTGGGTTCCCAATCGCTTCTCACATCCGCCGCTGGTGGAAAGCTGTCTTGCCGCGAGTTTGCCCTTGAAGGCCGCTGAGGTCGATTTCGGAGGCAAGACGTCCTTTCGAGGACAAACGCGTATTCCGGAGCCGGGCAGCTCGGTCTTGACGTGTTTTGAGGAAGTAGAGGTCGAGGAGGAGAATCAGCACGATGCGCATTGCGGTCGGCAGCGACCATCGCGGCGTCAACATGCGGTCGAAGGTCGTCAGTCTGCTCGATAAACTCGGTCAGGAAGTCGTCGACCTTGGCACGACCTGCGAGGGGAGTGTCGACTACCCTGACATTGCCGCCGAAGTCGCGGGCCGGGTGAGCCGGCGCGAAGTCGATCGCGGCATTCTCATCTGCGGCTCCGGGCTGGGCATGTGCATCGCGGCCAACAAGTTCCCCGGTGTTCGCGCGGCGCCGGTGCACGACTACGTCACCGCGGAAATGAGCCGACGACACAACGATCTGAACGTGCTCTGTCTCTCGGGCGATATTCTGGGCGAGCGGCTGGTGGATCGATTGGTCGAGATCTGGTTGAAGACGGAATTCGAGGGCGGACGGCACCAGCGACGTGTCGAAAAGATCTCGATGCTCGAACAGTCGGACGGTTCGTGCCCGGGCTCAACGTAGGACGCCGGCGCCGATGCATTGCCGCTACGAAAACGTCTGTCTCGAGGCGATCACCTGCGGGCTGCCCGAGGAAATCGTTACGTCCGCGGAGATTGAAACGCGCCTGGAGCCACTCTACGAGCGATTGCGCCTGCCCGAGGGACGCCTCGAATTGATGAGCGGTATCCGCCGGCGCCGTTTCTGGCCGCCGGGGACGATGCCGGGTCAGGTGAGCATTGCGACGGCCCGAGGGGCGATCGAGCAGGCAGGCATCGACCGGCGGGACGTCGGCGCGCTGGTGCATGGCTCAGTGTGCCGCGATTATCTCGAACCGGCCACGGCGGCCGGCGTGCACCACGGGCTCGGATTGCCGCCGGAGTGCATCGTCTACGACGTCTCCAACGCGTGCCTTGGACTGCTCGACGGCATGGTCCAGGTGGCCGACATGATCGAGCTGGGCCAGGTCCGCGCCGGCGTGATCGTCGGCACGGAGTGCGGCCGCGGCCTGGTCGAAACCACGATCGAGAAGCTCAACGCCGACCATGACTTGACGCGAAAAGACATCAAGTCGGCCTTTGCTTCGTTGACGATCGGCTCGGGCAGTGCGGCGATCGTCCTGTGCCATCGCGAGTTGAGCCGCTCGGGCAATCGCCTGACCGGCGGCGTGGCCGACGCCGCGACCGACCATTGCGAGTTGTGCCGTGGCGACTACG
>CAZWWC010000029.1:0-17917 GCA_964637625.1 uncultured Planctomycetaceae bacterium
GGTAGCCCTTCATTCGCCCGATCAGCGCGATGCCGATGCCCGTGTTTCCGCTGGTCGGTTCGCAGATGATCGTGTCAGGTTTGAGGCGTCCGTCGCGCTGGGCTCCTTCGAGCATGGCCAGGGCGACGCGGTCCTTGATGCTTCCGCCCGGATTGAGAAACTCGGCCTTGGCGAAGATGTTCTCGCCGGCCAGTTGGACCAAGGGCGTGTTTCCGATCAGGTCGAGGACATTACCGGTACGCATGCGACAACTCCGCAACGCTAGGGGACTTGAGTAAACGGGGAATATACCACGCCGGACCGAAATCTCGCAAGATAGAACCGCGGCGATAAGTAGGTCATCCCGTCAATTGTATTTCGACTGCCGGTTTGGTACTAATAGAGGTATTCGGACAGTCAGTAGTTCCAAGTTTGGCTGGCTGACACCTCAGCAGGTCATCCTGAGCGTAGCGAAGGATCTCGATGGCCAAGGAGATTCTTCGCTGCGCTCAGAATGACAATGCCGGATCTCAATAGAACTTGGAACTACTGACAGTGTCGTCAACCAAGACGTGCGTGGGGAGGGGGACGTAGTACGATGCCACAGAACCAGCGGATTGCCGAGAATACCGTCGTGGTCATCCTTGCCGCCGGCAAGGGTACGCGCATGGGCCGAAGCGAACTGGGCAAGGTTTGTTTCGAGATCGACTCGGTTCCGGCGATCAATCGGGCGATCGGCGCCTTCAAGCGGAACCGCTTCTCCCGTTTTCTGCTGGTCCTCGGCAGCAAGGCCCAGCAGGTCCTCGAAACGGTTTGCCCGGAACATCCGGACGTCATGTACGTCTATCAGCAACCGCAACTCGGCACGGGCCACGCCGCGAAAGTGGCCGCCGAGGCATTGCAGACCATGGGCTACGAGGGCCATGTCTTGGTGACGATGGGCGACAAGTACATCGAGGATGCCGCCATCGAGACCCTGGTGAGCGGTTACGTCAAGCAGAATGCCGACATGGCCCTCTTGACGCTGCCGAGGCGCAAAGGGACCGACGTCACGGCCGGGCGTGTTCTTCTGGATCAGGACGGCCAGGCGATGGACATCATCGAGCAGACGGATCTGGCCAAGCAAGCCATTGTCGACGAGTTGGATGAGCAACTTGCCAAGCGCACGAGCCTCACCGGGCCGAAGATCCTGGAGGTGATTGCCCGATACATCGACAAGCCGGACAAACAAGCCACCGCCGTGCCCGAGTTGCTCGAACTGGCCCAGCGCCGCGCCACCGTCGATCGGGCCGAGTTGAAGCGACTGCTCGATTCGTCAGGCTACCGACGCTCGATCGACGGCCGTCGCTACACGGCCGGGCAGATCGACCGGATGTGCACCGGCTTGAACCCGAGCCTCTATCTTTTTCGCGACGAGGTGTTTTATACGGGAGTGGGTCTCTTGCGCAACGACAATGCCCAGGGCGAATACTACCTCACCGACGTCGTGAAGTGCCTTGCCGCGCTTCGAGACAGCGCCGGGCAGACCCGCTACAAGATTCGCGCGATTGGGGCCGACGATCGGCATTGGGTCCAGGGTTTCAATTCCCCCGACGAGTTGCTGGCCATTGCCGACTACGTTCGCCGCAAGAAGCTCCGCCGCACGAAGAGCAAGGCGGCGCCGGAGCGTCCACGCCTGAAAGCGAACCAGTTCGGCACCGTCCGGCAGTGGTTGGCCAAGATCGAACAGCAAAAACCGAGCCTCGGCCGGTGGCTCTCGGGCATCTATGGCCCGGAAAGCTCGATCCATCGCGACAAAATCAAAGACCTCGTCACCGTGTTGAAGTGCTATGGGAAGCGGTTCGGCTTCGACGGAAAAGTGTGCATCGTTCGCGCGCCGGGGCGCGTCAACCTGATGGGCCGACACGTCGATCACCGCGGCGGATCGACCAACTTCCTGGCCATCGACCGCGAGACGCTTGCGGTGGCCGGGCCGCGGGGGGACAACAACGTCCTGGCCGTCAGCGCCCAGCCACGTAAGTTCAAACCGGTTCGCTTCAACATCTCCGAGCTGATCGGGAGATTCGGATGGAGCGACTGGACCAACTTCGTCGACAGCGATTGGGTCCGCAACCTGCTCTACACCGCCCCCGGCGATTGGGGCAACTACGTCAAGGCCGCCATGCTCCGCCTGCAGCATCAGTATCAGGACATTCAAATCCGAGGCATCAACGTGGCGATCGACGGAAACGTTCCCATGGCCGCGGGCTTAAGCAGCAGCTCGACACTCGTGGTGGCCACGCTTCAGGCGGCCATCGCGCTGAACAACTTCGAGCTGACCAGCCAGCAATTCATCGACCTGTGTGGCGAGGGAGAGTGGTTCGTCGGCTCACGCGGCGGCGCCGGAGACCACGCCGCCATCTATCTCGGCCAACGCGGAAAGATCGCCAACGTAGCCTATCTTCCCTTTCGGGTCGAGCGCGTCATCGATGCGCCCGACGACTATCAGGTGATCATCGCCAACAGCCATATCAAGGCGGCCAAAAGCGCCTCGGCCAGGCATACGTTCAACGAGAAGGTGGCTTGCTACAACCTGGGGCTTGCGCTTTTCAAGCATCGCTCGCCGGAGCTCGCCTCCGTGGTGCAATACGTTCGCGACATCGACCCGGAGCGGATCGGCTGCACCACCAGCGACGTCTACCGCAGCTTGCTGAAGGTGCCGCAGTACATGACCCGAAAGGAGTTCCGCTCCATGCTTTCGGAAGAGCACGGCGCGATGCTTGAGTCCAACTTCGCCACGCATTCGGAGCCCGAGCACTACAACCCACGCGGCATCCTGCTCTTCGGTGCGGCCGAAATCATGCGAAGCAAGATCTGTGGAGATTTGATTCAGCCGGGACACATCCGGGAATTTGGCCGGTTGATGGAGATCAGCCACGACGGCGATCGGGTCAGCCGTCGCAATGCAGCGGGTGCGTACGAGACGATCGACGAGCCGTGCACCGACAGGTACCTCGAACGGTTGATCGCCGATCTGGCCAGCGAGGACCCGGCACGCGTCATGCAGGCGCAACTCTTTATGCAGCCGGGCGCCTATCGGTGCAGCACGCCAGAGATCGACGAGATGGTCGACGTGGCCGACGCTGTGCCGGGCGTGGTCGGCGCCCAGCTTGCCGGCGCCGGGCTGGGCGGCTGCATCATGATCCTTGCCCGCCGCGATCAGGTCGACGCCGTGCGCAGGGCTCTGACAAAACATTTCTACCGGCCCAGAGACCTCAAGCCGGCAATCCTCCCGTGCATCGCCACCGACGGCGCAGGGCTGGCGCAGTTCTGAGTAGGGTGGGCATCGCCCACCAATAAGCCACCTGGTACTGCAGGGGGATCGTTGACAACCGAGTTGAGCCCCAGTAGCATCGATCATGCGCGGTCGTGGGGTGGGCTCGACGTGCAGACAATGTCAAACACCAATATATCGGCCAAGAGAGGATAAATGGAGATGAAGACCGAAAGCTCCATATGCCGAATTGGCGTGTTCTACGACGGGTCCTTCTTTGCACAAGCGCAACGATACTTCTACCACGACCGGAAGGTCGGTTGGTTGAGCTTTCAGCCCTTTCATGGCTTCCTGGAACATTTCATCAGCACAGAAGAACAGGGCTTTGCCAGCTACAAGGTCGTTTATGCGGCCTGGCACCAAGGGCTTTTCTCGGTTAAGGATTCAACCGAAAAGCAGTTGCGTTCCGATCGCAACCGCTACCACGACCTTTTACATGCTGGGATTGAGCCGAAGTACTTGCCCATGTCTCAGAGCCAGGGGGAGAAGGGAACGGATGTAGCCCTCGCAGTAGACGCCCTGCAGACCGGACTCGACGGAAAGATCGACATCGCTGTACTTGTTACGGGGGATGGCGATTTTGTTCCCCTCGTTCGCGCACTCAACAAGCAAGGCATTCGAGTTCTGGCCGCGTATTTCGACTTCACCGACGCCAAGGGGAAGAAATGCTTCATCAATGAGCGTCTCCTCAGTTGCTGCAACTACGTTGTGGACATCTCGGCACTCGACAAGAGCCGGGACTTCAAGAATGCGTTCAAGAGCCTGTTCCGCACGGCAGACGAGTGGAAGAACAAACGGAAGGGCCATCAATCGCTTCCAGCCGACACCGAGGACGGCGCGGCTGGAGAGTAATACTGGACCCAGGCATAAGGAGAGAGGCATGGCACTTCGTCGGCCCAAAATCTCAAAGGCTGTCGAGACAGAGGTGATCCTCAAGAGTGGGCGCCGCTGCGCCCTGTGCTTCGGCCTTCATGGGGACCCGTCTGAAAAGCCCGGGCAGATTGCCCACCTCGATCACAATCGCACCAACAATGCCGTCGACAACCTATGCTGGTTGTGTCTTTCCCACCACGACCAGTACGATACGACGACCAGCCAAACCAAGGGCCTCACCGAGCGTGAGGTAAAGAGTTATCGGGATGCGCTTTACTCGGCGTTGCCAGCGATGCTTGCCGGGAGTCAACAGAAGGCAGGCTCCGTGTCGGTTTCTGGAGAAGTTGCGGCCGGCTCGGGTAAAGAGGGCCCCGGGGGAGATGTTCGGATCGAAGGTGGAACCGGTCGTCGTGGCGCGGCGGGTGGGGACGTGACGCTTGGGTCAGGCAGTTACCGTGCAGGAGACGGAGGCCCAGCCGGAAAAGGTGGCGACTTCATCATTAAAGGGGGAGATGCCGAGTAGGTGCTCAGCAAGCCCCCATTGAACGCCTAACCAGCCATCGCACGTGACGAACGCTTGCGTCTTGTGCACCTAGCGCGTCTCTTGCTTTCTGATGCCGATCCATTGTGTCCCCGATTCAACGCACTCACCGCTGAAGTCGCAAGCATGAGCATGCCACCCGACGCGGGCCAATGTTCTATCAGCACCGACGCTCTCGCCACGCGCAGACGAGCAGGCACCCGGCCAACAGGACGAGCGTGCTCGGCTCGGGCACGGTGGTTGACTCGCCGGTGTCGCTGGTCCAGTGGGCCGCCAGAATCGACGCGTCGGCCGGGCCGACCAGGTCGTCGTCGTCGAAGTCGCCCATTCTCCACGTGGCATTGATTTCGCCCCAGTTGGCCGCCAGCTGCTTGACGTCCTCCCCGTCGACCACGTAGTCGCCGTTGGCGTCGCCGGGGATCGCCCCAGGCACGACGTTCAAGTGCTGCCAGTCGGTCGTGCTCACGCCGTCGTCGTCCAGCACCGTGCACGAGACAAGATACCAGCCGGGATCGTCGAACGTGTGCGAGGGCGACGGCTCACTGGAAACGTCCCCGTCGCCGAACGCCCATTCGTATCCGTCGATCGTCCCGTCGGTGTCGGCGGCCGCGGCCGTGAAATCGAAGACGAAGCCCGAAGCCGTGCCCTGCAGGGCCACCGTCGGTGCCTTGTTGTCGTATTGGAAGTTGTCGAGGCAATCCATCAGGCTGTAGGCGTCCGTGGCCATGCGATGCTCGACCCGGTGCATCTCCTCGACCGATGGAGTACCGGCCGATCGCCAATGTTCGAGCAGTTGGTCAACCTCGTCGAAGAGATGTTCCTCGGCGGGCAGCGTGCTGGCCTGGGTCGCCGTCTCATCTCCCTTGCCGTACAGGGAGTAGGACCGAGCGGCCATCATCTCCCCGTCGGCCAGGCAGTCGGGCACGTCGGCCACGCGGACCCAGGTGGGAACGGCGATGGCGTAGTTCGCTTGTCCGAGCATCGCCCACATCGTGGCCAGCGCGGGATCTTCATCCGGCGCGACGCCCTGCACGGTCATCGAAGAGCAGTTGGTGCTCCTGGCGATGGTGCTCAGCGGCCGGTCGGGCCCGTAGCGCATGAACTCATAGCCGGTGCTGCCCTGGTTGCCCTGCGTGATGGTCTTGGCCGAGAGATCGTGGTCCACCGCGTCCGATCCTTGCGCGTCGGCCGGCGAGATCAGTCCTTGGACGTTCACTCGTCCCGAGTTATATCGGCCACCGATCGTCACCTCGTCGGTGCCGTCGGTCCGGGCGTGGAACTCGTTGGCGCGGACGACCCAGCCGAGCATATTCTGCGCCGCGCGGTCGGGATCCTGCGTGGAGTACTCGTAGAGCGCCGCGTCCTTGTCGATCTCAAACATGGTGGCGTCGCCGGATGCGTCGAGAAAGGGGAAGCAGCCGGTCACGTTGTCGAGGTTCCCCAGGGAGAATTCCTGCACGATATAGTCCCGCAGCAAATCGACGGAGTCGAAGTCCTCCAGGGCGTTTCGCATGAAGGTGCCGTTTCCGCCGGCACCGCTGCCGACGAGCGAATTGCCGGTGGAGAGGCCGGCGGCGTTGAGCCCCAGCATGACGCTACCACCCTGGCTGCGGATGCCGATATAGTCGTAGGGGCTTGCGGTGACGTGAACGACTTCGTTCAGCGGCACACTGGAGAGCATGCGCGATTTCCACAGGAGCCCACGGCCGTCGACCGAAACGCTTCCGTCGGCCACGCCGATCGTACACGCGCCGGCGGCGGTGGCCGAAGCGACCGCAAGTGTCCCAACCGCCAGGCGAAAGATCGCAGTCATCCCGTTCATGGCCGCCGACGGTGCTTAATGGATTGGACCAGTTGCTCTTGCCCTGGACCGTTCTGGGAGAGTCCCAGTGGTACCACTTTCATTGTGGGTACACGGGATGTCGCTGTCAAGCAAAAGTCCGACCTGCGGCTACCGGCTGTTGCCGGCCCGTTCGTACGTCCGCCCGGGGAGGCCGTTGCGAGAGTTCTCGTGGGCACGGCCGGCCAGTTCCTGACCGGCCGGCGTGGGATACTCGCCCGTGATGCACGCCCGGCAAAGCTGGTCGGCATCCAGGCCGATGGCCCGGGCGACCGATTCGACGGGCAGGTAGCGGAGCGAGTCGGCGCCGAGCGAGCGGGCCATTTCGGCTTCGATCTCAGGCGTTAGCGGCCCGTCGCCGACGAACTTCGGCGCGAAAAGCTCGTCGATCGTCGACATGTCGATGCCGTAGAAGCACGGTGAGATGATCGGTGGGCAGGCCACCCGGACGTGGATCTCCCGCGCGCGGCCCACCTTGCGAATCCGCTCGATCAAGACCCGCATGGTCGTCGAGCGAACGATCGAATCTTCGACCAGCAGGACACGCCGGTTTTCGAGGACCTCGGGCAGCGGCGTGTACTTGGTTTCGGCTTTGCGTTTTCGGGCACTGCCTCCTTCGATGAATGTCCGCCCGCTGTAGCGGTTTCGAATCAACCCTTCGAGGCTGGGCACGCCGAGCTTGTAGGCCATCGCGTCGGCCGCCGCCTTGCTCGTGTCGGGCACGGGCACGACGATGGTGTCTTCGTCTAGCGAGAGGGTCTCCAGCCGGGCCAGTTCCTCGCCCAGCGCCTTTCGGGCCAGATAGACACTACAGCCGTCCATCGTGCTGGCCACGTTGGAGAAGTAGACCCATTCGAAGAAGCAATGGGCGGCGTGTGGGCTGGAAGCGAATCGCTGGACCTCGAACTTCCCGCCCGTGATCACGGCGGCCTGGCCCGGCAGAAGCGACTGGATCGCCTCGGAGTCGAACCCGAGATTCAGCAGGGCCACGCTTTCGCTGGCCGCCGCAAACAAGGGTCCGTCGATCGCGTAGCTCAGCGGCTTGATGCCCAGCGGATCGCGGGCGACGACCATCTCGCCCAGCGCGTCCAACAGCACCAGGCTATAGGCCCCGTCGAACCGCGAGGCCAACTGGCGAAAGACGTCGATCAGCGAAGGGCTGGGCTGCTGCGACAGCGCCTTGCTGATCACGTGCATGAAGATCTCGGTGTCGGTGTCGCGGGCAAGGTAGTTGTCCTCGTCGGAGAGCAGTTCGGAGCGAAGCTGATCGAAGTTGGCCAACTGCCCGTTGAAGGCGAAGCTGAACCACTTGTGTTTGCGGATGTGGTGTCGCTCGAACGGCTGGGCGTAGCTTCGGTCGGTCTGGCCGCACGTGGCGTAGCGGACGTGGCCGATGGCCGCTCGGCCCACGTACTGCTGCATGAGGCTCTCGTGCTTGGCGCGGTGATTGGTCCGAAAGACCTCGGCCACGGTGCCGACTTCCTTGTGCGTGTCGATCAGTTGCTTGCGCTGGGGATTGTAGCTCGTCATGCCGGCGGCCAACTGGCCCCGGTTCTGGATGTCCAGCAACATCCGCGGCATCAGCCGCGAGACCTCCTCGGGCCCCTGTTTGGGGCACAATGGGTTGGGTTCGCCTCCGGGAAGGTGATAGACCGCCGCGATGCCGCATTCTTCATGCAACTGGCCCATACGGGTGGAACCTCCTGGGAAAACGACAAGTGCGGCACATTGGTGTTTAGCGGGCGGGCTCTGCCCGCCGTTGCCGTGCATAAGCGCGTCGGTACCACGACTACAACGGCGGGCAGAGCCCGCCCGCTAAACGTAACATCCTGCAACGCGGTACGGTACGACCAACTCCCCTCATTCATTGTACGATTCCGGGCCGTTTCCACAAGCAACTTGCCGATCGTCTCTTTTGGTCCGGCGGTTGGTGCGTTATGCTTGGTGTTTCGCTTGGGTCGCGGCGCGCCGGGACCCAATGATTCCGGTGGGCAATGCCCACCCTACGGGTTTCAGTGTGTTTCCTGCCCATGACTTATCTCTTACGTCAAGAGATCGCCACGGCGGCCACCACTTTAGTGGTTAAGGTTGGTACCCGGGTCTTGACCGGCTCCGACGGACTTCTCGACTACGACCAGATCGCCCGGCTGGGTGAGGAGTTGCACGAGGTGATCCAGACGGGTCGTCGGGTGGCCCTGGTCAGTTCGGGCGCGGTGGGAGCCGGCATGGGGCGGCTCGGGATGAACCGGCGGCCGACCGACCTGGCCCAGCTTCAGGCGGTGGCGGCCATCGGACAGAGTGCGCTGGTCGAGGCCTACGAGCGCTCGCTGAGGGCCCACGGCCGGCACGCCGCTCAGATCCTCGTCACCGCCGAGGACCTGGAGAACCGCGCCCGCTACCTCAATGCTCGGAACACGCTCCTGACGTTGCTCGATCTTGGGGCGATACCCATCATCAACGAGAACGATACGCTCAGCACCGACGAGCTGCGAATCACGTTCGGCGACAACGACCGGTTGGCGGCGATCGTTACGAACCTGATCCAGGCGCCGCTGCTGGTGTTGCTCTCCGACGTCGAGGGGCTTTACGACGGGGTGCCCGGCGACCCGGAGGCTAAAATCGTCCGGACGGTCACGCATCTGGACGACTCGGTCTATTGTCTGGCCCGCGACGAGGCCACCGGGCTTGGCCAAGGCGGCATGGCCAGCAAGCTGGAAGCCGCTCGACTGGCCACCACGGCCGGTGAAAACGTGATCATCGCCTCGGGAAGAATGCCCGGCGTGTTGACCAAGATCCTCGCCGGCCAGGAGGTCGGCACGTTGATTCTGGCCCAGGGCCAGACCGTTGCGGCACGGAAGCGCTGGATCGGGTTCACGGTCCAGCCGCGCGGCCATTTGGTGCTCGACGACGGAGCGTGCCGAGCCGTCCAGAGCAGCGGACGAAGCCTCCTGCCGATCGGTGTGCTCGACGCGGTGGGTCAGTTCGAGAAAGGAGACGTCGTGGCGCTCGGCGACGCCGGCCGCGTCGAGTTCGCCCGGGGACTGACCAACTATTCGTCCGACGAGATTCGGCGGATCAAGGGTCTGCGGACCGACGAGATCGCCGGGGTGCTGGGCCATCATCCGTACGACGAAGTCATTCACCGCGACAACATGGTGGTTACGCGTTGAAGGGGCCGCGGGTGAACGCCTCGGCACGGTAACCGCAACGTCGGGCAAGCCCGACCGCCAAACACGAGACGGTATTCACACCCCACCCTCCCTGCCATTGAGCATGTCATGCAACCCAATGCCGAAATGGTTCCCGCCACGGAGACTCCCTGCTACGTCTTCGATTCCGACCGCGATGCCACGCACTATGTCGCCGAGTCCATCGCCGAGATGATTCGCCAGCGCAATGCCTTGGGTCAAAGAACGGTCCTCGGGCTGGCCACCGGGTCGACGCCGGTGAGCATCTATCGCCAATTGATCCGTATGCACCGCGATGAAGGCGTCGATTTCGCCAACGTGGTCACGTTCAACCTTGACGAATACTACGGCTTGGCACCGACGGCGCTACAGAGTTATCACCGTTTCATGCGCGAGACGTTCTTCGATCACGTCAACATCGCCGACGAAAACATCCATATCCCCGATGGCACCATCGTGCCGGAGGACGTCCAGCCACACTGCCGGCAATACGAAGAGGCGATTCAACGGTTCGGCGGCATCGATATTCAAATTCTTGGCATCGGCCGCAACGGCCACATCGGGTTCAACGAGCCGTTCGGTGCTCGCAACAGCCGTACCCGGCTTATCACGCTCGATCGGGTCACGCGCATGGACGCGGCCGCCGACTTTTTCAAGATCGAGGACGTTCCGACCCAGGCACTGACGATGGGAATCGGTACGATCTTCGAGACCAAGAAGATCTTTTTACTGGCGTTCGGCGAGCACAAGGCGCGGGTCATCCGCGAAGCGGTCGAAGGGCCCATGACCGAGCGTGTCCCGGCCAGCTTCCTTCGCCAACACGTCGACGCGTCCTTTCTGCTGGACGCCGCGGCCGCCGACGAGTTGACCGCCCGGGCCGCGCCCTGGGTGCTCGGCCACGTCGCGTGGGACGACGCACTGGTCAAACGGGCCGTCTTGTGGCTTTGCGAGAAGACGAATAAGGCGCTGTTGAAGCTCGACGATGACGATTTCCGCGAGCAGGGTCTCTACTCGTTGCTTCGCCAATTCGGGCCTTCGTCTCGGATCGCCCATCGCGTGTTCCGCCGAATGATCGACACGATCGAATACCACCCGGCCGGCACCGAGCCCCGCCGGGTCCTCTGTTTCAGTCCCCATCCGGACGACGATGTGATCAGCATGGGCGGAACGCTAATCCGGTTGGTGGAAGACAACCACGACGTCCACGTTGCCTACATGACCAGCGGCAACATCGCCGTGTTCGATCACGACGCCCGGCAGGTGGCCGACCTGATCACCGAACTCAATCGTCAATTCGGCATCGATGACGAGAAGTCGCCGCTGCTGGAGACCGAAGTCGGCCGGTCGCTGGTCTCGAAGCGAGCGGGCGATCCGGACACCGAGGCCGTGCTCAGAATCAAATCCCTGATCCGGTGGAGCGAGGCCAAGAGTGCCGCCTGGGTGTGCGGTATCGCGGAGCAGAATCTCCACTTCCTCGATTTGCCCTTCTATCAGACGGGCACCGTGGTCAAGAGGCCGCCCACCGAGGAAGACGTTCGGCTGGTCCGCGCGCTGCTGGAGCGGATCGAGCCCAGTCAGATCTACGTGGCCGGCGACCTGTCCGATCCTCACGGCACGCATCGTGTCTGCGCGCAGGTGATCTTCCAGGCACTGGAGGAAATCGAAGCGGCCGCGGGCAACCGGCCCGAGGTCCTGTTGTATCGAGGCGCTTGGCAAGAATGGGCTCCCCACGTCATCGACGTCACCGTGCCGCTGAGCCCGCAAGACCTGAAGACAAAGAAGGAGGCCATCTTCCGACACGAATCGCAGAAGGACTCCGCGCTGTTTCCCGGGCCCGACGATCCGCGCGAGTTCTGGCAGAGGGCCGAAGATCGCAACCGTGCCACCGCCGATCTCTACAACCGGCTGGGGCTGCCGGAGTACTACGCCCTGGAAGCGTTTGTTCGCTGGGACGGGCAGGAATGGTAGGGCCGGTTTTTCCTGCTCGCCCGCGCGGAAATGAGCCGATCTAGCTTGACTGTGTACACCCGTATATTGTACAATTGTCCAGAAAGTGTACATTAGGTCGGGGCGCATTCCTACAATAGGGGGTATCGAATGGAACCCTTGGAGCAAGTGACCGAGCGTCAGCGGGACGTTTACGAGTTCATTCGTAGCAAGATCCGCGGCCGGGGCTACGGCCCGACGGTCCGCGAGATCGGCGAGCATTTCCGAATCCGCTCACCCAACGGCGTCGTTTGCCATCTGAAGGCCCTGGAGAGAAAAGGGCTCATCACGCGAGAGGCCAATCGCTCCCGGGCGATCCAACTGGTCGCCGGCCCGATGGGCGAGCGCGGCCTGGCCTTGGCCGGCCGGATCGCCGCCGGCGTGTTGCACGAGGCGGTCGAGCAGGACGAGCGGCTCGAGTTGGGCCAAATGTTCGACACGGACGACGAAAACCTCTTCGCGCTGGAAGTCGACGGCGATTCGATGGTCGAGGACCAGATCGCCGACGGCGACTACGTGATCGTCCGCCGCCAGTCGACGGCCCGCAAGGGCCAGACCGTCGTCGCGCTGACCGACGAGGGCGAAGCCACGCTAAAGCGTTGGTTCCCGGAGAAGAACCGGATTCGCCTCGAACCGGCCAACGCGTCGATGAAGCCGATCTACGTCAAAAACGCCAAGATCCTCGGCATTCTGGTCGGCGTGGTCCGCAAAGTCGGGTAATACACTCTCGACGGTGGAAACGATTCTAGCCGTCGAGCCTGCTCGACGTATAGAACATGAGACTACATCGGGTGCCTGGGCCATAGCGCAGCGGTGGCCCAGAGATGTTGATTCACCACGGAGTCCACGGAGGAACACGGTGGTCTTGCCGGAACCACAGATGCACACGGATGAACACAGATAAACTTCTCTTGCCGTTCGTGGTTCCAAGGAGAAATGAACCACGAAGATCACGAAGGGCACGAAGATGGCAGAGACACTGCTGGGCAAGCCAGGAGTCGCACCCGGGGTCAGCGAGGCACCTGTCCAAGGCTGGTACGCCAGAGGGGAGTGGCAGATGACACATGCGATCCATTCAAAGAAATAAAGGACGCTTGGGACTGGCTGTTGATCCAGGGCGTTGTCGTTCGGCATTACGACGGGTTGAACTTTCTGGGCCCTCGCTTTGACGACTCCTTGTTGGATCGTGGTATCATCTCACTACTGACGGTAGCCCTGGCCAGCTTCTTGGATGAGACGCTCCAAGTCTATATCTCACACTCGGGTACGCCTGGGAGGAAGAACACTCTGTCTGACAAGATCGAGATCTTGAAGGACGCGGGTGAAATAGACAGCACCGTTGCCTGCCAGCTTCATGCCGTGCGGAATGCCCGGAACGCCTATGCCCCCAGAGCGACAAATTCAAGGGTCCTGGAGGAAAAGACAGATTGGAAGCGATTGGATGAACAGAGGAGGCAGGTAGGGGCTGCCCTTCGGCAGCTTGGCGTCCTGGGCCCGCAGCAAAGGTATGAATACTTCGCCGAACGAATTCCAGTGGAGCCTCCCAACAAGGACGCAGTCGTCTCCCTGAAATACCGTCATGGTGTCAAGAGAGATGCTGAAGAAGCATACGTTCACGAGTTTGTTGTGAATCACTACGGCCTTGGTGGTGAAACGAAGACCTCAGTCCAATAGAACAAGTGTCGCGATTGGCGCTGGGTGCCACTGCTGGCTTGCCCAGCAGTGCTGAACACACTTCGTCTCATCCGCGTTTATCTGCGTGCATCCGCGGTTCGGCACAAAACCCCCGTGTTCCTCCGCGACCTCCGTGGTGAGGCAACTGTTTCTGGGCCACCGCTGCGCTATGGCCCAGGCACCCGGCGATTCCACTGCCGACTCTGCTTCTCATGATCGGGCGCCCCCTCTTTGTGAGGGTTCTCCTTTTTCAGGCCGAATTCTAGGCTAAGAAACAGCTTCCGGTGCATATCTACTGGTAGAGTGCGGGCCGGCCCAGGTTGCTGGCAACCTCCCGTGCCGAGGGCACACGGGCCTTGGCTTCCCGAGTAGTGAAGGTTCTCGTCAACAGCAAGGAGAAGAAAATGAGAAGTAGGGTCAATCGAGCAAGAGCTATCTTTTTCTTCGCGTCGGCATACCTCTGCTTGTCACCGTGTGTCGCGGAAGAAGTGGAGTCGGTGGAGTTTATCGACATATCGACGCCACCAACGGCCAAGCGAAACTGGGGCCCCGAGCAGGCGACCGGCGCCCCCGACACGCATCAGGCGGGCGACATTCCCACGGCCTGGGCTTCACTGCGTTCCGACGGCGGCGTGGAGTGGCTGCGGGTCGACTTCGACAAGGCGACCGCCATTTCCGAGATACGCATCCGAGAGACGTACAACCCGGGCGCCGTCAGTAAGGTGACGGCTGTTCTTATGATAAGCAAAGAAGTCGAACGCACCTTATGGGAAGGACAAGACCCGACTACCGAAGCCCCGGCCGATTTCACCGTCAAGGTCAAGGGCAACGTTGTCACCAAGTCGATCAAAATCTACCTGGATACGACCCGACGGCACGGATGGAACGAAATCGATGCCGTCGAGTTGGTTGGCAAGGACGGCACGCGGCAGTGGGCATCGAGCGCGACGGCAAGCTCGACGTTTGCCGTGAGGCCGTCGAGGCCCACGCGCAGGCATCCTGGTGCCAGAAACAGGTATCAAAGGACCCCGGTGTATCCCAACGCCAAGAGTGCATATCCCAGCGCACAAAACGTGTATGCAAGCACCAAGAACGTGCATCCGGGGGAGTATCCCAACGCCAAGAATGTTTATCCCAACGCCGAAAGTGTGTGGGCACGCACCGACAATGTGTATCCGGCGGCCAAGAATGTATATCCGAATGCCCAGAATGTCCATGTAAACACCAAGAACGTGTATACAAACTCCGGTCCCAATAAGGGAGATTCCGATCCCTTTGTTGGACTTCATCAGAAGCATGTCTTTGTGCATCTCGAAGGTGGCAAGTCCTTCGAGGGTACGTTGGTACGAAGCGTCGGTGGGTTCGTCGTGATGAAGCAACCAGGCTCACGCAAGACGATCATGGTGAATACACGGAAGATCGTCTATCTCGAAACGGTGGAACCACCTCGAAGGTAGCCGAGGTCGCCGGATGCCACGGCTGGCTTCTCCAGCAGCCATTCATGGTACGTGACGACGCATCTACTAATCCCCAATCCCCATCTCCCAATCCCTCCCCTCACACCTTCACTTCGCCCGAGGTGCCCAGCGCGTCGGGATAACGCCGTCGGATCGGCTCGACGATTTCCTCCATGAACTCGTCGACCTGCTGCGGGGCGCGGCCGACGAACGACGCTGGGTCGAGCGCGGCCTGCAGGTCGACCGCGGCAAACGCCTTGTCGGCGGCCAGCCGCTCCAAGAGATCGTTCGGCTTGCCTTCCTGTTTGACGACCGCGGCGGCCGCCTGGCTGTGTCGGCGGATTCGCTCGTGCAACTCTTGCCGGTCGCCGCCGGCGGCCACGGCCGCCATGAGGATGTTTTCGGTGGCCATGAAGGGCAGCTCGGCCGCTAGACCGGCGGCGATCACCTTCGGGTAAACGACCAGCCCTTCGGCGACGTTCTGGTAGAGGATCAACACGGCGTCGGTGGCCAGGAAGGCTTGCGGCAGGGTCAGCCGCCGGTTGGCGCTGTCGTCGAGAGTGCGCTCGAACCACTGCACGGCCGCCGTGGCGTCGGCGCTGGATTGGAGACTCATGACAAAACGCGCCAGCGAGCAAATCCGCTCGCTCCGCATCGGGTTGCGTTTGTAGGCCATTGCCGACGAGCCAATCTGGCTTTTCTCAAACGGTTCTTCGACCTCCTTGCGGTGTTGCAGAAGCCGCAGGTCGGTGGCCATTTTGTGCGCGCTGGTGGCAATGCCCGAGAGGACCGAGAGCACCTGCGAGTCGACCTTGCGCGAATAGGTCTGTCCGGTCACGGCGTAGGTCTCGTCAAAGCCCATCTTCCGGCAGACGAGCTTTTCGAGTCGGCGGACCTTTTCGTGGTCGCCGTCGAACAGCCGCAGGTAGCTGGCCTGGGTACCGGTCGTGCCCTTGGGGCCTCGGGCCCGCAGCTGCGCGAACCGGTGCTCCAACTCGGCCAGATCCAGGGCCAGGTCGTAGGCCCAGAGGCACGCTCGCTTGCCGACCGTGGTCGGCTGGGCCGGCTGCATATGGGTGAAGGCCAGGCAGGCCAGGTCGCGATGCTCGGCGGCAAACGTGCCCAGCCGGTCGATCACACCGACCAGCCGGTTGCGGACCAGCCCGAGCGCATCGCGGATCTGCAGCAATTCGGTGTTGTCGCCCACGAAGCAACTGGTCGCGCCGAGGTGGATGATTGCCCGGGCGTCGGGACATGCGTCGCCGTAGGCGTGGACGTGGGCCATCACGTCGTGGCGCAGCTCCTTTTCATATCGGGCGGCCGCGTCGAAATCGACGTCGTCGGTGTGGGTCCTGAGCTGGTCGATCTGCTTCCGGCTGATCGGCAGGCCCAGTTCGGCCTCGGCCTCGGCCAGCGCGACCCAAAGCCGGCGCCACGTGGTGAATTTGTGCCGGGGGCTGAAGATCTCGCTCATCTGGGGCGAGGCGTAACGCAAAATCAACGGGTTTTCGTACTGATTCAGGTTGGACATGTCTAGCTACAATTCAGAAGAAAGGAACCACAGATAAACACAGATGTACGGGCATGTTTGTTCGGTATCGGAGCATGGCCATCCCGGCGCGCCGGGATGGCCATGGCACCCAGCTCCCTGGGGCACCGCTTCGCTATGCCCCAGCCACCCGACTTCACCCCCCACTCCCTAATCCCCAATCCCCATAATCACATGTTGGTTACGTCATCGGCGTCGCCCGAGGCGAGCAGCCGGTCCATGGCACGGGCCAACTCGCGGTCGTGGCGGTTGTCGCGTGCATAAATCCGACAGATGCGGCAACTCATCGGCAACTGGCGGAACAGGGCCCGATCGTCCAGGCTGCGGATCTCGTCGGTGGCCGGGTCGTAGAGAAAATTCTGACCGGCGGCCGGCGTATGGGCGCCCGGGCGATGTACGTGGCGGGCTATATCAACCTTCAGCGGTACCTCCCGCAGCGTCTCGGGCAAGTGGCCGCGGACGGCCGCTTCGAAAACCTCTGCGTTGCTGAACACACTGCTTCGCTCCGGCTGGTCGGGCTGAAAGAAGATCGTCCGCTCGCAAGCCATTTTCCACTGGAGTTCGCGGCGCAGGAGCTTCTCCCACCTTGCACCCAGCTCGCCGAGCGCCGGATCGTCGGCTCTTGTCCAATCACTCACCCGAACCAGGACCGACCATTCGGTCAACCGCTGATACTCGTCCAGGTGGTCCAACGGATTGCCGGGAAAGAGATGGGCCTTGCTCTGGTCAAACAATTCTTCCAGGTCCAGGTCGAGGGCACGGACCGTGCGGTGGAAGTAAATCGCCTGGAACAGCTCGCCGCGAACCGCAAGGAAGCGGACCAGCGAGGCCAGGCCGCGTTCGTGGATCGTCAGCCCGGCCCGGGTAAACGTGCTGTAGTGCAGCAGGCGCTGCAGGTCGAACGCTCGGGCGCTGTAGCCCGACATGTAGGCATCGCGCAAGACGAAGTCCATGTTGTCGATCGTATACAGGCCGCTGAACAGGCACCGCAGCAGGCGGAGCCAATCGGGAATCGTTTGGTCCTGATCTTGCTTCGGGCGGGTAATCAAGATCGCGATCTGCTCGGGGTCAAGCGTTTCCCCGTCCTCCATCGCCGCGCCGGGACTGCGACGAATGCCGCGAAGCAGTGTGCCCAACTCGCGGCGAATGATCTCGCCGCCGAGCAGCTCGTGATTCAGCCCGTAATCCTGGAGAAAATGGGCATCGAAAAAGTGGCCGAACGGCCCGTGACCCACGTCGTGCAACAAGGCGGCCATCCGCATGAGCGACTGGATGTAGCCGCGGCTGGGCACGTCGGGGCAGACTTCCCGCAGACTGTCGTAGAGCGACCCGACCGCCCGGCTGGCCAGATGCATCGCCCCGAGCACGTGCTGGAATCGGGTGTGCTCGGCCGAGGGAAAGACCCACCAGGCGGTCTGGAGCTGGTGGATGTGACGGAGCCGTTGCAGCCAGGCGTGATCGATGATTTGTTGCTCGGCGACTTCACCCTCGGGCACACCCCCGGTCGAGGTAAAGGG
>CAZWWC010000029.1:18017-21240 GCA_964637625.1 uncultured Planctomycetaceae bacterium
TGATTTGTTGCTCGGCGACTTCACCCTCGGGCACACCCCCGGTCGAGGTAAAGGGGATGTATCCGTGGATCGGATCGTTGACTAAGCTCTCCCGCTGGAACGGATTCATAGTGGAGATTATGACGGGCCCTGGACCATGCGTCCAGCAGCAAGGAACCGGGTGCCACTGCTGGCAGTGCATGGTTGGCTCATCCAACCGTGTTTGTGCAGCACTGCTGGACAAGCCAGCAGTGGCACCCGGCAATGGCACGCGGGCGAATTACGAAGGCCAGAACAAGAAATCGCCAATTGGGATCTTGGGCCGAATGGGGTGACTGGGGAAAAGCGTCTTGCCGCGTCGCTCGCGACTGCTCGACCTAACTCCAACGACCACGGCAGCATCACACCGGCGGCGTCGATCTTTGGCGGTAGGACCGGTCCTCCGACAGCGTGGACGCTTGGACATCACCTCGGCCGTTTTGCGTTGAACGATCTAGCGTCCATTCGCCACTCCGACTAAACTGCGGTGGCTGTTCCATTTTGAACAAGCCCCCACCGGCCTTGCGGCTCGACGTATTGACCCCTGCATAGCTCATGACCGGAGGGCGAGCGACCGCAGCCCGATGTTCAGGGCATTTTGCGTTGCCCCGCCGGATCATCTTCCATGCAGACATTGACCATCAATAAGGTCCACAGTGGGTCCTTCGAAGCAGGTTCTCGATCGCCTACGGCATTCCCAGGAGACTTATCGTGCCACGGTTGCTCTCTCGTGCGTTGCTTTGTTTAGCCATCATGTTGATTGTCGGTCCCACGCTCCGGGCTCAGCAATTAGGTTTCGGCGAGCGGCTTCTGCCCAAGAACACCAAGGGCGTTGTGTTGGTAACCAATGTCGATTATCTCACCAAGCAATGGGACCAGACGCAGGTGGGCCAATTGATGAACGATCCGGTCATGGAACCGTTTGCCAACGATCTGCGTCGTCAATTGCACGATCGGTTGAGTCGGCTCCAGGAGCGACTCGGCTTGAAGCTCGACGATCTCCGCGGGGTGCCCAGCGGCGAGATGGACGTCGCGATGATCCAGCCGGCCAAGGACCGAGCGGCCGTGGCCCTGCTGGTCGACGTGACGGGCCATCTGCCCCAGGCCAGGGAACTGCTGGCGAAGGTCTCTGCCAACTTGGCCAGCCAGAATGCGAAGAAGAGCGAAAAAACCGTCGAGGACGTACCGTTTCTCCTGTTCGATGTGCCCGAAACGCACGACTATCCCGCCGGCCAGGTCGCCTATCTCCTTATGGAAAGCGACAACCTTCTGGTGGCCACCGACGACCCGGACGTGATGATCGGTATTATCAAGCGGAAGGCGGGCCGAGGCGAGCCGGGCGACTCGCTGGGTGACGTGGCGGCCTTCCGCCAGGTGATGGCCCGATGCCAGAGGCATGCCGGCCGGACCATACCCCAGATCCGCTGGTTCGTCGAACCGCTAAGCTATATCGAGTGCGTCCGCGCCGCCACACCGCAGGACAAACGACGCAAGGGCGTCACCCTGGTCGACGTCTTTCGCAACCAGGGCTTCTATGCGATTCAGGGAATCGGCGGGTATATCGATTTCAAGGTCGCCTTCGAGGACACCAAGGTCGAAATTCTCCATCGCACGGCCGTTTACGCGCCGGGTCCCTATCCGAAGGCTCCGCCGCCGTACAAGGACAAGGTCTCGATGGACATGCTCACCTTTCCCAATAGTCGCGACTACACGGTGCCGTCTTTCATTCCCAACGACATTGCCACTTGCGCCATGTTCCACTGGGACATTCTGAAGGCTTTTGACAACTTCGGACCCACGTTCGACGAACTCTTTGCCGAGGGGGAAACGGGCATCTGGGACGAGAACCTCAAAGGCTTGAAGGAGGACGAGTATGGGCCGCAAATCGATCTGCGCAACGAGTTGATCAGGCATCTGGACCACCGCGTTACGGTGATCAGCGATTACGTCCTGCCGATCACGACCAAGAGCGAACGGCTCCTGTTCGCCGTCAAGGTCCGCGACGCCGACAAGGTTGCCGCCGGCGTGAAAAAGATGCTCAAGGACGATCCGACGATCCGGCGGCGCGAGTTCGAGGGGCTGGAAATCTGGGAAACGGTTGAGCAACAGCAGATTCCCATTCCCGATGCCCCGGTCATCAGGCTGCCCGACTACACACCCAAGAAAAAACCGGGCCCCGCCAAGCGGGAACGGCGGTTCCGGGGCAAAGACGAAGAAGAAGAACTGCTGTTGCCCCACGCCGCGGTCATGGTGGTCCACGGGCATCTGCTGATCGCCTCGCACTACGACTTCCTGATCAAGGTGCTCGAGCGGGCCAAAACGCCCGACCCCTTGTCCGACAGCATGGACTTCAAGGTGGTCGTCCAGGCCATGCAGCGGCTCGGCGCCCGTGAAGATTGCCTTCGCACCTTTTCGCGAACCGACGAGGAGTATCGGCCGACCTACGAGTTGATTCGGATGGGCAAGATGCCCGAGGCCGAGACCATGTTCGCGCGGATGCTCAATCGGCTCTTCGGACCGCGCAAAGCGGGCGTGGTCCGCAAGCAGCAGATTGAGGGAAAAGAGATGCCCGACTACCAGGTCGTCCGCCGCTATCTGGGCCCTGCCGGCAACTTCGGCAAAACCGAGAAGGACGGCTGGTTCATCGTCGGCTTCGTGCTCGAGAAGTAGGCAGTAGGCAGTAGGCAGTAGGCAGCGGGCAGTAGGCAGTTGGGTGCCATGGCCATCCCGGCGCGCCGGGATGCCCCAGAGGGCCAAGAACTGGGTCGATAGCTTCGTTCCAGACGTGAGCCACCCAAAATATCCGAGCGGTTTTCGGATAGGTTCTTGAAGAAGGAATCCCCTCATGCATTTAATCGCATTCGCCATGGTCATCCTTGCCGGCGCCGTGGTGTTCACGAAGAACGACGAGTTTGGCTCCTGGTTGATCTTTGTCGGTGCGGTTCTCAGCGTCATGGAGCTTTTCCGAAGCGGTTTTGTAAAGGAGGTATTCGATCTCGGCAAATGCGAAAATCCTCCAAAGCCGCCCACGGAAGAACCACCTCATCCGGATTAGCTGACCGTTACTGCCTACTGCCTACTGCCTGCTGCCCGCTGCCTACTGCCTACTGCGTGCAGCCGGGGCTCGCCGGCGGCCAGCGCGCGAAGCGCGTCGATGTGCTCCAACAAGATTCGCCGGACTTCGAGCACGGCCAGCGGATGGGCG
>CAZWWC010000030.1:0-20854 GCA_964637625.1 uncultured Planctomycetaceae bacterium
GGGCGGGGGCATAGCGCAGCGGTGCCCCTGTCTGGGTCCGCCTGGGGCACCGCTGCGATTTGCCCCAGCCACCCCTTGCGAAGGCTCGCTACAGGGGCGGAGCGTCTCTCTCTTCACACCCCCCCTTGGCGGCTATTCCCCTCTTCTCCCGCAACACGCCCGGAAAACGTCGCAAGATCCTTCTCTCGGCGGAAACAGACATACAGAAACAGGACCCATTGCCGTGTCTTGTTCCTCTCATGGCTCTCTCAAAGAAGGTCAGCCCGGTCGTCAGGGGGCGCAAGCGCGTCCCCCGGGCTGGCCCCGACACGAGCCTCCGACAGCGATTACTCCCCGCTTGCCAACCGATCGCCATGGAAGCCACCGACCCTGAAGCCGTCGATCTTTACCTGGAGCAGGTGGGCAAACTGCCCATGCTCAGCCGCGACGAGGAAATTGTAGCGGCGCGCCGCGTTGCCTCGGCCCGAGCCCGCTTTCGTCGACACTTGCTGGGGACCGATTACGTTCTTCAGATGATCGCCGGACTCTTTCGGGACGCTTTGGACAGCCGTACGCGCCTGGACGGCGTGGTGGACGTGGCCTTGGGCAACGTCGCGGAGAAACGTCGTATTCGTAAGCGTCTGCGGCCCAATCTCGACACCCTTGACCACCTCTTGCATTGCAACCAGCATGACTTCGACACGGTCGTCGACCAGCGTGTGCCGGCTCGACTTCGACGTCAGGCGTGGCGACGGATGGTCGCTCGGCGCCGCAAGGCGGTGCGCCTAATCGAGGAAACCGGTCCACGCACACCCCGGCTGCAGAAAGTACTCGATCAACTCGAAGCGATCAGCCGGCGCACCAGCGCGCTAGAGTCCGAGTTGCGAGCCTTGGCCGGTCGGCCCGATACCGACGACGCGGCAGCGCGGCGTCAGGAACTGGCGCACTTGATGGAAATGACCTTGGAGAGCCCGGCCACGCTCCGTCATCGCCTCGCACGAATCAGGCGTTGGCACAAACGATACACCGCCGCGCGGCAGGTCTTGGCCAGCGGCAACTTGCGCCTGGTCGTCTCCATCGCCAAACGCTACCGCCACCACGGGCTGAGTTTTGCCGATTTGATTCAAGAAGGAAACTCCGGGCTGTTGTGGGCGGCGGACAAATATGACCATACGCGCGGATACAAATTCGCCACGTATGCCACCTGGTGGATTCGTCAATCCATCACCCGCGCCATTGCCGACCAAAGCCGCACGATTCGTCTACCGGCCCACATGGTCGACCGTGTCAACCGGATTCGCCAGGCGGCCGAGCGCCTTACCCACCGACACCACCGCCATCCGCTGACCGAAGAGACGGCGGCCGCCGTTGGATTGTCGGTTGACAAAACGCAAGTGGCTTTGCAGATGTGCCACCAGACGCGCTCGCTGCAAGAACCGATCAACACCGGCGATCGGCACCAGTTGAGCGAAACCATCGTCGACCACCGCCAGCATCAGCGACGGCGCGAGATCTATCATCGGGCACTCAAGACCGGGATTTCCGACATCTTGGGAAGCCTCACCGATCGCGAGCGGGAGCTGATCCGAATGCGCTACGGCTTGGCCGACGGACGCGCTCACACGCTCAAGAGCGTGGGGCGACGATTTCAGGTAACGCGTGAGCGGGCCCGACAGATCGAGGCCAGCGCGATGGGGAAGCTTCAACAGCCCTCTTGTTTCAGACGGCTCCTGGGCCTGGTCGACCCCCTTTCGGCAACCATCGCCGGCGCGGCCAAGCCGCAGCTTCCGTCCGCCATGGCGATCAAGAGCGCGTGAGGGTGCCTGCGACAGGGGACTGTCCAGTTCTGTGGGCGCAACATCTTTGAAATGGGTGCCACTGCTGGCTTGCCCAGCAGTGTTCTTCCCGGAAAACTTGCTTCGCACTGCTGGACAAGCCAGCAGTGGCACCCTTCGAAGAGCTACAACCATTTCAAAACACGTTTTCAGATGGCCCTCTATTCCGGAACGAGGTCGATGAGGACGAGTTCGGGTCGGCAGAGGAACCGCAACCTGGGTGCGCCACCCCGTTCCATACCCACGCCGCGCGAAACGAGGAGCTTGCCTCCGCCGGGCAAGTCCATCAGCCCCGAGGCCCACGCCCGCGGCACGCGACAACCGGTGGTCAGGGCCCCGATCCACGGCAGACGTATCTGGCCGCCGTGCGTGTGCCCGGCCACCAGCAAATCGGCGTCGACCCGGCCGAGTGCGAAATCGGGCGAGTGCCCCAACACCAGATGAAACCGATTCGGATCACCGCCCGCGACACACAGGCCGGTGTCGAAGGAGTCGCGCATCGAAAGGCAGGTCAGCTGCAAGGGACCCACGTCCAAGGTTTGGGTTGAAGCCAAGGCCAGCACGGGAAGGTCCTTGAAGAGCCGTCTCCAGTCGTGGCAAACGTCGACATTCCCCCGCACGGCAAAAACGCCCAAGGGCGCGCTCAGCCCGACTTCCTTCATCATCGCGTTGAGTTCCTTGCATGTTTTCTCCCGGCGATCGCCATGCGCGTGGACATAGTCTCCGGCAAAGAGGATCAGATCCGGCTCTTCGTCCCGGAGGCGCTTGAGCACTTCACGTTCATAGGAGCCGGCCGCGTCGGTTTGAAGGTCGGCCAACACGGCGATACGAATCGGATAGGCGAGCTTCGGACTCTCCATCCGCAAATGCGTCACTTCCAGCCAGGTGGGCTCGATCCAAAAGGCGTCGACCGCCGCGCCCAGAAGCACCAGCGCCCCAAGCCCGGAGAGGACGGCTGTCTTGCGGGCCGCCTTGCGCAGCAGCCACGCCGCGCCCAGCAGACAGACCACCGCATGGACAAAGAGCACGTAGGTGACCAGCCGGACAACAAAAAAAGAGCGGAAACCGGCGATGCTCATTGGGGAAAGGGAAGAAGGACCGAGGCGAAAAAGACACACCAAAAACAAGCTGCCGCCGACGCCGCAAATCCCGGCCTTCCACCACGCGGCCGTAGAGCGAAACCGGCGCAAATAGCACAGCAGAGCCCAGTCGACACCGGCCATCGACACGTTGAAGAGAATAGCGTTTTCGATTTGCCACGGTTCCATGTTGGGCCGCGCTCCTGGAGGAAAAAGGGGACAGGTCCAATTTGCCGGAACGGCCCGAAGGGTGCTGCGCACAAATTGGACCTGTCCCCTTTTTCCTGTTGAGACCATTATACCACGGTTTTGTCCGGCCGGCCGGTCTTGAGTTGCTGGCCGTTTTGGGCTACGCTAGCGGGCGACCATCCACTGTGAGTATAAGGACAAGAGCAGTGTCGGACCAAGACCGGTTCATTCCCATTGTCACGCTGGGTACGCCCCGATTCCGCTCGCCGCTGCGCCGCTCACGCATTTCCGGTGACGGGCTGGGCCGGTTCATTCCCGACGACGTGTTCGTTCGCCACGAACTCCACGTCCATCGGAACCAGTCGCCGCGGGGAGACCTCTTCTTCGAAAAAGCAGGCGCGCGGGAAAAAATCTTTTTTGATCCGGCGAAGACTCGGGTGGCCATGGTCACCTGCGGCGGGCTGTGCCCGGGGCTCAACAACGTCATTCGATCCGTCTTCTTCGAGTTGCACCTGAACTACGGCGTGCCCGAGGTCTTGGGGATCCGCTACGGCTACACCGGGCTTAACCCGGCCGCAACCGATCCACCGGTGCGCCTCTCCGTCGACATGGTCGACACGATTCACGAGGAAGGGGGAACGATTCTGGGAACCTCGCGCGGAGAGCAGGCGTCCGCCGCGATGGTCGATTTCCTCGCGCGGCAAAAGATCGACATCCTTTTCTGCGTCGGCGGCGACGGCACCCAACGCGGCGCCCATGAGATTCACGAGGAAATCGCTCGCCGGGGGCTCCCGATTGCCGTGGTCGGAATCCCCAAGACCATCGACAACGACATCGCCTTCTGTGAGCAGTCGTTCGGTTTCATCACGGCCATCGACCAGGCCGACGCGGTACTTCGCGGCGCCCACATGGAGGCCCGCGGCGCCTACAACGGCATCGGGCTGGTCAAGGTGATGGGCCGCGACGCCGGCTTCATCGCCGCCGGCGCCACGCTGGCCAGCCAGGAAGTCAATTTCGCGCTCATTCCCGAGCTGCCCTTCGTCCTGGACGGCCCGGGCGGTTTCCTGGCGGCCCTGAAGGACCGCATCCTGGCACGACACCACGCATTGATCGTCGTGGCCGAGGGAGCCGGCCAGGATCTCTTCGCCGAAGTGGCCCGGCGCTGCGACGCCTCCGGCAACCTGTTGCACCAGGACATCGGCCCTTTTCTGAAGCAAAAAATCCTCGATTACTTCGCCGCCGAGAACCTCCCCGTCTCGCTCAAGTACATCGATCCCAGCTACATCATCCGGAGCGTGCCGGCCAACTGCGAGGACAGCCTTCTCTGCGATCAGTTGGCCCGGCGTGCGGTCCACGCCGGCATGGCCGGAAAAACGGACGTGTTGGTCTGCTCCTGGCATCGCAAGTTCATCCACGTGCCCATTGCGATGGTCACCTCCCAGAAGCGGCACGTCGACACCGAGGGCGAGCTCTGGACCTTGGTGCTTGGGGCCACGGGCCAACCGGCCCGGTTTGCATAGAATGGAGCAAGGCCAATGGGCATGGGACCCTGAAGACGGAAATCAGTAATCTGGGGCCCAAGGCTCCAATAATCACTTTCCTCTCTGACGAAGGAGAACGGACGATGGCAATTCTACTGGTCTTGCTCTGGTTGCTTTTGGCCGCTTGCGGAATCGTCTCGCTAGTCTGCTTCATCATGGTTCTGGTCAAGATGTTTCAGAAGAATGAAACCACGATGGGGATCGTCTGTATCGTGACAATCTTCTGCGGCATCGGCGGACTCCTGGCATTCATCCTTGGCTGGATTAACGCCAGCAAATGGAAGATCCAACAGATCATGCTTGTTTGGACGGGCTGCTTCATCGCCACCATCCTGTTATACATCATTATTGCGGTCGTGGCGGTGGCTACGCTGGAAGCCCAGCCCGCTCTACTCCACTTCCAGAACATGTAAGCATCCTGTTTTCAGGAAGGCTTGACGGCATGAGATCACTCGTGGCCGCCGGTGCTGGGTAGCCCCAAAATAAAAAGGGTGCTTGCTTAGGTCGAGAGAACGCATGCTCACCAAACGGCACACACTTGCCGTCGTGGTTCTTGCCGCGGGTGTCTGGCTCGTCGGCTGTCGGCCGGCGTCGGCGCCGACGGAAGAGCCGGACACGAAGAGCTTGTCCGGGAACCATGATTCGAACAAAAGGGTGGCTGGGTCTGAGCCCCGGCGCGCCGGGGAAGCCCCAGTTGGGCAGGCTTCTGGGCCAGCGCTTCGCTATGGCCCAGGCACCCGGCGATCTGGCCCAGGCACCCGGCGATCTGGTCCAGCCACCCCCAAACCCGGTTCTGGGACAGGCTCGAAGCCGCCGCGGCGCTCGCTTGGTGAGTTGCTCGAGCGGCCGGTCGACGCCATGGATCGATGGCTGCCCGGCGCGGCCAAGGTCAAGGTCGACGACGCGGCGGTGAAGGCCGCCGGCATCCGCCGACTGGAAGGCCGCCACTTGGTGCTCTACACCGACTTTCCGTCCGAGGAGCTGACCGACGCCCTGCCGAAGGTGTTCGACCAGGCGCTGCCACAGTGGTGCAAGTACTTTGAAGTCGACCCGGCGAAAATGCGCGATTGGCAATTGACCGGCTTTCTGATCAAGGATCGCCGGCGGTTCCGCCGCCTCGGGCTGTTGCCGGCCGAGCTGCCGCCGTTTCAGCATGGCTTCTGCCTCAACACGGATTTCTGGGTCTACGAGAAGCCGGGCGACTACATCGAGCGACATCTCGTGTTGCACGAAGGGACCCATTGCTTCATGAATCGGGTGTTCGGGGCGTGCGGGCCGCCGTGGTTCATGGAAGGCACCGCCGAGCTGCTCGGCACGCATCGCTGGGCGGACGGTCGCCTCACGTTGAACTACGTGCCCCGCTCCCGTGACGAGGCGCCCTGGTTGGGGCGCGTCAAGTTGGTCAAGAATGCGATCGCCGCCGGCCGGGGGCGGACTCTGAAACAGGTGCTCGCCTACCGATTCAATGCCTATCTCGCAACCGAGCCGTATGCGTGGTCTTGGGCGGTCGCCTTGTTCCTGGACCGGCACCCGGAGTATGGAGACCGCTTTCGTAGACTACGCAAGGACGTGCTTCGGCCCGACTTGACCAAGCGGTTTGTCGCGTCGGTGGGCAAGGACTGGCCGGCATTGGAGCGGCAATGGCAGGTATTCCTTGCCGATCTGGAGTATGGTTGTGATGCGGCCCGGACATTGGTTGACGTGAAAGCCGGCAAGCCGCTTGGCCCGGCCGGCGCTCGGGTCGAGGTCTCGGCCGAGCGGGGGTGGCAAAACAGCGGACTGCGGCTCGAAAAAGGCAAGCGCTATCGCTTGCAGGCCGAGGGGCGATATCAAGTGGCTGCCAAGCCTCGCGTCTGGTGGTGTGAGCCGGGCGGGGTGACGATTCGCTACTACCGCCGCCGCCCGCTGGGGATGCTCCTGGCCGCGGTGATGCCCGAACCGGGGACGATATTACGGCTACAGCCGGTCGCCGTCGGATTGGGCACGACGCTGGTACCGGAGCAGTCGGGCACGCTCTACTTCAAGATCAACGAGTCGTCGGGCAAGTGGGGTGACAACACGGGCAAGCTTTCGGTGGAGATCCACCCCGAGTGACGGGGCCATCTGGGGCATCCCGGCGCGCCGGGACCCCAGCCACCCTTCGTGAAGGTTTCCTACAGAGCATGTGCGGCGGCGATCGACGGATGGCGCTGCTTCACCAAGAATGGTACGATTTAACGTACGCATAAGAATCCCCCCATTGGGGTGCCTTTTCCTACGAGTAAGCCGCCGCTGGGAAACCTTCCATGAACTATATCGAAACGCAGGATCCGGAAGTCTGGGCCATCATTGAGAGCGAGATCGAACGCCAGCGTAACGGGCTGGTGATGATCGCCAGCGAAAACTACACGAGCCCCGCCGTGATGCAGGCGGTCGGCAGCACCTTGACCAATAAATATGCGGAAGGCTATCCCGCCAAGCGTTACTACGGCGGGTGCCAATTCATCGACGAGGTGGAAAAGCTTGCCATCCATCGGGCCAAAGAGCTTTTCGGCGCCGAGCATGCCAACGTCCAACCTCACAGCGGCTCGCAGGCCAACATGGCGGTCTATCTGGCCCAGCTCGAGCCGGGCGATACGGTGTTGGGGTTGGATTTGACCCACGGCGGACACCTCACGCACGGCTTGAAGCTGAACCTTTCGGGCCGGTTGTTCAACTTCATCGGCTACGGTGTCCATCCCCAAACCCATCGCATTGATTTCGATCGATTGGCCGTGCTGGCCAAGCAGCACCGACCGAAGATGATCGTCGCCGGCGCGACGGCCTATCCACGCGAAATCCTCCACGCCCGCTTTGCCGAAATCGCCCGGGGCTGTGGCGCGAAGCTGATGGTCGACATGGCCCATTACGCCGGGCTGGTCGTCGCCGGGCTGCACGACGATCCCATGCCCGTGGCCGACTTCGTCACGACCACGACCCATAAAACACTTCGCGGTCCACGCGCCGGGTTGATCCTCTGCCGCTCGGCATATGCCAAGGCGGTGGACCGGGCGATCTTCCCCGGCACGCAGGGTGGTCCCCTGATGAACGTGATCGCCGCCAAGGCCATTTGCTTCAGCGAATGCCTGCAACCGGATTTCAAGCAGTATGCCCGACAGGTCATCGACAACGCCAAAACGCTCGGCGAGGTCCTGGCATCCGGCGGTATCACGTTGATCAGCGGCGGTACCGATAACCACTTGGTCCTGGCCGACGTGACCGCGCTGGGCACCACGGGCCGGACCGCCGAGACCGTGCTCGAACGATGTGGCATTACGGTCAACAAAAACCTGATCCCCTTCGACCAGCGCGGGCCGGCCGATCCGTCGGGCGTTCGGATCGGGACGCCCGCGCTGACCACGCGAGGCATGGGCACCGAAGAAATGCGGCGAATCGGCCGGTGGATCGTCGCCGTGCTCAAGTCGCCCGACGACGAGGCGATCATCAGGCGCACCCGCGCGGAAGTGTCCGAGTTGTGCAAGGACTTTCCCATTCCGGTCAACAGTGACGTACCCGGTATAGAACCCAGGCCAATCCCCTTTATTGACACTCAGAAAGGGCTCCTCCATGGCAGCCAGCAAGATCTTGATCGCCGATGACAACCCCACCAACGTGGAACTGCTCGAAGCCTATCTCAGCGAGCAGCCGTACGAGATCGCGGTGGCCACCGACGGGCGGGACACGCTCGACAAGGTTGCCGAGTTTCAGCCGGACCTGATTCTGCTGGACATCATGATGCCCAAGCTCAGCGGATTCGAAGTCTGCAAGACGATCAAGGACAATCCGGCAACGAGGAACACGATGATCTTGATGGTCACGGCCCTGAACGAGTTGGGCGACATCGAACGGGCCGTCAGCGCCGGTTGCGACGACTTCTTGAGCAAGCCGATCAACAAGTTCGCACTGCTCAAACGCGTGGAGACTATGCTCAGACTTCGCTCGGTAACGGACGAGTTGGAGCGGTTGCGCAAGTATATTGACGGCATGGACGATCGTTAGTCGCTAGCGCTTGGCCGACTTCGACGTGCTTGCCGGCTGGCCGCCGGTGGGATCCTTCATCTCGATCGTGAGAATCTGGACGACCAGCGGTTCGGACGGCTCCTTCTGACGCGTTCGCGTGGCCCCCGACCCACCCGGTGCGCCGCCACCCCCGGTTCGCGTGATGAGCACGTCGCAAGACCGTTTGCAGCCCGGCGTTGCCGAGTCTCTGACGGAATCGAGCCAGGCGTCGTTCTGCCCGACGGTGCGGTCCCTGGTCCTGACGGCGCGACGATAATACTTGACCAGCCTCGAGAATTGGGCCGTTTCCTCGATGCGGACATAGTGAACTTCGATCGGATCCAGCTTAAAATCACCCAATTTCGTCGCCACGTCATCCGGCCACTTCAGGTCGTAGCGTGCCACGATCTCGGCCCCACGATGGGGTTTGACGGGAATCTTGCCCGAGGCCGTCAAGTCGCCGGGCTGCGCTTCCGCCGCTTTCGAACACTGCTGGCAGAGCTGCACGAGCAGATTCTCCGACGCCTTCAACCATTGCTCGGCCGGAGTCGTGGTGGGTGTCTCGGCCTCCTCCATGCCCTCGTGTTCCATTGACAATGCACCACGGGGAGGTTGTGACCGCGTAGTGCGACTGCGCCCAGCGGATCGTCGCGGCTTGTCTTCGCGCGGCAACATCTTGACCACGACAAGAAAGCCGGGATCCCAGAACGTGTTCGTTGAGCCGTCCTCGCCGCCGGCACGACCACCCGATCCTTCGAGCGAGATACCGCCTCCTCCTAGTCCATACCCTCCCCCGACGGATTCACGTCCGCCGGACCGATGTCCGCCGGACCGACCTCCGCCGGACTCATCGCCGCCGACGAGCGGATTGGGACCGTCCTCGAAGCGCGAACGGAGCAATTGATACACTCCCGCGCGGACCTGATCCAGCGGCATGGTACGGGCCAGCCCCAGCGTCGCGCTCTGGGGTTCCAGCGACTCGATCTTCTGGACGCGGGCGAGCACGTTGTCGACCGTCTTCGAATCCCAGAGCTTCTTGGCCAGGGGATAGATCACCTTAGGATCGTCGAGTTCAACCTCCGGGGCTTCGACGTCGAGTTGGCCTTTGTGACGAGAGCTGCCCATCGAATGCCGACCGCCAAGCCCGCCACCGATGCTCAACCCCGCTGGGCCACCTTCGCCCAACGACAATTCGCCGCCCGAGCTAGATCCGTGAAGACCCTGCGGCGAGCGCGCCGAAATCCCACCTCCTCCTTTACCGGTTTTCTTCGATCCGACGGCTTCCCAACCGCTACGGGTCTTCGAAGACCGCGTGTCCGGCGACGGCGGTTCCGGTTCTTTGTCGGCCAGGATTCCCAACACGTGCCCCAAAGCGACGGAGCTGATCTGGGTGAAGTACTCTTCCAACTTCACCTTGAGTTGTGGAGCCTCCACGGAAGCCTGATAAATGAGTAATTGCGAGGCCACGTTCTCCGGACGTGGTTGTTGTAGCATTGGGCCAAGCTGTTCCTGCTGCTTGGGCGTTGCCTTCGTGCTAAGCAAGTACCGCGTGAGTTTGACGCGGAACGATTCCGATGCCAACAGATCGACCAACCGCATGGCGTACCCGTGGAGATCCTCGGCCGACATGAGCGGTCCCGAGCCGCTGTTGCCGCCACCTCCCATTCCGATTGCCGACCGTCCCGTGCCCGGGCGACTGGACGTCGGCGCGCGCGAGGGCTCTCGGAATTTCTCCGGCCCGAGCAGAACCTGACGCATGAGAGCCTCGCCTTCGGAGGTGGGCTTCTCGAGCAACGTTTTCATCGCCAGTTGAGTAGCCTTCCAATCATCGTCGGTCGGCAGCTCGCCCGAGACAATCTTGCGAAGAACCGTGCGAGCCTGGTCCGTATCGTTCAAGACCAAGGCGTCGATGGCACACGTGATGGCTCGCTCGTCAAGCTGGGGAACTCCACGAGCCTCCGGCGGTGCGACAGGTGCGACATTGGTGTAGGTCATGGTCGCACCGATACCCAGGCGTGCCTCGGCAGCATCGCGCGACGGCGTGAATTGCGATCGCGACCCTCGAGCCGTGGGCACCAGGGCTTGGCCAGCCTCCTCGTCGGGCTCGGCCCCTGTGAGAATCGCCACCAGGATCGGCACAACCGAAGGGTCCCCGACGCGCTGGGTGGCGAGATGTTCGATCGCCTCGATCAGACGCGGATCGTGCTGCCGCTTGGCGCTGAGAAAATCCGCCTGTTTCCACTGGGCCACGTCTTCGGGTCGAGGGACTTTCTCCTTCGGTTCTTCCCGCTCCGTTGGCTCAGGCGGCGGGCCACCCGGCGAAATGTCTCCTGCCGTGGACGTGCCGCCTCCCACGGGCAGCGTGGCGGGAGCCGACGGCGTCGTGACCGGCGGCGCCGGCGGCTGGGTCCGGGCCGTTGACCGCGACGGAGTCTTTTGCGGCGCAGGCTCGGGAGCCCCACCACAACCCACCAACCAGACCATCGCCAGCCCCGCGATCATCCAGCAGCAACCGCGTCGAATCCGGTCGCCGTCAACCTTAGAGCCGTCGAAAAAACAGTGAGTTTTGCCCTGGTTTGCACTTGCCACTGGATTGCCTCCCGATCCGCAGTTCGCCATCATACACCTATTCCACACAACCTATCAGTATGGCATATTCGCTCACAAAATCCACCTTGTCTTTCACTGTGACATGACAAACAACCCAGATCGGAGGTCCCCCAATAGGAGTAGCCGGCTTGCCTTGGCCGTCGGGCGTTACCCAGGCAAACAGCGTCCGGCAGCCCATGAGTTCCCCCGCCGGGCAGATCCACTGCACGGCGCGGTTCAAGGTTGTCATTCGCGTTAGACAAAGCGACGATGGGCGTGGCGTGTGTCACGGGCGGTGAGCCGCCCTGCTCTGATCCCTCGTCCTATTCAAAGCCAGGCTTATTGGGACGCTTGTCTGAGCCAATCCGGCCGCAGCCAAAATGCACATCGGAGGCATCACCAGCGCCAGGGCCGCCGCGCCGCTGCCGGCGCCCAGGATAATCCACCCGACGGAGACCAGAATCCAGCAGCCCAGAAATCGCCAGAACGGAGTCGCGTAGTGTCCCTGGCGTAGGCCCACGACAACGGCCACCAGGGCAAGAGGCAGCCAGGGCAAGGCGCCCGTCGCGACGGCCGCCAATCGTGTCGACATCGCTCCAATACAAAAGTCCCACCGGGCGGACACCGCCGTGGCGTCCAGCCAGACCGCCTCGTGCCCATCGAGCATCGGCAGACCGATCAACCATCGGCCAAGGGCCGCCACGGCCAGGATCGCCAGAGCGACCGGATTGACGAAAAAACGCACCGCCCGCGTGTCCTGACTGATCAGAATGAAAACAAGGCAAACGCTCAGAATCGAAAACGCCGCCGCCGGCCCGAACAGCAGAAACGACAGGCCAACCGTTGCATGAAACGCCCAACAAACCACCGGATGGGTCCTCGTCGGCAATCGTCCGGGCACCTGCGCCACGGCAAACCATCCCATGGCCGAACAACCGATCGCCGACGGCCAGGTATCCACCTGAGCGCACAATACCGCGGCACTGCTGAGCCAGACAAACCCGGCAAGTAACCCCAGCCGGCTGCCGATCCAACGCGAGGTCATCAAAACGAGGACCACCGAACAAACCAGCGCTCCGACGCCGTTCCAGAGAAAGGCCACGCCGGCGATGGATCCGTTGGGCAGGACAAACAGCCAGGCAACCCCGAGCAGTCCCATGCCGGCCAGCAACAACACGAGCAGGGAGAACCGGCCCGGCCACAACGACTCGCTTCCCCCGGACAGAAAGCGGCGGTAGACGGGCGGAGCGTCGAGCGACGGTTCGTCGATCGCAAGCGACTCGGACACAAAACGCACTCCCGCGAAAACCTCGGGGCCGATGGACGGACACAAGCAAAAAGACAAGAGCCGTGGGCACCGCTTCGGAGACCCCCTGCTCCGGGGGCTCCTCCACGGGAGCAACGTCGGCTCGACGCCTGTCCCCGGGGGGATTCTAGCAACATGCGCCATCGACACCGAGGGCATTTCTTGTCACAAAGCAGGGTGTCCGGGTCAAGCCGTGCCGCTGCGGTCAGTCGGCCGGATGATAGCCGCGGGCGGGCCGCTCCGGCAGTCCTTGCGCACCGGCGCCAGACTTGTCCCACCCCCTTGCATTGAAGTATCCTTAACAGTGGGCATTCTTCGTCCGGCGCCTAACGCGAATCATGCGAACTTCGACTCTCTTCATCTTTTGGTCGTGTACGACGATCGGCCTGTCGCTGGCCGCGGCCCGGGACATCATGGGAACTCCGGCGCCACGGGCAACTGCGCGCACGGATCCTTCCCATGTTTCTTCCACCACCTCCCCGAACGCCACTTCGTCGGACAGCTCCCCGGAACGTATCAAGCGGCTCATTCACCAATTGGGCGATGCGGACTTCGCGGTCCGGCAGGAGGCGCAGGCCGAATTGGCCAAGCTCGGGTTCGTGGCTTACGAAGCGCTCGAGGCCGCACAACACGACACCGACTTGGAAATCGCCGCGCGTGCGCGTTATCTGTTGCGTCTGATGCGCGCCGACTTGACCCGACCGGGCGACCCACCCGAGGTGGCTTCGCTCTTGGCCGATTTTCGCTTCTTGCAGGAACACGAGCAAATCGCGCGTTTACAGAAACTGGCCTCGCTCGGCGACGGCCGAGGCATTCCTGCTTTGTGCCGCGTGATTCGTTTCGAGCCGTCCATGGTGTTGGCCAAGCAAGCGGCGGTGGCCATTCTCAAGCGGTACCCTTCCGAGCAGGTGACGATGGATCGCTTGGCGAAGCTGCTGCGAACCCACTTGCAGCACGGCCGGCGCTTGCCGAGCCGCTGGCTGCTCAGCTATGCCAAGTTTCACGACGCGCCCCGCGAAGCCTGGCAAGAATGGGAGAAGTGGACCAAGCAGGAACAACACCTCCTGAAACAAAAGGACCAAGACACCAGTGCGTCCGTCGTCTCGGCCCTGGTGACGCGGCAAATCGACTGGGTTCTGAAAATGGGCGGCGACTGGCAACAAATGGTCGACAGAATCCAGACGATGTTCCAGCTCCGCCGCCGGAGTGGAAAGGATGCCAAACCGCTCATCGAGTGGCTCGTCAAGCAGAAGGCCTGGGAGGTTCTTGGTATGACGCCGTCGGCGTTTGCCGACCGGCTCACACGCCACCCGCGCTCCCTCGTCTACGATTTGGCCAAGACCTATGCCGACACCGATAAAAATGCGCTGGCCGAGGCCGCCGCCGAGCGGGCCTTCCGATTCGAAGACGGCCACCCGGAACAACGACCGCGGCTCCATTACATGGCCGCTTTCGAATTGCAGCGCCAGGGGCGGTTCCCATGGGCCGAGCGGGAATATCGTCGCGTGATCGCCTCCGGCAAGCCGAGCGATCAATTCGTCCTCGGCGCCTGCATCGCGCTGGGCGAGATGCTTCACGATCAGGCCGAGGACCTCCGTGCCGCCGAAGTCATCGAACCGCTGCTCGAGACGGTCAAGGGCAAAGGCAAGTCCCCGATAGCCGGCGTCCAGATCAAGTCCCTTATGGCAAGGATGGATTATTTCCTGGCGTGCCATTGGAAAGCCAAGGGCGATCTGCAGAAGCAGCGACTCTATCTCGATGCCGGCCTGGCGATCGACCCTACCAGCATCGACCTGTTGATCGCCTGTTACCACTTGCCCGACACGGATCCCGTCTACCGCGAGAAGGTGCGCGAGCTCATCACGAAGGCAAGCCTCCAGTTGCGAACGCGCGTGTTGACCGGTCCCGATCGGACATCCGCCTGCAACCAACTGGCCTGGCTCGTGTCCAACACCGAGGGAGACTTCGACGAGGCGATTCGTCTGTCGCGCCGCTCCCTGCGCGACGAGCCCGACAACGGGGGCTACTACGACACGTTGGCTCGATGCTACTTCGCCAAGGGTGACTATGAAAACGCGGTGAAATATCAGATCAAGGCCGTCGAGCTGGAGCCGCACAGCGGACAGATCGCCAAGCAGCTTGAGCTGTTCCGCGAGACCTACCAACAGAAGACGGGCAAGCCCGCCCCCAAGCCGACCCCGCGGAAAAAACCGGCCGAGCACGCCACGTTGCGGGAACACTCCATTGGCGATTCTACCGAACTCGAGTTGGAGGACGTCATACCCTTGCCCTAGGCGAATGCGTCGAAGCTGGAAGCATACCGACATTGGCTAAAGAGAAACCGATGGAAAAACGAAGCGTCGGCGGAGTGGATCTTGCCTTTGTCGACCGCGGCCGAGGGCCCGTGCTGCTGCTGGTGCACGGTTTCCCACTGGATCATTCGATGTGGGCCGCCCAAATCGAAGACCTTTCCCAACTCTGCCGCGTGATCGCCGTCGATCTGCGCGGATTCGGCCAGAGCGGGCCTTGCGCCGGCACGCTCACCACCGAACAGATGGCCGACGACCTGGCCGCCCTGCTCGACGCTCTGGCCATCGCCCGGCCGATCACCTTGGCCGGACTGTCGATGGGCGGATACGTCGCCATGGCGTTCTGCAGGGAGTATGCCGCACGGTTGAGGGCCCTGGTGCTCTGCGACACCCGCGCGGGGTGCGACTCGCCCGAGGCGGCCCAGAATCGCCGCGAGACGGCCCAGCGCATCCTGGCCGAGGGGCCGCGGGTCCTACTTGAAGGGATGATTCCCAAGTTGTTCGCCCCGGCCACGCTCCGCGACAAGCCGCAGCTGGTCACGATGGTCGAGCAGATGATTCTCCGCGCCGATCCACCAGCAATGGCTGCCGCCCTGCTCGGCATGGCCGAAAGACCCGATTCGACCCCGCTTCTCAGTCAAATTCGCTGTCCCGTGCTGGTGCTGGTCGGCGAGCACGACGCGATCTCGCCGCCGGCCGAAATGCGCGTCATGGCCGAGGCGATCCCCGCCGGACAGTTGGTCGAAATCCCCGAGGCAGGCCACCTCTGCCCGATGGAACAACCCGAGGCGGCGGGCGCGGTGCTTAAGCGGTTTCTTGCAGCGCTTACAGAGCCGCGACCGTGAGGGAGCCGTCCTTAAGCGAACAAGACGCAAGGTGGGGCGACGAGAAGGATTGCCGGGTCGTGACCTACGATACTCAGACCGCTTCCTCACGGGCGCGGCTCGGTTTGCCGTGGCGACGGTCGCGCGCTTACGGAATCTGGAACGTCGACTGGCTCTTGACGATGGCGTAGTCGTCCGGAAAAGTATGAAACGCCTGAACGAGCAATCGGCGATCGCGACTTTCAATGTTGATGTAGCTCAGCGCGCCCAGCGCCATCCGCCCACTGGAGTCGAAGCGGTGGAGCATCCCCTGATGTTGGCCGTCTTGGGCCAACTCCTGCTGGAAGGTCCAAAAGACTTCCGGCGGGACCGGCTCGAGTTGGAAACTGACCTGATAGAGGACCCCGCCGCGACACGATACGCGTTCGTTGCGCTGACCGCGAAGCTTCGCCGAAAGGAGCCGCCGGCGCTCGGGCAGCGGATGATTGGCGCTGGTGGCCACCTCGGTCAACGTCAGCCCGGCATAGCGCCAGCAAACCACGTGACCGGCGCTGGTGATATCGATCTTGGCTTCGTACTTGCCTCGTTTCACGGTGCGCGAGGAGTAGACCTCAAAGAGCTCCGGGTGCAAGGCCCGGCCATAGAGCCGAAACACTAACTCCGCAACTTTGGGTCGAACGGTCAGCACGACAGAAACCCTCAAGCAGTCGGCAACAAGGGCGGACAATTCTCCTGGTAATACGAAAGAAACGCAACCGCCTTGGCCGTCACCGTGGCTCTCGCTCCGAAGTCACCACCCGAAACTCCGAACGTGACGAGTCACCAAGCTCCCTATTCCCAATTCCAGTAGTTCCAAGTTCTGCCGAGACCCGGCATAGTCATTCTGAGCGTAGCGAAGAATCTCCTTGGCCAGCGAGATCCTTCGCTACGCTCAGGATGACCTGCTGCGGTATCAGCCAACCAAACTTGGAACTACCGAATTCCTAATTGAAAAACCCATGCGTCTCAATAGACGTCCCGTGGTTATTTGATCCACGCTTCCCATTATAATCTCACTGGGCAAAAACCACAAAGGGTGTTTGCCGCTTGGCGCCTTTGGCAAGTGCGAAAAAAATCACAAGCGACACCGAGCAACAGGATAAAGAGAGTGTTCCCGGCGTCTTCAAAAAGCCAAAATACCTCTTGACAAATCTCCCGGCCGTGTTCTCGCGCGCGCTGGCGCGGCCGACCAGCAGTGCTAGCATCCACTCGGCAGCAACCCCACGAGAATATCGTAACCGGCGTGCGTGCCCGCCGCAATTCCGAACCCACGGTACACGAACAGGATGCAGAAGAACAAGCCGGCGATGAATCGGAACAGGAAACTCCGCGGATCAAACAGATCGCCGTAGGGCCCCACGTAATGGGCGGCGGCAAAGGCCAAGCTCGTCAGCGCCACGCCGTAGACCACGCTCCAAGCAAGCTCGACTCCCAAGCGGCGCAGGATCCAAATCGTCCCCGAGAGCAGAATGAGCCTGAAGAGAAGCTCCTCGTAGATCCCGGCGCCCAGGAACATGATCAGATTGCCCAGTCGCTCCGAGACGCTCGGCCCGGCGTGCTCGACCGACAAAGCGGCCGCCCGGCCAGCCGGCGTAACGAGCCCCTGCAAGAACGTAGACTGCAGCTCCAAAACCGCGCGAAGACAAACCGCCAGCACGAGACATTCGATCGCCATGCGCGCCAACACCCGCCACGAAACACGCCACGGTTGACGCGTGGTGTGGTGCCAACCCAACAGAATGCAGACGGTCAGCACGGGCAGAAGGAAATACTGCCCAAAACCGATCCAATCCAGAATCGCCCGCAGCCACACGTCGACGCCGTTGCGCGCCGCAGCGCCACTGGGCAACAAGACGCCCACCTCGTAGATCACCAGAAGCGGCGCGATGAAGACCAAGCTTGCCAACGGTCGGCGCGACGCGTGCCAATAGCCACCGCGCGGCCCGTCCGGGACAACATCCTGGGAAGCATCGCTCATCTTGACTCCACGTCATCCGCTCACAAGAGGGTATATCCACCCATTCTCATCTTCGACCCAACGCACGCTTCAGCTTGAACGACCCCGGGCGAAAAACGACGGGTAACCATGCACACTTCCGCCGGGGGCATAGCGTACCAAAGAGGGTGGCTGGGCCATAGCGCAGCGGTGGCCCAGAATCTTGCACCGTAAAGGGGGTCAGTCCCATCGTCGCGACAAAAAACACCGGTTTGCCACGTGGATGATCCACGTGCCGCGAGAACGGGACCGTCCCGATCAACACGGCCAATTGGCACGGGAAGAAAATCGGTTAAGATGGAGCCCGAAGACCATCATACATCCCACGCAACATGCCACGATGAACAACGTCCTCGAAGAAGTCTACCGGCGGCTGTTGGCGGCCTACGGCCCACAGCATTGGTGGCCGGGCCAATCGCCGTTCGAGGTCATCGTCGGCGCGATCCTCGTGCAGAACACGAGTTGGAAAAACGTCGAGCGCGCGATCACGAACCTCCGCCAGCGCGACCTGCTCGAGCCCCACGCGCTGTTCGACGTGCCCCTTGAAGAGCTCTCCGAGCTGATCCGCCCGGCCGGCTACTACCGCATCAAGGCCCGGCGGCTCTCCAACCTGCTGCGGCTGATCGTCGAAAGCTATGACGGCGATCTCCGCGCGATGTTCGCCGTCGACATACCGACCTTGCGCGAGGCGTTGCTCGGCGTCAGCGGCGTCGGGCCCGAAACGGCCGACTCGATCCTGCTTTATGCCGGCGATTTGCCCGTCTTCGTGATCGACACCTACACCCATCGCGTGATGGCCCGCCACGGCTGGGTCGAACCGGAAATCGACTACCACGGCCTGCAGGAGTTTTTCGAGCTGCATCTCGCCGAGGACGTCAAGCTGTATAATGAGTATCACTCGCTGTTGGTCCGCGTGGGCCACCGCCACTGTCGCAAGACGCCCAAGTGCGACGATTGCCCCCTGGCCGACTTGTTGCCCGAGGGCGGACCGCTTGAACCGGAATGGTAAACGAAATTCTAGGGTGCCATGCCCTCGCTTGCGTGGGCATGCTCAGTTGTCGAAAGACATGCCCACGCAAGCGAGGGCATGCCACCCAATGCTTGAAACGCCGTAGTAGACGAAACCATGTCCCTATTCGAACCGGGTGAACAGGCCCACCAGGCCGCGGCCATGCCGCTGGCCGCGCGGATGCGCCCGGCGAGCCTCGACGAGTTCGTCGGCCAGGAGCACTTCCTCGGCCAGGGCAAGCTCCTGCGCCGGCTCCTGGCGGCCGATCGGCTCGGCTCGGTGATCTTCTACGGCCCACCCGGCACGGGCAAGACGACCCTGGCCCGGCTGCTGGCCACCGAGAGCCAAAGCCATTTCCACCAGCTCAGCGCCGTGGCCAGCAACGTCCGCGAGCTTCGCGGCGCGCTGGCCGAGGCCCGCGACCGGCTCGCGGCCGACGGACAAAAAACGCTGCTGTTCATCGACGAGGTGCATCGCTTCAATCGGGCCCAGCAGGACGTGCTGCTGCCCGACGTGGAAAACGGCATCGTCGTGCTCGTGGGCGCGACGACCGAAAACCCGTTCTTCACGATCAACAGCCCGTTGGTGAGCCGATCGCGGATCTTTCAATTCGAGCCCCTTTCGGCGGAGCACATCAAGACGCTCATCCGCCGCGCGCTGGCCGACGAGCGTCGAGGGCTGGGCGGCCGCGACGTGCGGTTGGCCGACGACGCGCTAGAGTTTCTGGCCGAAGCCAGCGACGGCGACGCCCGGCGGGCGCTGTCGGCGTTGGAGATCGGCGTGCTTTCGAGCCAGTCCGACCCGGTCGAGTTTACCCGGGAGCTGGCCGAAGAATCGGTCCAGCGCAAGGCCGTCGAGTACGACCGGCAGGGCGACGCCCACTACGATTCGATCAGTGCCCTGATCAAGAGCATCCGCGGCAGCGACCCGGACGCCGCGCTCTACTGGCTGGCCCGAATGCTCGAAGGGGGCGAGGACGTCCGGTTTCTGGCCCGGCGGCTGGTGATCCTGGCCAGCGAGGACGTAGGCAACGCGGCACCGGCCGCGCTGGGGTTGGCGGTGGCAACGGCCCAGGCGTGCGAAATCGTCGGCCTGCCCGAGTGCCAATTGAACCTGGCCCAGTTGGTTACCTATCTCGCCTGCGCTGCCAAGTCAAACGCAGCGACGATCGGAATTGGTGAAGCCCGGCACGACGTCCGCGAGGGCCGCCTGCTGCCCGTGCCGGTCCACCTGCGGGACAAGCATTACGCCGGGGCGAAGCGGCTCGGCCACGGAGAGGGCTACCAGTATGCCCACGACCATCCCGACGGCATCGCCGCGCAGGACTACCTGGGCGTCGAGCGGGAATACTACCGCCCGGTCGACCGCGGCTACGAGCAGGAGCTGGCCCGCCGGCTCAAGGAAATCCGCGCCCGGCTCCGCCAGCGGCGGCAGGACGATTGACGTCGGGCGCAGAATCCCTCGTTCTTTCTGCCCCATCCTTCCCATACTTCCCTTTTTGCCCTCGGTTTCTTTGTATGTGAGCCGGTTTCGGACAACGAGGAGAATCGGCCCGTGATCGATGAACGGCCCCATTTGGTGTAGCGTCGCCTGGGCGATTCTCGTATGATTCGGCCGCTTCCGCTGGTTCGGCACTGGCGCCCGACCGGAAGAAGCTGCTGGTTCAGAGCATGGCCAGGACGACGATGGTGGCCGTGATGCCCAGGATCCCCAGGACGATCCACCAGACGGGCCGACCGGCCCAGAGGTAGCCGCCCGAGCCGGGCGTGATATAGGCACCACAGACCGGGCAGCGCGGGGCGTCTTCATAGACGTCCGCGCCGCACTCGGGACACGACGCCGCCGGCGTTTCGTCGTCCTCGTCGTCGTCGGGCGCGTCGGGATATTCGTAGTCTTCCAGTTCGCGGCCCGGCCGGTCGAACCACGGGGAGTCGCTCATCATGGGTGTTGTACTCCGGTGGGCGGTTGTAATGGATGCGGTAACCAGTGAGAGCCAGTGATAGTAGTTTCAAGTTTGGCTGGCTGACACCGTCGCAGGTCATCCTGAGCGTAGCGAAGGATCTCGATGGTCCACGGAGATTCTTCGCTGCGCTCAGCAGTGACAATACTGCGCTCAGCAGTGACAATACCGGATTCCAGTAA
>CAZWWC010000031.1:0-20592 GCA_964637625.1 uncultured Planctomycetaceae bacterium
GCATGCGGCTGACCACGGCCAAGTTCTATTCGCCCAAGGGCCATCCTTACAGCCTTGTCGGGGTCCAGCCGGATCGGGTCGTGCGCGTTGCGGCTCGACCCATCGACGGCGCGATCAACGCGAAGCAAGAGGACACCACCTTGGATTTCGCGCTGCGATTCGCCCGCAGCGCGTTTGCCCAGCCGCCTTCCCAGGGCTACTCGCGAGCGCAAGACAGTGCCATGTCGCGATAGCCGCACGGGTGAGTCACTCCGGTCGGCAATGCCCATTCTACGACATTGGGGTAGTCCCTTCGGCCGGCGGACTTCCCTCGTCGTCCATGTCGGATGCCGTCTTGTGGTACCGCTGCTCGTGGGCGTCGGCACGACGCCGGAAGAAGAAGCGAACGCCAAAGTTCAGCAGTAGGCACAGAATCACGCCGGTGTACCAGAATCGGGTGGTCGAATAACCGTACACGACTAAAGCCACGTAGCCGGTGGCAAGAATCGCGATCACCGGAGCCACGAACCAGCAGGTGATCACCCAAATGGCACGCCCGAGTTTCAAGTCGGCGTCGCCCCGAGCGAAAACGCGGTCGGACATCCCCGTCCCCAGCACGGCCGCAAACGCCACGTAGGTCGTGGAGACGGGCAGCCCGAGCGCCGAGGCAAAGGCGATCACACTGGCACTGATGCCCGTGATGACCGAGGCCCGTAGCGTGTCGTAGTGGATCTTCTTGCCCGTCTCGCTCAACGCGACCTGAGGTGCCAGGGGTTCTTGGGGTGGGTGAAGGCTACGGCACCAATGAGCCAGTTTCTGGCACCACCGGGGAGCATACAGAGCGACCTGGTCGAACTGACTGCCCGTGTTGACTGCCGCCCGGGTGACGCGCTGCGCGTAGGTGGTGAGCATACCCAATCCCATGAGCACGCCACACCCGAGCAGGGCCCAATGCGAAATGTCCTCGCCCGTAGCAGGCGCAGCCAGGTCGGTGGGCAAGCCGCCTTCATGAACGTGCTGCCACAACTTGAAGCTGGACAGTCCCGGCGAAGCCGCATTGGCCAGGTCGTTCTGCCCGAAGGCACACGCCATGCAGATCATTCCCAATACGGCCGTGACCGAGAATAAATACTTGTATCCACGGCGGTGCGTGAACACCAGAACAAGATGGACCAGCAACGTGAAGGCGCCCCACAGCACGACCAGCACGACCCACTCTCCATAGACGTCGAAGATCTTCTCCTTGAATTGGGCGACGAAGTGAACGCCCTTGAGCCCCTTGAAAACCATGAACCAGGTGAGCCAAGTGAGGATCGCGCCCGAGATCCATGGTCCGTGCAGCAGGACCGTGTCGCGGTCCTGGGCCTTGTCGCGGACGGCTCCACGAAAGACGCGCATCACCAGGAAGGAGGCCATGAGGCTAAAGGCGATGGAGAAGATGATCGCCGCAATGACATAGCCCACTTTGCCCCAGCCCACGTTCTTGGGACCGGCCAAGAAAAGCGACGCGCCGACCAACTCGAACACCAGACACGCCGTGGTGCTCACCGGCATCCCGAAGCCCGAGAACATGTACAAGAGCACGGTGTCGACAAAATAGACGCTGACATAGATGGCGATCGCCATCTGGATGGTCAGCACGCTTGGGTCAAAAATCTCTTTTCGTGCCGTCTGCATGACCGGAGACGAGAACCATGCACCCAAAACAACGGCCACGCCGGCGATCATCACTGCCGTGCGGCGGCGCATCACACGGGCCCCGAAGACCGCGTTGACCAGGTTGGCCGCGTCGTTGCGGCCTACTTCCACACAGTCCCAGACCAACATCCCCAGGCCGACGACCATGGCCAGCGTGACGAAAATGGACATCCATTCACCTCATGCAGACGTCAACAGAGAGTCACGCCGTCCCTAGCGGCGCGATGGAGCCCGCCATTGTCGCGCCCTAGCACGATTCTGACAAGATGCTCACAAAGGGAACGCCGGAAACGGCGACTGTGCGGGAAACAAAAGGGCAGGGACAGAAAGGAGTTAGGCTTGTTCTGCAGAAAACGTGATATCACAAGCTGCGTGCCCGGCGTCTCACACCTTCACCACCCGCCGCGTCTGGACCGACTCGGCCTGCTTGTAGCTGAGCACCAGCGCGTCGCGGGCAAGCTGGCCGTCCAACAGCGGCGAGGGCGCCGCCGTGCGGACCGAACGGATCACCTCCTTGATCTCCGCGGCGAAATCGTCGACCGGATCGCCGCCGGAAAGTTTTGGCCGGCGCACCCGCCCGTCGTCGGTCAACACGGTCACCGGCAGGTTGTCCCACGAATCGAAGACGAGCGTGGCCCGCTGAAGGTAGATTTCATAGCCGTTGGTGAATGGCCGGCCTTGCTGGTCGATGGTCCCGCCGGTCACGGTGACCATCAATTGCGGATCGTTGAACATGAAATGGGTGTGGAACAACTCGACCACGCCGCGCCGCATGCGTCCCACGGAGTGGACGGCTTTGGGCATGCCGCAAATCAGGCGGACGAAATGGGTGTCGTGGATGTTCAGATCGACGATCGGGCCGCCGCCCCTTTCAGGATCCCAATAGTCCTTCATCCAGATAGGATCGGAGATGACTCGCTTGAAGTGCGCGCCCTTGAGCTTCCCATACTTCCCGCTGGTGATCGTCCGATAGGCGAAGCGATAGGCCGAAATGAAAGGTAGAACGTGCCCGATGAGAAGCTGCTTTCCGGCTCGACGGGCGGCGCGGACCATCTTTTGGGCGTCGGTCGCACGCATGGCGATCGGCTTCTCGCAGAAGACGTGTTTGCCGGCCCGCAAGGACCGCAGGACGGCCTCGGCATGGGCGTCGGGCGGGAGGCAGATGTCGACCATGTCGACCTTGGGATCGGCCAGCAACTGATCGAGCTTGTGGTACTGGGCAATGCCGCGGAGCTTCATTTTCCTGCCCGCCGGTCCAAAATTCCCCTTGATGCTCCGCCAGTCGCCGGCCAACCGCTTGCGATCGATCTCGCAGATCGCCTTGACCGCCGCGCCGCGGACACGCTGGTAGGCCAAATAGTGGATCATGCCCATGAAACCAAGACCGGTGATGCCGACGTTCACCATGGTGTGTCTCCGTGTTGAAAGGTTTCCTTGTCCTGGGAGGGCGAACCTCCAGGTGAGCCGAAGCGTCTTCGTTGCCTCGCGTCCCGGCGCGCCGGGACTCGCCCTCCCGTTCCCCGCCGAGACTCTAGCCCACCACCTTCAAGAATCGCTCGTACGCCTCGTCCCAGGTGGCCGTTTCATGCGGCTCGTATTCTTCTACTTCGAAGCTCGCGCGAACCACGTCTCGGGCTTCGGCGATCGAGCCGACGTCGCCGGCCGAAACGGCTTGCATCATGACGTTGCCGGTCGCCGTGGCCTCGATGGGCCCGGACAGCACGTGCCGGCCACACGCGTCGGCCGCGGCCTGGCACAGTTGCCGGTTTTGGGTACCGCCGCCGACCATGTGAATCGTCCCGATCCGCCCGCCCGCCAGGTCCTCGCACATCGCCAGCACGTAGCGGAACTTCATGGCCAGGCTGTCCAAAGCACATCGCAACACGGCGCCTTCATCTTGCGGAACCTCTTGAGAGGTCCGGCCACAGAACTGGCGAATCGCCTCGGGCATGTTGTCGGGGGCCAGAAACGCCTGCGCATCCGGATCGATGAACGACACCAGCGGCCGCGCGGCCGCCGAGAGCCGATTCAGGTCTTCCCAGCCCCAATTGCGCCGGGCGCGCTTCCACGCGCGACGGCACTCCTGCACCAGCCAGAGGCCGCAAATGTTTTTCAGCAATCGCGTGGTGCCGCCCACGCCGCCTTCGTTGGTGAAGCCGAACTGGAGCACCTTGTCGTCGACGACCGGCTTGGGCGACTCGACGCCCATCAAGGCCCAAGTACCCACGCTGATGTAACACCAGTCGGGCCGCGCGCCGGGGCGGCTGGCGGCCGGCACGGCCATCACGGCACTGGCCGTGTCGTGCGAGCCCGGCAGCACCACGTCGGCCGAGAGCCCCAGCCCGGGGCGCATCGGTCCCAGGTTGGTTCCCGGCGGTTCGATGCGTCCGAGGATGCTCGTCGGCAAGCCAAAACGATCCATCAGGTCGGTCGCCCAATCGCGCTGGATCGGGTTGTGCAATTGGCTCGTGCTCACCTCGGTAAACTCGTTGCACTTCACGCCGGTCATGAGCCAGTGGAACAGGTCGGGCATCATCAGCATCGTCTCGGCCACTTCCAGCAGAGGCGAGGCGGAGAGCTTCATTTCCAGGAGTTGAAAGAGCGTGTTGAACTGCATGAACTGCAGGCCCGTCTGCCGAAAAACTTCGTCGCGGGGAACGATCTGGAAGGCTCGCTCCATGATGCCGTTGGTCCGGCTGTCTCGATAGTGATAGGGATTGCCCAACAGCACCTCGCCACGCCCCAAGAGTCCGTAGTCGACGCCCCACGTATCCACGCCTACGCTACGAAGGGGCGCGGCGGTCGCGGCCGCGGCACGAAACCCCTCTTTGAGATGGGTCCAGAGGCCCAAGAGATCCCAATACAGACTACCGGCTGCTTCGACCGGTCCATTCTCAAACCGGTAGACTTCTTCGAGTTTGAGTCGCTTCCCATCATATCGACCGACGACGTGCCGGCCGCTGGAGGCTCCTATGTCAACGGCAAGATACGCTGTTTCAGCCATGGTTTGCGTTGAGTCCAAGTGAACCGTTTGTTGCGGAAGTGTCCAGGTGACGCTCTGCGGAGCCGCCCGATCGTCATGGTGTTGCTTGGGGAGCCGGTCGTCAAGTACCCTGCGGTTTGCATGTCGTCCCGAGGCACAGGGTAATGTTTCGATCGCGCCGCGTCTCCATGCGGACTTGTTCGGCTGAGCAGGTTTCGAGGGGCACAAACCGCCCACGGGTTGCCAGCCTTGTGTCCACGGATCGCACTGGCATGGACGGTGCTATTGGGGGGAGAGGAAAGGGAGATTTTTCCGCATTGCCCCTCTTGGCAGCGTCGGGCTATGAGGGTAACGTAAGACGAGAATGGTCGGTTTTCCCCTGGTTCCACTTGATTTTGCCAACTGTGACTATAATAATTAGATAGACGGTTGTCTTAGCAACCGGTTGTTTTGGTCAGGATGACGTCCGACGCGACTTTCGTTTGTGAATAGACGAGGGAGAGTGGTCCGTCGGAGATTGCATCGTGCGTTGTGAGCCTTAGCGGTTGGCGGATTTCCTCGTCGGTCTGCCCTCCTCTCCCCCGAGGCTTGTTTAGTCCTTGACCACAAGGGTAGTCGTAGGCGAAGTGGCATGAAGATCTCAGCGAAGACCGAGTACGCATGCATTGCCATGCTGGAATTGGCGGCTCGGTATGGTTCCGACGAACCGGTGCGGATCCGAAAGATCGCCGAACGCCACGGTGTTCCCCCCCGCTTTCTGGTGCAGATTCTTCTGCAACTGAAGGGTGCCGGCCTGGTGGCCAGTATCCGAGGCGCGGCTGGGGGATACCGCTTGATCAAGAAACCCTCGGAAGTATCGTTGGGCCAGGTCATGGAAGTCATCGAGGGAAGGTCCAAGGGCAGCCGAGGGAAAGTGTGCAGCGGATCACCCGATTCGCCCGCCGTCAAAGTGCTGCTGCGAGCCTGGCAAGAGGTCGACGCGGTGGAGCGCGACATGCTCAACAAGATCACCTTGACCGACTTGCTCCAGCGGACCCAAGACGACGAACAGATGTACTACATCTGAACCGATTCCGTCGCACCAACGCCGGATTCCGCTTCTGCGTGATGCGTCGCCCGCTGCATCTCTCCCTTCGGGGCGCATTCCAGGGGAACGTATTGGCCCCGCAGGGTCGAACCTCCGACGATCGCCGCCGCCCGACCCGATCGTGCCTTCCCAAGCCATCAAGACGCCACGCACGCCGTCTCCCGCCGGAATCTCGGTGTCGTCGCCTTCCACGAATTGGCCAATTGGGTCCATTTGATGGAGAACCACCCGGGCGAGAAGCCTGTCTCCATGTGTGGGAAGTGTTTGTCAGCCCCACCGCACCCCGAACAGTCCGCATATTTGCGCTCCGCCGGGCCGTTTTTCCGCAGACCACGCACCCAAACCACGAAGAGCCCCACGGGGGGTTTCCGATAAAGACAGGGGCGGTATATAGTAGCTAACACCCAACCACCAGCGCCGCAACAGGCCCCGTGTGCTCTCCCGATGAAGACCGACATGAACCCACGACAGATCCTTGTGACCACTGCCTTGCCCTACGCCAACGGGCACATCCACATCGGCCATTTGCTCGAACACGTGCAGACCAACATTTGGGTTCGGTTTCAGAAGCTCCGTGGCCATCGGTGCCTCAACATCTGCGCCGACGACACGCACGGCACGGCCATCATGATCAGCGCGGGGCAACAGGGTATCCGCGAGGAAGATCTGATTGCTCGAATGCAGAAGGCCCACATCGACGACTTCACCGGCTTCGAGATCGAGTTCGACAACTACGGCAGCACCCACAGCGAGGAGAACCGCGAGCTGTGCGCCGAGATTTGGGCCGCCATGCGCAAGGCCGGATTGGTCCACGAAAAGGAAGTCTCGCAACTGTTCGATCCCGAGGCGGGTACCTTCCTGGCCGACCGCCAGGTCAAAGGGACCTGCCCCCGCTGCGGCGCCGAGGACCAATACGGCGACAACTGCGACAAGTGTGGCGCGACCTATAGCCCCGGCGAGTTGATCAACCCGGTCAGTGCGTTCACCGGCACCACGCCCGAGGTCCGCGCCGCGCAGCACCTGTTCATCGAAATCGAGCGGCTCCACCGATTTCTTACCGAGTGGACCCAGTCGGGTGACCACCTTCAACCCGAGGTGGCCAACTACCTGGCCGGCCACTTCCTGCACGAGCCACTCCGCGATTGGGACGTCTCGCGGCCGGTGCCCTATTTCGGGTTCGAGATACCCGACTCGCCGGGCAACTACTGGTACGTCTGGTTCGACGCGCCGATCGGCTACATGGCCTCAACCCGACAGTGGTGTGATCGGCACGGTGAAAACTTCGACGATTGGTGGCACAACGACCGGACCGAGATCCACCATTTCATCGGCAAGGACATCACCTACTTCCACACGCTCTTCTGGCCCGCCATGTTGCACTCGGCCCGCTTCAACCTGCCGACGAAGGTCCACATCCACGGCTTCCTGACCGTCGGCGGCCAGAAGATGTCCAAGAGCAAGGGCACGTTCGTCCGGGCATCGACGTACCTGGAGCACCTCGATCCCTCCTACCTGCGCTACTACTGCGCCTCGAAGCTGAGCCCCCGGGTCGACGACATCGACCTGAACCTCAACGAGTTCGTGACCAAAATCAACTCCGACCTGGTCGGCAAGGTGGTTAACCTGGCCAGCCGCACGGCCAAGTTCGTCGCAAAGACGGGCCTGTCGGCCAAGTATCCCGACGACAGCGGCCTGTTCCAGCAAGCCGCCGACGAAGGACAATCCATCGCCGAGGCCTATGAGCAGTGCGACTACAACCGGGCCATGCGGCAGATCATGGCCGCCGCCGATCGGGCCAACCAGTTCGTCGAACACGCCCAGCCCTGGGTGCTTCGCAAGGACCCGGACAAGGCTCAGCAGTTGCAGGACATTTGCACCATCGGACTGAACCTTTTCCGGCAAATTGCCGTATACTTGGCGCCCGTGCTCCCACGGTTGGCCCGGCAGACGGGCGAGTTGCTGGGCAAACCCATCGAGCACTGGGATGAGGCGCTGAGGCCGCTGGTCGGCACCCCGGTGAGCAAATTCAAACACATGATGACCCGAGTCGAGAAGAAACAGGTGGATGCCATGATCGACGCCAGCAGGGAAGCCGAAGACAACGTCGCCGCGCCGGGTGCCACTGGCGTCTCGCCAGTGCAGCACGGGCAAGATGCGCCATTCGACGACAGCGCCCAACCTTTGGCCGATGACCCACTGACTGCAACCTGTTCGTTCGACGATTTCCTCAAGATCGACCTTCGCGTGGCGCGTATCGTGGCTGCCCAGGACGTGCCCAAGGCCGACAAGCTGCTCCGATTGACGTTGAGCCTGGGCGGTGATCAACGGATCAACGTTTTCGCCGGGATCAAGGCCGGCTACGAGCCGGAGGTGCTCGTCGGACGGCTGGTGTTGTGCGTGGCGAACCTGGCGCCGCGCAAGATGAAATTCGGCACCAGCGAAGGGATGATCGTCGCCGCGGGCCCCGGCGGCAAGGAGATTTTCCTGCTTGCGCCCGACGAAGGCGCCCGGCCGGGCCAACGGGCACACTAACGATCTGGTACGGAGACCCTCATGTTGGGCCCAACGGGGACGGACTTGCTCCATAGAAAACCCATGTGTGTATAGGGGGTGGCTGGTGGCTGAGCGAAGCGAAGCCCCAGTTTTTCGGCTATCTGGGGCACCGCTGCGCTATGCCCCAGCCACCCTTCTCGGTCTGTTGCTGCTTGGATGGATCGCCGTCGGTCCCGCGATAGCCGGCGATCGCGTTGTCCTCCGCCAGACGAAGAGTGACAAGAAGCTCCCGGCACGTTTCTACCAGGTCAAGGAAGGCCACCCCCTCCGACCCAAGGTTTTCTTTCCCACCGAAAAGGACACGTTCGAGCTACTGGTCGCCTCGACCGTGGCCGGTGCAAGAGGTAACAGTGATTCAGACGTTGGGCTTCACCTTTTCCGGGATTCTTTCGGCCGAGTCCTCGTCCCCCAACAGCCGGTCGTCGTCTATGATTTCGACGAGGTGCCCTCGAGCATTTGCGGCGCGCTCTCCCTGGCGATGCGCGCGATTGCGATGGCCCAACTCAACGGCAAGCCTTATGACAAAACGCGCGTGAAAAAGAAGGAGAAGCACGTCAAGCTGCCGGCCCCGACGCTCCGCGATTGGAAGCGCAAGAAGCAACATCGCATTCTGGCCACCGAAGAGGAGTACCGGATTCGGGCCGAACTGGCCGGGCCGCCGGTGATCCGCGTGACGAACATGCCCTATCTCAAGGAGTACGATCGGCCCGAGCGGGGCGTCCTCCTGCTGGTCGTCGAGGCCGAGTTGCCCGTGACGGGGCGCGTCCACTACAAAGTGCCCAACGTGTTGAACGTCTCGACCGGCTATCGCACCAGGATGGCGCTGCATCTGGTGGTCCAGGTTCGTACCGAGCGTGAGGGCAACAAGCTTCATCTCCGTGCGCCCGAGGTGCTCCGCATCGACGTTCGGCTGCGCGATCTTGATCTGTCGAACGATCTATTCAACGTGGCGCGCAAACCGATCCGCGACTTCATCAACGAGGAAGCGCGCCGCAAGCACCAGCGGATCTGCCGCGAGGCCAACAAGGCGATCCGCAAGGCGGTCGACGACCAGACATTCCGCCTGCCGCTGCTGCGCTATCTGATGCCGTGAGCCCCGCGAAAGAGCATGGTCATGCGGGTGCCTGGGCCATAGCAACGCGGTGGCCCAGATCCCCAGAAACTGGGCCTTCGCTTCGCTCCAGACCCAGGCACCCGCACGCACCGCTTCCTTACGGGCGCGGCTCGGTTTGCAGGGCGGCCGGGTCGATCTGCCAGAGCTTCACCTCGCAGTCGTAGCCGCCGCTGGCCAGGATCCGTCCGTCGGGCGAAAACCGTAGCACGCCGATCGCGCCGGCTTGTCCCGGCAGGGTCTTGCGCAGCTCGCCCGTGCCGACGTCCCAAAGCCGGATGCCTTCCTCCTCGTTGCGGCCGCCGGTGGCCATGATCGTGCCGCTCGGACTGAAAGCGACCGCTAAGATGCGATCCTCGTGGCCTTCTTGGGTTTGCAGCGGCTTGCCCGTGGCCACGTCCCAGACGATCCATGTCCCGTCTTCCCCGCCTGAGACAAGTTGGTTTCCGTCGGGACTAAACGCCAACGAGCGGACCGCCTCGTCGTGGGCCGAGAGCGTCCGCACGAGTTGACCTCTCTCGGGATCCCAGAGGCGAATCGAATGATCGAGCCCTCCGGTGGCCAGCAACGTTCCGTCGGGCGAAAAGGCCAGTGCCATGATGCTATCGTCGTGGGCATCCCACCGGCGGACCATCTCGCCGGAGTCGACGTCCCAGAGCCGAACGGTCCGGTCGTGGCCGGCCGAAGCCAGCCGTCGCCCATCGGGCGAGAAACCGATCGCCCGGATGCCCCGATCGTGGCCGGCAATCGTACGGCGGACTTCGCCGCCGGCCACGTCCCAGAGCCGGATCGTCCGATCGTCGCCGGCCGAGGTGAGTGTGCGGCCGTCGGGACTCATCGCGATACTGTTGACCTCTTCGGCATGAGCCTGCTGGGCCCAAACCATCCGGCCGGTGTCGGTCTCCCAGAGCCGAACCGTTTTGTCCTTCGAGCCGGTTGCCAGGGTGCGTCCGTCGGGCGAGAAAGCCAGGGCACAAACGGGCCGGGTGTGGCCCTGGAGCGTGCGCAATAGTGGCAACCGCGGCGACGCTTCGCTCGAGCCGGTCAACTCCGGCGGCGCTGGTGTGGTCGAAGGGTCACTCCCCGAGGTAATCGGGGGTATGGACGTCGCGTCGGTCGTCGCTCGGGTCGGCTGGCGCCTCGCCCGCAACTCGTCCAACACGCTGCGGATGCGCCCAAAGCTCCACAGAACCACGCTCGTCAGCGCAGCGGCCACCAGCGCCAGCACGAGCGCGACCGCGGTGCCCAGCAGCCACGGCCGGAGTGATCTGCGCCGCCGGGGTAGCGGTGCAAGGCGGTCGGGCGCGGCCCGCTCGGCGTCGGTGATCAGCGATTCCAGATTGGGATCGGCGGGCGGTTCGGCCGCGGCCGGGATTTCGACTGCCTGCTGCGTGCGCAGTTGCTCGTCGTAGGTTTTCTTACGCGCCGGGTCGAGGAGACATCCTCTCGCGGCGGCCACCTCCGAAAGCAACTGTTGTGACAAGTCCGACTGGGGACCAATCTGAAACGTGCGCAGGTGGACCGTTTGCCGGTCGGCCGCTGTCTCGATCACGTCGGGATTGTCCTCGAACGGCTTGATCCCCAGGAGCCGATAATGGTCGGCCGGCTGCTGCTCGGGCGGAATGCCCAACCATTGGTAATAGGGGTCAAAGGCCTCGGCCACGATGAATTCCGCGTGTCACCCTTCTTACTTCTACCTTCTTACTTCTCACTTCCTAACGTCCCCGGCTCGGTTTGGCCGATTCGTTCAGGTGCGAGTCGATCCACCGCTCCAGTTCGTCCCAATCGACCGGCGGCAGGCGGCACAGATCGGGACGAAGCCGGGCCGCGTCCTTGATATAGACGTGGGTAACCTCGTCGGCCGTCTTCTCCGTGTTCCAGTGGATCAGCACGCGAACGCACCGCGAGAGCGAATCCGGCACGCTCACCTCGTAGCAGCACAGAAGCGCGGTGCTCATCCAGCCCAACTGCCGAGCGGCCAGCGCCGGGAATTCCGTATCCAGGTCGCGCGTGACCGTGAAGATGATGCTGGCGACGTCCTCAGGCTGGATATCGTTCTGGCGAATCATCAGCGCCAACAACTGCCGCGTGGCCTGAAGAATGTTCTCGCTCGTATTCGAATCGGCCGTGGTCGCGCCACGCACCCCACGGCATACTTTCTCGCCAGACGCCACTGCCATTCTCCCAATCCAGGTCCATGCGGAGGCATGATGCGGCCCATGCACCAGTGTACCTTGTAGAGCCGGGAATGGCCAGTTCGGGACCCCGTAAAAAACCGAGCCGCGCCCGTAAGGGAGCGGTCTGTGGGTCTACTTCGTAGACGTACATGTTTAGCCCATACATGCGGCTCTTGCAGGTTTGCCGGAGCGTCGCGGTGTGGACAAACGTTACCCCAAAGGGGTTTTCATAGACCAGCCCAGGGTTGCGGCGTAGCTGCTACCCTGGGACGGTGGTGGAAAACACGGAAAACCCCAAGGGGGTTTCGGAGGCAGAAGACTGTTTTCTACGAAACCCCATCGGGGTACGTGTGTGAGATGAGATCGGCTACCCAGGGTAGCCGCTGCGCGGCAACCCTGGGCTGTACAACGAAAGCCCTGCGGGCTAAACACGTACTCGTAGACCGCTTCCTAACGCGCCGCGGCTCGGTTTGGCTGTGCCCGGCCTACGACGCTTTGACCTTCACCTCGATCCGCTTCGGCGCGTTTTCGGGCGATTTGGTCAGATGCACGGTCAGGACGCCGTCGGTGTACTCGGCGTCGACCTTCGTCGAGTCGATCGCCCCGGGCAGCGGGATGCTCCGACGAAACGACCCATAGCGACTCTCGGTGTGATAGTATCCCTTTTCGCGCTTTTCGGTCGTTTCCTTCTTCTCGCCCGAGAGCACCAACTCGTTCTCGGTCACCGAGATATCCAGATCGTTGGGATCGAGTCCGGGCAACTCGGCCCGAATGGTATACTCGGTGTCGCTCTCGGCCACGTCCACGGCCGGCGACCAGGTGCCGGAGTCGTGGAAGGGCCATTCCAGGGCACCGAACGGCTCGCGGACAAAGGCGTCGAACAGCCGATCCATGTCCGCGCGAAGCGTGGCCAGCGCCGAGGACGCCCGCGAAGGCTCGCGGGCCGATTTGTCTCTCCAGGGAATCAAGTTCATCTTCGATTACCTCCTTCCTCATCTGTGTGTATCTGTGTTCATCTGTGGTTCCTTAACGAACCACTAAAACGTTTTCGGTTACCATCAACCGGATTGGACCGTGATTTTACGTGGCTTCACGGCTTCGGCCTTCGGCAGGTGCAACGTGAGCACGCCGTCGGCACACTCGGCGGTGATTCGGCTCGGATCGATCTGCTCGCTCACCCGAAAGCTGCGGTAGTAATCCCCGATGCCGAATTCCTGGGCAAGGTACTGGCGATCGTCTGCTTGCGATCCGTCGACCGGGGCATGCACGGAGAGCACGCCGTCGGCGAAATCGACGTTGATTTTTTCACCCACGGCACCCGGCACGTCGGCCCGAAGGATCAGCGCGTCGTCCTTCTCGAGGATGTCGACGTTCGGACGATAGCACGGGCCACCGCGCGCCGGTTCGCAGGGGCGGGTGTTTTCCATAGCGACGGTTTCTTGATTTGCCATGATTTCTTCTCCTTACCTTGAGTCTATCAGAAATCTACCGTTGGGTGCCAGTGGCGGCTTGTCCGCCACTGCTGTAACAAGGGCCCCGATATCATCGGGACCCATGGCACCCACGGTTCCGCATGCAATGCAGCCATCCGGCTCAGTCGGCCGCTTTCACCTCGATCTTACGGGGCAAGGCGCTGGGCGCCTTCGGCAGCGTCACGTGAAGCACGCCGTGGGACAACTCGGCCGAAACGTTCTCCGCGTCGACCTCAAATGGGAGCGGAACCGTGCGGCCGCTGGGGCCGACGGGCCGTTCGCGGCGATGATAGGCCAGCCCGTCCTCCTCGATCTCGGGAAGCTCGACCTTGATCCGCAGTTCGCCCTCGACCACGGAGATATCAACGTGCTCGCTCTTCACACCGGGGATCTCCATCTCGACCCGCAACGCGTCGCCGTCTTCCCACACGTTCACCGCCGGACCGTCGCGCCGGACGGACCAGGCCGGCGGCGATTGAAACACGCCCGACAGCAGCCGATCCATCTCATCACGAAGCTGATAGATCGGGTGTCGGGTACCGGTGAATCGGAAAACCATCGTGGACCCTCCTTTCGAATATACGATTGTTCGTGTTGGCGTTTTTTCCGGATGGCCGGCTGTCGGGTGCCATGCCGGGTGCCATGCTCACGCTTGTCGTGAGCATGCTGCTCGGCCCACGGGCATGGCCACGCGTCGCGTGGCCATGGCACCCGGGCGGTGCCGTCCGGGGCTCGACTCGCGTCGAGACTTCTTCCAGCGAGCTAATTGGCAAACTGCGTGCCAAATGCCCAGGGCCATCCATTACTCCTTGTGGCTCAAAGCCTTGCGACTCGTGTCGAAATGGCGTCCCTGGGCCCGCGGCCCGGACCGCGTCGGCCGGGTGCCAAAATGGCAGGGCCGCGGCCGCTACTGCCGGGCCTTGCCGCACCCCAAAGCTTGACGCCTCCGTGCGCAACGTCGACAATGCACCTATTATTTCGCGGCGAGCGGCAGCAGTCTTCAGGCCATCGCCCGGTCCTTCGAAATCACTCTCACACCAGGGGAACCAAAATGGACACTTGGAAACGGCACACAGCGCGTTGGGTAGCCTTCACCATCGCTCTATTCGCCTTGGCACTGGTTCTCTTGCCGGCCGCAGCCCGGGCAACCACCTTCGGCCAGTGGGCCACGACCGAAGGCTACGAACCCGGCGACGCCATGCCCGCAAGCGTTAGCGTCCCTGCTTACACCATCAACGATCTGGCCGGCATCGGCGACTATGATTGGACAGAAACACCCACCACGTACCTCAGCCTCCACAGCAACTATATCCCAAGCATCCCGTCGGGCGCCTTCAATGGGCTCAGTAGTGTGCAGACCCTCGCTTTGTCTACCAACCAAATCACGAGTATCGAGGTAGGCGACTTCAGCGGGTTGAATGGCCTGGAGGAGCTGAAGTTGCAATACAACGAAATCACGAGTATCGAGGCGGGCGCCTTTAACGGGCTGAGCGCCCTGCAGTATCTCCATCTGGACTATAATGAAATCACGAGCATCACGACAAACAATTTCACTGGCCTGAATAATCTGACGCGACTTGATTTGAACGACAACCAAATCACAAGCGTCGAATCGGGGGATTTTTATGGGCTGGGAAATCTGGCACGACTGGATTTGTCGGATAATTCGATCGCCAGCCTCGAGGCCAATGGTCTCAACGGCATGGGCAACTTGGCAGAACTGTGGTTGACCTACAATCAAATCGCCAGCATCGAAGTGGGCGCCTTCAACGGACTCGGTAACTTGACAAAACTGTACTTGAGCAACAATCGAATCGCGAACATCGAGGCGAACACCTTCAACGGACTTGACCATTTGACCCATGTGAGTCTGGGCTACAACCGACTTACGAGCATCGAGGCCGGTGATTTCAATGGACTCGGCCAGGTGACAAACCTCAGCCTGTACGGCAACCAAATCACCAGCATCGAGGCCAACGACTTCGATGGACTCGACAACTTGCAGTACCTGGCGTTGTACAGCAACCGCATCGCGAGCATCGAGCAGGGTGACTTCGACCAACTTACCCACCTGAAAAGCCTAAATCTGTGGCTCAACCGAATCACCAGCGTCGACGTCGGCGACTTCAATGGACTCGGCAATCTGACAAGCTTGGGCTTGTCCGCCAACCAGATCACCAGCATCGAGCCGGGCGCCTTCAGCGGGCTGGATAATCTCACGGAACTGTTCCTGGGCAAGAATCAAATCACCAGCATCGCGACAAACACCTTCAGCGGACTGACAAACTTGACCCGACTCAACCTGCAGGAAAGCCAAATCGCCAGCATCGAGCCCGGTGCCTTCAACGGACTTGGCAGTGTGACTTGGTTGGAGTTAGACGGCAACCAGATTTCCACTATTGCAACGGGTACTTTCGACGGACTGAGCAGCCTGACGAAATTAGATCTGCACGATGGCCAAATCACGAGCATCGAGGCCGGCGCCTTCAGCGGGATGAATAGTCTGTCCATGCTTGTTTTGTCCAACAACCAAATCACGAGCATCGAGGCCAGCGCCTTCAGCGGGATAAATAATCTGTCCACGCTTGTTTTGTCCAACAACCCAATCACGAGCATCGAGTCGGGCGCCTTCAGCGGGCTCAGCAGCCTGGCGGCCCTGGGTTTGGACGACAACGTATCGCTGACGGACCTGAATCTAGAAGGCGCCGATTTTTCCAGCCTGGTGCAGTTTCACGTGGCGAACGACTCAAGCATTACGCGCGTTTCGCTGAAAGACACCGTGTTGAACCAGACCGCTCTGGCCGCCCTGATCGATGGCGGTCACTCGTTGTTGATCGGCATCGGCGAGCTGTCGGGCATCACCGAACTGGATCTCAGCGGCGTCGACTTCGCCCAAGTATCCAGCCTCTCGCCGCTCTACGCCATGGACGACCTGACCGATCTGTGGTTGCTCGGCGCGCTGAACCTGGACGCACTGGCGCTGGATACCCTGCTCGACAATCTCGACACCATGGAAGGAACCGATGTCGAGGGCGTGCTCTACATGACCCCGGCCGACTATGACGCCTTCAACACGGCCGGCGGCGGCCTGCTGGCGGCCTGGGACGCCGAGCCCGGGCATCATGTCCAGATCATTCCTGAGCCAGCCGCACTCGGTCTGCTGACCCTCGCCGGGGTATGTCTCTGCGCATGGCGGCGTCGACGCTGAAGTGCCCCGACATGGCGTCTGTTGCGTCGTCGTCCCACCCCAAAACCGAGCCGCGATCGTGAGGGAGCGGTCAGACATAGCGGGGGTAGGCCGAGAAGCGTGCCGAACAAGCTACTCGGTCTGACCCAGACTCTGGCCGAGACGGATGTCGCCCCACTGGCCTGGTTGTGGTGCTCGGCCACTTCCCATGACCGCTCCCTCACGGTCGCGGCTCGGTTTTAGCCGCCACAGCACGGCGGGAAATCCGAGCTAACCCCTTGCCAAAAACCGTCTTAAGACCCTACAATCGGCCGCCGGAGCGGCCGGTGGCGGCAGGCCGCCCAAGGGGCTTTCGTGCTTGTGGGCCTCTCGGGACGCAGTTATACTGTACGGTTTGATTTTTCCAGCGCAGCCCTATTTTGCGCAGCCCAAGTATTTTCCCAGACACCTATGCGATTCATGCTCCTTGACCGTATCACCGAGCTCGAGCCCGGTGCGAAGATCACGGCGGTAAAAAACCTGACGATGGCGGAAGAATACTTGGCGGACCATTTTCCGCAGTTTCCCGTCATGCCCGGCGTGCTCATGCTCCAGGCCATGATCGAGGCCGGCGCGTGGCTCATCCGGGCCACGGACGATTTCGCCCGTAGCATGGTCGTGCTGCGGAAGGCGGGCAACGTGAAATACGGCCAGTTCGTCCAGCCGGGACAGACGCTCGAGGTCACGGCTGAGATGCTCGGAGCGAGCGACGACGGCGAGACGAAAATCAAAGCCAAAGGTACGGTGCACGGCCGGCTGACGGTGGCGGCCCGGTTGACGCTCTTCAGCTACAACCTGGCCGACACGAAACCCAACCGCGCCGAGACCGACGATGAAATCCGCCGGGAGATGCGCAAGTTATTCGCCCTGTTGTACGACCCGGACGCGGCGCACGAAGCAGAGGCCTAGAAGTTTATATCACTTGACCTGTCGGGTGCCACTGCTGGCTTGTCCAGCAGTGCCGAAAACACGGCGGAGTGCCGGAGTGCCACGGTTGGCTTGTCCAATCGTGCACTGCTGGACAAGCCAGCAGTGGCACCCAAAACCGATTTGACAAATTAAGCACTACTTGCCGGGTTGCGGCCCGGCCTACTTCGTTCCCATGCGACTTGCCGACAAGAGAATCCTGATCACCGGAGGCAGCCGTGGAATCGGCCGCGCTTGTGTCGCCAAGATGGCGGCCGAGGGAGCAGCGGTCGCGTTTGTCTATCAAAGTAATCAAGAGGCGGCCGAGACACTGGTCGCTGAAATGGCCCGTGCGGGACACGAGGTCCGCGCGCTGCAGGCCGACGTACGTGACGCGGCGCGCGCCACGGAGTTGGTCGACGCGTTGGTCGAGGAGTGGGAAAGGCTCGACGTGCTGGTCAATTCGGCCGGGATCGTCCGCGACGGGTTGCTCGGGGCGATGACCGCCGAGCAGTGGACCGACGTCGTCGAAACCAACCTCGGGGGAACGTATCACTTCTGCCATGCGGTCGTGCAGCAGATGATGTACCAGCGCAGCGGCAGCATCGTCAATTTGTCGAGCACGGCCGCCGAGTTCGCTTCCCGGGGCCAGGTCAACTACGCGGCGAGCAAGGGCGGCATCGACGGACTGACCCGCGCGTTGGCCAAGGAACTGGCGCCGCGCAAGATCCGCGTCAACGCCGTCGCGCCGGGGATGATCGAAACCGACATGAGTGCGGCCGTGCGAGGCCTGGCGGGCGAGGAGATTAAGAAGGCGATTCCGCTCAAACGGGTCGGCCAACCCGAGGAGATTGCCAATGTCGTGGCGTTTCTGGCCAGTGACGAAGCAAGCTATTTGACAGGCCAGGTCATTCGCGTGGATGGGGGGATAAGCCTGGGAGGCTATTGAATAGAATCATTACTCGGAGGAAAACGAAACCATGCCAACACAAGACGAAATCTTCGAAAAGATCCAGGTTGCCCTGGTCGATGCGCTCGGGGTTGACGACGACGAAGTGACTCCCGAGGCAACCCTGGTCGGCGATTTGGGCGCCGAGTCGATCGACTTCCTCGATATCGTCTTCCGCCTGGAAAAGGCGTTCGACATCAGCATTCCCCGCGGCGAACTCTTTCCCGAGGACATCCTGACCAACGCCGAGTACATCCAGGACGGCAAATTGACCGAGGCCGGGCTGGCCGAAGTGCAGAAAAGGATGCCTTTTGCCGATCTCGGAGCGTTCGCCAAGAACCCCGTCGTGCAGGACTTCGGCAACCTGCTGACGGTGGCCGACATGTGCCGTTTCGTCGAGTCGAAGCTCGACAGCGCGGCGTAGACCGGACCGGGAAGGACAAGCGCCGCGTCCCGGCGCGCCGGGACGCACCATCAACGAAAGACGTACCCCATGCGTTGGTATTGGATTGATCGGTTCATCGAGTTCGAGAGTGGCCGCCGGGCGAAGGCCGTCAAGGCGATCTCCCTGGCCGAGGAGCATCTGCACGACCACTTTCCCGGGTACCCGGTGATGCCCCATCCCCTGATCATCGAGGGCGTGGCCCAAACGGGCGGATTGCTGGTCGCCGAGCACAACGCCTTCCTCGAGAAAGTCGTCCTGGCCAAGATCTCCAAGGCGAAATTCCACGGCGAGGCGCTGCCCGGCGACATCCTTACGTATACGACCGACGTCGAATACATTAAGAAGGACGGGGCGATGGTCCTCGGCACGGTACACCGCGGCGAGGAGCTTTTCGGCCACATGGAGTTGGTCTTCGCCCACTTGCAGACCGGCCATGAAAAACGAACTCTCATCGAACCTCAGACGTTTTTGAAAATGATGCAGATGCTCGGTGCGTACGAGATCGGCCATGCGGCCGATGGAAGCCCGTTGGTCGAGCCCGCCGATCTGGCAAACTGTTAAAGCTCGGCTTGATAGGGTCGCCGGAGCGTTTCAGGGAGAGTCACGCAGTGAGACGACGCGTTGTCGTGACGGGAATCGGTTGGGTCACGCCGTTGGGCTCCGACGTCGAGACCGTGTGGCGCCGGCTGCTGGCGGGCCACTCGGGCGTCGGCCCCATCACGCATTTCGACGCGGCCAACTTCCCCACGCAGATTGCCGCCGAAGTCCATGACTGGGACCTGTCGGACGTGGGCGAGGATCCTGAAAAGTGGCAGCTCCAAGGCGTCCAGACCCACTTCGCCGTCGGCGCGGCCAAGAAGGCGGTGACCGACTCGGGCATCGACCAGACCCCCATCGATCCGTTGCGGCTGGGCGTCTATTTCGGCAGCGGCGAAGGCCCACAGGATTTCGACCGTTTTACCCAGATGATGGTCGCCGGCCTCAACGACAACGGCAGCTTCGATCTGGCCCGGTTCACCAGGAAAGGCCTGGAAGTCTTACACCCGGTCGCCGAGCTCGAACAGGAGCCCAACATGGCGGCCGCGCACTTGGCCAGCTTGTTCGACGCCCAGGGCCCGAACCTCAATTGTCTGACCGCCTGCGCCGCCAGCAGCCAGGCCATCGGTGAGGCGACGGAGATCATCCGCCGCGGCGAGGCCGACGTCATGCTCTCCGGCGGCACGCACACGATGATCCATCCGTTTGGCGTGACCGGCTTCAACCTGCTCACTGCGCTGAGCACCCGCAACGACGAACCCCAAAAAGCCTCGCGACCTTTCGATCGCCAGCGCGACGGATTCGTGCTCGGCGAGGGCGCCGGCGTGGTCGTGCTGGAGGAACTCGAGCGTGCCCGCGCCCGCGGTGCGCAGATCTACGGCGAGGTCGTCGGCTACGGCTCGACGGCCGACGCGTTTCGCATCACGGACGCCCATCCCGAAGGTCGCGGCGCCATCCGTTGCATCCAAATGGCGCTGGCCGACGCCGGGCTGGGACTCGACGAGATCGATTACATCAATGCCCACGGAACCAGCACCACGGTCAACGACAAGGTCGAGACGCTGGCCATCAAGCAGGTTTTCGGTCCTCGGGCGTACAAGATTCCGGTCTCCAGCACGAAGAGCATGCTGGGCCACCTGATCGCCGCCGCCGGGGCGACCGAGGCGATCATCTGCTTGTTGGCCATCCGCGACAACGTGCTGCCGCCGACGACCAACTACGAGACGCCCGACCCGCAGTGCGATCTCGACTACGTGCCCAACGAAGCGCGCGAGGCCACCTGCAACACCGTGCTGAACCAGAGCTTCGGTTTTGGCGGTCAGAACATCGTTCTGGCACTGCGGCGGTTTACAGGGTAGCGGGGTAAGCGTCCGGATAATCCCCGCCGATTCTTTCCGTCGCTTCCCTTCCCCCGCTTCCCTTTCTTGCACAAACATGTCTTCCGCTGGAGCTTCGCGCCAAGCTCTGCC
>CAZWWC010000032.1:0-20476 GCA_964637625.1 uncultured Planctomycetaceae bacterium
CGAGATCCTTCGCTGCGCTCAGGATGACAAGAATCAGGCGGCTGGTTTTGAAATGCCCTCTACTGAAATTGGACTCGTCCCCTTTTTCCGTCATATGGCCTCTTTGAGGTTGATCACGGACCAGTAGTCGAACACGGGGCCGTCGGTGCACGTGTAGGTGTCGCCGACGTTGCAGCGGCAACACTTGCCCATCCCGCAGTGCATGCGGCGCTCCAGTGAGACGAACATCCGGTCCATGGGGATTCCCATCTGACTCAATCGGCCGCAGACGAACTTGAACATGACGGGAGGGCCGCAAACGATGGCGTAGGTTTCGTTCGGGTCCACCTTGAGCTCGTCCAACAGCTTGGTGATCAACCCCACCGGCCCGTTCCACGAGCCGTTGGACTCTTCGACGATGATCTGGATGTTGACGTCGTCGATTCGCCGCCACGATTCGTATTGATAGTCGAATAGGAGTTGATCCGGGCTCTTCGTGCCGTAGAGAATGTGAACTTCTTCAAACTCGGCCCGATTCTCGGTGACGTAGTAGATCGGCGCGCGAAGTGGAGCCAGCCCCAGCCCACCGGCGATCAGCAGGATCGAGTGGCCTTTCATCTTTTGAAGCGGAAAATTGGTGCCAAAAGGTCCGCGGATTCCCACCTTGGCTCCTCGCTGGGCCCGGTGCAACGCACCCGTGACCGTGCCGGCCTTGCGAATGCACAGTTCGAGGTAGCCCTTGTTCGACGTCGAGCTGGAAATCGAGATCGGCGCCTCGCCGTAGCCGGGTACTTCGACCATCACGAACTGACCGGGCAGAAACGTGAACCGCTCGCGGTCCGCGTCGTCGATGATCCGCACGTGGAAGAGCTTCTCCATTTCCGTGAGCCGGATCACGTTGGTGATTTCCGCCTTGAACACGCCGGCAACCGGCTTGAGCCGCAGTCGGCGGTTGAAATCAAGCGGTTGGAGCATCTCGCTCTCTTGTCGCACGTCGTACGGGCGAAGCTGGAAGGGACTCATTGCACGTTCTCCTCGTACAGCTCTTTGATGATCGCCGGCGGGCTGATCCCGGCCAGACAGACCCGGCCGCAACGGTTGCAGCCCACGCATTTGGGCTCGTCGTAGTCTTCCACAAAACCGTGGTGCTGGTGGTAGTAGCGGTATTTCAAACGGGTCTCCTGGTCGGGCCTGAAATTATGTCCGCCGGCGACCCGGGCAAAATCGAGCAGGTTGCACGAATAGAGTTGCTTGACGCGTGTGGCTTTCTTGAAGTCCATCGCGACTTCCTCGTGGACTCCGTAGCAATAGCAGGTCGGGCAGACCATGGCGCAACTGCCGCAACTCAGACACTTCGCGCCCCATTTCTTCCAGACGTCCGAGGTGAATTCGAGATCCAACAGGTTCGGCAGGCTGTGCACGCTGATGTGCGTTTTGAAACCGTCACGGATACGCCGGCGGACTTCGAGGTAGGCGTGCTTGTCGTCGTCGGTGACTTCTCGGGTCTCCACCTGCTGAAGGAGATTGAAAGCGCGGTCCGAGTCAATGGCTACGAAGTACCGCTCCCCCAGGTCGGTAAGAAAGAGATCGAATCCATGGGTCGCGATGTGCGCCCCCATGGAACGGCTGAATTCGTCCTCCAGGGGAACATGATCGAGGCCGACAAGGAACGTGTTCTGGCGCCGCGAGACATAGTACGGCGAAGGAAAGCGGCCGCGAATGAAAACCTTGTCCAGCTTCAGCAGGGCATTGAGGTCATGGGCATGCAGACCGATGATCGCCCGGGGCTGGATCCGGTAGACAATCTCCTGCTGCCAATCATCCTCATCGAAATCGAACGTACACAGGTTTTCACGGTAGGGCAGAAAATACGTCTTGGCCGAGTACTCGGTCGCCCGGTAATCGAGGTCCATCTCCTCGAACGAGCGAATCGGAAGGAACTGGTGGATGGGTTCGCCGCGGGCGTTGGTCGCGATCCGCTTCGGCGCAATGATCTCGTTGGATTCCAACAGGATCTCGACCAGCGAGCGAAACGCGTCCTTCTCGAGGATCTTGAATAACACGGGGAATACTCCTATCGAGTTCCGCTCGACGCGCTAATACGACGGCGCAGGGTCGGTCGATGCGGTGGTCTCTGCCGTGCTTCAGCAGTGTGGCCGTTCTCGCAGTGGATGCCCCACTTCTCGAATCAGTCGGCCTTTCCCAATTGCCGGGTTGCTTCAACTGGGGTGCTCGAGCAAGTTACTGACCGGCGACAGTCCATCGTCCAAGGGTACCTCACAGTCAATCTAGCATTCAGTACACTTTTACGCAATGATCTTTTCTTTTTGTGTCGTCAAGAGTTAGCTGGAACACGATCATGTTTATAAGGATTCACGACACGGCGGTGCCGTGAACCAGCGGCGATGACGTCCGGCCAGTTGCATTGTGGGGACCAGTGGCCCGGTGGAGACCTCCTGGCAGGCTGGAGTGGGGAATTCGGGCCTCGGTCGGTCGGTTGGTGGAGACCTTAGCTGAAGAACAAGGTCTTGCAGGTGTGCGATTACGAAGTGAGCGGCGTCACGGGGTCTTGGGTCTGGCCGGCTGCTTGGGATCGGGCACAAGCCGGTTGGGTGTCTTCCACAAGATCTTTGCCACGAAGACTTTGTTATTGTCGTTCTTTCGCTTGTTCCTCGGGAACTCCGACGTGACTACCCAGGTCTCGTACGGCGAGACGTCGGTCACACCGAAGTTGCCCAGCGTTGCGTTATCTTCGCCGACGAGCACGCGCTCCGTGTCGCGGAGCATGCAAAGCCTCTTGGAGTGGGGATCGACCTGGGCGATGAACAACGGCGCCCGATGACGCATGATGTGATCGTTGCCGGCGCCGCGCCGCGTGTAGACGAGGAAAAGCCCGTCGGAGTGCGTCACCCAATGCTGTTGCGTGTTGTACGAGCCGAGCGGCTTACCGTCGTCGAAGGTCCACTCGCGGATCGGTTCATAATCCAGCCCGTTGTCCGAACGCGTGACAAACGCGGTATGGTCGGCGCGGAGCGTCAAGTAGTACTTGCCCTTGAAGTTGGCCAGCGACGGCTCGCAGAGTCCCCGATCGCGCGCCAGCACCAACTCGGTGCCATGCTTTTTGTAGACGAGCTTCTTTCCGTCGAAGCCGCATCGGGCGACCGTGGCCACGTAGCGCCGGGGTCCGCTTGTGTCGCGCCGGTAGCGGATCGGCAGAAGGACGTCGCCGTCGGGCAAGTCGACGCGCTGCGTGCAGCCGGCGTTTTGCTCGCGGATCAGGCTGCCCGAGTGGTCCCGCTCGGGCATCTTCATCACCTGCAGGCCGTTCCAACGACCTTGCCGTGGATCGTACGTGCTGTAGGAGACCTTCTCGTGGCTCTTGTCCTCTCGGGTTCCTCCCTTGAAGTTGAAGGTCTTGCCGGTGCCCAGCACGGTTCCGGAGGCGGCGTGCCACGTCGGCCAGAAGTCGCCGACGACTCGCTCGTAGCCGTCCGGATAGTCCAGTCGCTTAAGCGACGGCACAAGCCGCGGCTTGCTCCAGGTTCTTCCCAGATCTTGACTTACGATTTGATAGATGTCGCAGTAATCGTGGGTCCTTCTCAGCTTGGTCTCTTGAGTCGTGATGATCGCCGTTGGCGGTTGGCCGGGAATAATCGCGGCGCGCGACTGGAGGAACAGAACGGGATACGATCCGCGGAGGACTTCCTCGCATCGGATCGAGTAGTCCGGTCCCTCTTCGGCGGCCGGTAGCGTCCGGGCCATCGTGGCTGCAATGATCGCCACCGTGATCAAGCAGACAGACAAGCCCGGTGGACAACTCGGTCTCATCATGGACCTATGTCACCTAGATTGTGATGACACTTTTCTGGCTGTTGTCGGACGGGAAAGGCCGCGTATCCAACAGGACGTGGACCTCGTATTTGCCTTTAACGTCTGGGGGCACTTGCCACAAGTGCGAGCAACTGAAACCTCAGCCCCACTTAAACTTGCCTTGATAGACCACCTTTCCGTCCTTGTCTCGGACTTCGAAGCGTGGCTCCGGCGGCTCCTTGCCCTTGATGTAGAGTCGCGTGCACCGCTCGCCGCCTTTGCCCACCACCGACAAGTGCAAAGGGGTTTTCTTGTCCTTCGGGCGGGGCTTTCCGGCTGTTACCACGGCTCGAAAGGGTGCGCCGAAGGGAAGCTCGACCGTGTTGTCGTTGCTGACGGAGACTTCCTGCGCCTCGTCGGAGAATGAGGCCATGACCGTCGTACGTTTGCCTCCGGTGAAGGCGGTCGCGTCGATGGTGTAGTCGGCCAGCTTCCACCGGCCTTCGGGCATGGGTATCTTCTGGTCTTTCACGCCGCCGATCATCAATGCACCATAGTCATCGCTGTAGACCGTGGCGCGATAGGTCGGGCTCGCATTCGTGACGTAGCCCATCGTCAGCTCGGTCGGTTGCAGCTTGACTTGGTCGCCGGTCGGCGAGACGTCCATCTTGTAGAAGTGCCTGCCGATGCAGACCGTCTTGCTGACCAAATGGGAGTCTCGGCTCATGGGGCCGCTGCCCGAGCGGCGGCTTCTCGGGTTCGGGTTCACCAGGAGGAGGTCGCCCTGGGAGACAGACAAGCGGGCCCCACGGTTTCGGACGGAGACACGATCATCGAAACGGCCGTTGCTGTTGGCGTCGACCAGCATGATCCGGATCTTCCGTTTCCCCTGGCAAATCTCTCCCTGACGAACGGCTGCCGTGCCGAATCTGATAATAGCAAGTCCAGACTTCGGGTTTCCATGGTGGTTGATCTGCATGTGGAAGGGGTGCTTGACCTCGGCACCGTCGATTTTCAACGGAAGATCGATTCGTGGAAAAATGGAACCAGCGCCGGGCAACACCTTGCCGCGGGCGCCCAATGCGTCAATCGGCGTATCATCGGTCAGGTCGCCGTTGCGATTCGTGTCGAGGTAGAGCCGGTTGAAGCCCTTGGGCTTCTTGCCGACCGCGTCCAGGGCAAAAGGATAGTTTTGCGGGCCGAACCGCGCCATGGCCCGAAGAGGCTGCTTCATGGCATAATCCGGCTCCTTCTGGACGATTCTCTTGAACTTGGCTTCGTAGGGATTCTTTGCCATCAATATGAAGAGGCCCTGTTGGCGCGTCATGCCGAGGACATACTGTGTCAACGCATCGGGCTTCTTCCTGTTTCCCAGTTTCAGCCGTACCAACTTCATGTCGACGGTCTGAAGGCCAAGCGGTTCAGTGATCTCTTCGTCGTGGTCAGGCTTGGGCTGCGTGTCCCAGTCCGGGGCTTGTTCTTCCTCGCTTTCCGACGGCTGATTGCTCTGGCCCTGCGCCTTTCGCCGCCGGCGCATCTCGCGTTCGACCCAATACCGGTCCTTGGCGCTGAGCTTGCCGATCGGCACGACGATTTCTTTCCCGTCGGCCTTTTCGAGATGGACCTTGCCCTTGCTGTAGTCGAGCAACTTGGCGCGGATGGTGAACTTGCCGTCGCGGCTTTTCCATTCGCGAAGGTCGTTGCCGGCCTGGGGCGTTTTTTTCTTGCCCGCGGGATATTGTTTCTTGATGTACTGGCGGTCTTTCGCAGAGAGCTTCGACAACGGGACGTTGATCGTGCTTCCGTCGTCCTTCTTGAGCGTGACCTGCCCGCCTTTGAAGTCGACGAGTGTTGCGTCGATGCTGAATTTGCCGTCGCGGCTGGTCCACGTCCTGGCCGCGGCGACGGAGACGAAGCCCAACAGAGCTAAGACGAGCGCGGCGGCCGTCACGGATCTTCGAGTGGACGATGCGGCATGCTCCATCCGGCAACCCCCGAAACAACTCATTTTTTCAGCAGGAATTCCAGCGGACGATGAGCAATTATGATACCAGATAGGCGAGGCAAGTGATACCCTCTCCAGGAAGGGTACTCCGGCCAAGCCCGGCGCCGTCGGACTACGTCGTCTCCCAGTTGTCTGCGCCGCCGCCAGCTCGGCAAGACGATCTTCGACGTGAAGCCGCGCCCAGGCGGGCCGACGGTTTCTCGGTTTGCCGGGAGAGAACGACCGGCAGTCCTTTCCGTTGCGACGCGACTCAGACGACGAAAGTTCCCTTGAAATGGTATCGCGCGCGAGTCTGGCGTAGTCCGTGCATCGTCCGCTCGGCAAATCGTCGGCCCCCGGGACAGCCGGATCTCGGCGAAGGAATCTCCTTTGTTTGAGGCGTTCTTGGGCGTTTTGACCAGCAAAACCGTGCAGGGTCTTGACGCCACCCCTCACATTCACTAAGAGTTAGTCTCAGGCGGGGACAACGGGGGCTTGTTCTTCGCTTCAAAGCCGCTTCGTTTGGGTGGGATTCTCTGTACGATCATTTCGAGCCATTGCGTCTGGCGATGTTCCCCGTGCCGTCTAGCTCGGCCTAATAATCGGAGCCCGTCGGGGCCGGCCAAAGGCGGCGTGCATAAGACCAACACAGGAGAGACTCCCATGATCTCATCGTTGAAGCTATCGCCATCTCTCATTTTTTTCTTCGCACTCTTTTCAGCCATGCCCGCGGCCGGAGCGATCACGTTTCTCAATTCCTTCGGCTCCCCTGGCACCGGCGGCGGACAGTTCGCCAGTCCCAGAGGCATCGCCGTTGCGCCGAGCGGCCAGGTCTACGTGGCCGACATGGGCAACCACCGCGTCCAGCGATTCGACGCCGACGGAACATATGAAATCCAATGGGGTTGCTACGGCACCAGTAATGGGAAGTTTGATGATCCCACGGGCATTGCCGTCGCCGCGACCGGTCAGGTCTACGTGGCCGACACGGACAACGACCGCATTCAGCGGTTCGACGCCGACGGAACGTATGAAATCCAATGGGGCTCGGGCGGTTCCGGTAATGGAGAGTTCTATTATCCGTATGGCGTCGCGGTCGCGCCCACCGGACTGGTCTATGTTGCGGACACGGTTAGCGACCGCATCCAGCGGTTTGATGCCGACGGGACTTATCAAACCAAGTGGGGTTCCAGTGGTAGCGGCGACGACCAGTTCGATTTTCCCACCTACATTGCGGTTGCGCCGGCCGGCCACGTCTACGTGGCCGATTCGTACAACGACCGCACTGAGCGATTCGACGGCAACGGGACCTATCAGACCCAATGGGGTTCCCTAGGCGACGGCGATGGGGAGTTCGAATTCCCCACCGGCATCGCGGTCGCGGCGACCGGCCAGGTCTACGTGGCCGACACGAACAACCACCGCATCCAACGGTTCGACGCCAGCGGCGCGTATCAAACCGGGTGGGGCTCGCCCGGTTCCGGCAACGGCCAGTTCAATTCACCATACGGCGTCGCGGTCGCGCCGAGTGGATTGGTCTACGTGGTTGACGCAGGCAACCATCGCATTCAGCGGTTCTTCGACTCCGACGCCTGGGCCTCGGGTACGTATCTCGTCTCGACCAACGCGACGATTGACAGCAGCGAACCTTTGGGCAGTAGCCTCACGGTCGGGGCCGCAATGGATCTGAGCGTTGTAGGTTACGTCGCCGTTGGAGGAAGCGGTGCCGGTGCGTTGACTGTCGGCGATGGTGGTTCGTTCTCGTGTGGCGATAATTTGCTCGTGGCCTACGGCACCGGTGTTCTCGGCACGCTCACGATCACCGGCGGCGGGACCGTCTCGTGCTGCGACGCCGGCATCGCGCTGTCCGAGGGCAGCGATGGCAGGATCACGGTTGCCGGATCGGGCTCGACGTGGAACGTGGGAGGCGAGCTGCGCGTCGGCGTGTCGAGCCTGGGCACGGGCGTTTTGACCATCGGCTCCGGCGGCTCGGTCGTCGTTGACGGCACGCTCTTCGTCATGAGTTCCGGCTCGGTCAACCTGGGCGGCGGCACGCTGCACGCCGCGCAGTTCGACCTCTACGGCAGTGTGGATCCGGTTGGCTTCGGCTCGCACCTTCAGGTCGACGGCGCGTCGATGCTCCAGAGCGTCCTGACCCTCGACGGCGGCACCTTCTCGACCGGCTCACTGGTCAATCCGGGCTTGCTGCAATTCAACAGCGGAACGTTCAACCTCACCGGCGATGATCTTCTGATCGGCGCCGGGGGCTCGCTCGGCGCCACGGTCACCTTGCCGAGCACCAAGACGGTCAACGTGACCGGCGGCACGATCATCAATGCCTCGGGCGAGCTCGAACTGCAGCAAGGTGTGCTCACCTCCGGTAGTCTCACCAATGGCGGCTTGATCCGTGGGGACGGGCGAATCAACAGCCCACTGCTGAATGGTACCAACGGTGAAGTTCGCGGGCAGACCGACCAGCGATTGCTGTTCACCGGCGGGGGCAACACGAACTACGGTGAGATCGGCCTGGGTGGCGGCACCATCGAGTTCAGCCAGGACCTGACGAACCAGGCCGGCGGATTCATCAGCGGGCGCGGCCAACTGCGGGTCGACGGTGGATTGAGCAACGGCGGCACGATCGCCTTCAGCGGCGGGTACACCGACGTGTACGGCGACGTGGCCAACGGCGCCTCCGGCCAGATCATTATCTCCGGCGGCAGCACGACGACGTTCTACGACGACGTCGACACCGACGGCCAACTCCAGGTCAGCGAGGGGTGCAGCGCCGTTTTCTTGGGTGAATTGAGCGGCACGGGCGGCACGAGCGGGTCGGGTACGGTTTACGTCGAAGGCGACCTCCGGCCCGGCGACAGCCCGGCGGCCGTCTCCTTCGGCGGCGACCTCGTGTTCGGCGCCGCGGCCACGACCGAGATCGAACTGGGTGGCACCGAGCCGGGTGATGAATATGACGTCGTCTACGTCCAGGCAGAAGCCACGCTCGACGGCCAACTCATCATCAATTTGATTGATGACTTTGTGCCCACCCTCGGTGATACCTTCACAATCATGTCGCTGGCAAGCCACGTCGGCCAATTCGACGCCTCCGATTGCCTGAATGTGGCAAGCGGCGTCTACTTGCTTCTCCAATACAGCGGCACCGAGGTCACCCTATCGGCGACCGTCCTCGGCGACGCCACCGGCGACGGTGTGGTCGACGCGGCGGATGCCGCGGCGCTGGCCGGCAACTGGGGCCAAGGCAATGCGGCCTGGGCCATGGGTGATTTCGACTTCGACGATCTGGTCGGCCCGTTGGATGCAGCGATCCTGGCCGCCCACTGGGGCTGTGGCGTAGGGTCCTCGGGCGAAACCACGTCGGCCGTTCCCGAGCCCTCGACGCTCGCGCTGCTGGCTTGGGTCCCGCTGGTGCTGTTGCTCCGTCGCCGACGTTGACTTGTCGTGACGTGCCGGAAGGGGGAAGAAGCCTCCTGCCGGTCGACCTCCCGATGCGGTTGCCCTAACCTTCAGGGGACAATCTCCGTCTTGTCGACCTGATACCCGTCAGCTCGGTTACCGAGCCGGGCATGAATTGCCGGGTCGATGTTGTAAGAGATTCCATGAACCGATCCGTCGCAGAGAACCATGTGACAGACCGTCGTGTGGGCGGCGCCGAAGTAGAAATTGGCGTAATTCCCGGTCTTGTAGTTGGAAGGGACCGGAATTCGGTGGTCGGGAAACAACTCTTCGTACGGGCTGGCCCAGCGCATGATGTCCCAGTCATGACCGACATACGGGTTATTGTCGTCGGCCCACTCCTCACCGGTCAGGTAGTGGTACGGATGGAGCGACTTCTCGCCCGCGAGATAGGTGTTGTTCGTTCCGTCCGTGACATCCGCCACCTTGATCATGCTCTGGATGAACGAGATGCCCGTCAGCGAATTGTCCTTGATCCAGTCCGGCCAGTCGTCATACGTGCCATTGGCGATGGCATCGGCCTCTCCTTCCAACGGTCCTGCGTGGTTGATGCCGATGTTGTTATTGCGAATGTTGTAGTCACCCACGTTGACCGCGTAGTCGATGGGTGCCTCAACCACACCGCTGCCGACGTTCAGGTTACGGTAGTACTGCCCGGAGTACTTTGTGTGGCGGGCCTCCGGCGCTCGACGGCTCGGACAGATGAACGTGGCGACTGGAACCTGTACCAAGGAGGCCAGGGCGATTTTCTTGTCGGCGTACGCCATGCCGGCTCCCCAATCGCGAAGGGGTGATTTCTCCAGATACGGCAGGATGTTGTAGAGCCACCCGCCCGGCTGGTTCTTGCCGTAGCCGCGGTCCGGGTCGCCGACCCATTTCCACCCCCATCCGCCCGTGGGAAAGTGTCCCTGGGCCGCCTCATGCGACAGCACGGCCACGCCGAGTTGCTTGAGATTGTTCGAGCAGTGGACGCGTCGGGCCGCTTCGCGGGCCGCCTGAATGGCCGGCAACAACAGGGCGATCAAAACACCGATGATGGCGATGACCACCAAGAGTTCCACCAAAGTGAAACCTTTTCTGGCGAATTGTCTCATGGGAAATGGCCTCCATCGATCTGTGGTCGAAAGACGCCGTGGGAGGAACACTCGGAGGCGTCGATCCGACCGCCACAAAGGAGCACCTCATGGTGCCCCTAATTGTCCCAGAAAGCCCAGCTTCTTCACAAACTGGGCAACAGCAAACAACCGATTCGTGCACCGGTGATGGCCGCTGCACGATTGATCTGCAAGCAACCAAGAGGGTAAGCCGTGATTGAGGCTTATCGATCGAAGGAGAATGCTCAAACGTGCGACGCCAAAGCAATAAATATCAGTATAGCCGAATGGGGGACTGCCTGTCAACAAGTTACCTCCCTTTTGAGGAGAATTTCCCGCCATAAAGCTCTTCCGCCGGGCTGCTGATTTGCCCCGAAGAGTCGAGAGTCGAGAGGAACGAGCCGCCCGGTCGCGCCGAGAGCCCGGTTGGTGGAAGGCCAAACGCGGATATGGTATTCTATTCGGGATTCTCATGGTGAGTAGTTGCCGCCTCAGGGCCTATTTTCGCAAGAAGCGGCCTGTCGTTGAGCGGCTTCGTCGGTACTGTCCATGCGAGTGTCAAAGGGGGCGTGTTCGATTTGATCGGAATCCGCGCCTGACCGCAAATAGAAAGCATTGGATCCTTAGCCCTGGAGGATGCATAGACATGCCAGAATCGTTTACGGTAGCAGACTACATGACGAGAGAAGTGGTTGTCGTCCATCCGGACGTGCCGGCTTCCGAGGCGATTGTTCTTCTGTTGAAACACAAGATTTCCGGCATGCCCGTGGTGGACGAGGACGGGAAACTGGTGGGGACCCTGTCGGAAAGGGATTGCCTGCAAGCTTTCGTGCACGCCCGGTATCATAATCTGCCGACCACCTTGGCCAGAGACCTGATGACCACGGAAGTGGAAACGGTCGGTCCGGACATGGGCATCCTGGAAGTTGCGGAGCTGTTCTTGAACAAACACTTCCGTCGTTTGCCGATCATCGAGGAGGACAGGCTGGTTGGACAGATCAGTCGAAGAGACGTACTCCGGGCGATGGAAGAAATGCACTGAACGGGGGCGACGGGCAACCCATGGCCGTTCCGCGGCCAAAGCGCTTCTCGCCCGGTTCAGCTTCTCTTACGGCGAGCCGGGGCCGGAGTTCTTGCGTCTGTCAGCGATGTAGGCCGGGTTGCAACCCGGCAAGGGTCGCTCGATTTTTTCCAATGCCGGATCGCGACCCGGCCTACAGCTCATTCCGCTTACTTACCGGTCGCGGCTCGGTTTTTGCGGCCCCGGGCACAGCACTATTTCGACGTCAGCGCGATGTTGATCCGGTTCGTGCCCGACGCGATCATGAAGCGAAGGTCACTGCGCTCTTTCGTGCCGTATCGGGTGGGCGTCAACAACGGCCCAGGCATGGGCGGCACGCCGGGTGGCGGCTCGCGGCTCGGACCCGTGGCCACCACGGTCACAATGTACGTCCCCGAACGAATCCCCTTCGTGCTGCCCGTCTTCAACGCGTACGTCCCGTCGGGCCCGACCCTCCCCTGGGCAGCCGCACCGCCCTCCTCCGGATAGAACGAGACCGTGCACGTGCCGTTGCCAATTTCCAAGGGCTTGCCGTCCAACGTGACGGTGCCCGAAACGGACGAGTCCAACGACGAGCTGCAGCCGGCCGCCAGGCCAAACGCCGCGACGATGGCGACCGCGGTCTGTCGAAAACGATTCTTTCGCTTCATGGTCTCCTCAGCCTGGTCCCAAGACAAACGTGCTTCCTTACGGCGCCTGGACGATCTCCCCATTTGCCTTCGTGCTCAGCGCCCGATAAAGCATGTAGTCGATTTCCTCGCTGAGCGTCCGGACCGAGCCGTCGACGAAACAGAACTGGGCCACGCCCGGGTGCAGGCTGCGAAACGACATCACGTTCCACCAGTCATTCGGCGTCGGCGGGTTGGGAAAGTAGTTCAACGGCGCGTGACAACTGGCCCAGTCCCCGTTGGAATAGTACGCGACCGAATGATGGTTCTGTGCCGGCACGTCCTCGCCCACCATCAGCGTGCTGCTCGTGCCGTCGCAAACGTCCACGATGTGGATGGGCTCCTGGTAGTTGTTGCGGTAGAAAATGCCGTTGCAGCCGACCGTCGTGTGCGTGTCGGGCTCGGTCCCCTGGTGCACGCTCGCCGAGCCGCCTACGCGCGTGTCGCCGATGACGCCCTTGTAATTCGTCAACGCCACCTCGATGCCGGACCACTGGAACTCCTCCTTCGAGTTCTTCTCCGCCGAATCGTCCGTGGGGCAATGAAGAAACGCGCACTGCGTTCGCATCGCCTCGCGGCATTCGGGGCGATGAATCCCCTGGCCGCTGAAAAACGCACCGCTGAAACCGGGAACGAACCGCTCGTAAAGCCCTTCCTGCTCCACAAACGGCAGAATGTCGATGATCCACCCCTTGCCGCTTGTGCCCGGCGTCGGCCGTGGGCCCTTGGTCCAGGGGCTGATGCTGATCGGGAACACCCCGTTCGCCGAGAGGTAACTTTGGATGCCCACCCCGAACTGCTTGAGATTGTTCGCGCATTGCATCCGCCGGGCGGCCTCCCGGGTGGCCTGGACCGCCGGCAGCAAGAGCGCGATCAGAATGCCGATGATCGCGATCACCACGAGCAACTCGACGAGCGTAAATCCCTTGAAAGGACGACGAAATCTCATACTTCAATTTTCCGATCAAACAAGAGCCACGACCACGCACTCCAACGAACCGACCTGCGAGGCAATCGACCGGGAGGCCGATTTCTACTCGGGTCGCGGGCCGAGATTGTCGGCGTGCGCATCGAAAAAAACACCTTCGCTTCGGGCGTCCATTCTCCTGCGAACGCCCATCGACTCCACCTCCTCACGGGGCACCCAGTTGCCAAGGAAGCATAACCGGGCGCGCCGCGTCTGTTCTCGGCCCCGCTGGTCGCTAAACGGCTATCGCCGCGTGCGTCGTACGGCGATGACGGACGCCAAGCCCGCCAGAAGGAGCAGCAATACGGAAGGTTCCGGTGTGGGCGTGCCCTCGGATCCAGACGTTTCGACGCCGTAGCCCCAGTTGGCGGCCATGATCGCCGCGTCCTTGGGACCGACCACCCAGTCGCCGTCGAAATTGCCTTCTTCCCAGGTTGCCGGCTCCAGCTCGGTTCCGCTACCCCAGTTCAGGGCGAGGGCTTGGGCATCCGCGTTGTCGACCCGGCCGTTGCGGTCGGCATCGCCGGGGATGTCGGGGACTACGGTTTCCTCGCCGTAGAACCGGACCTCGGACAGGGCATAGTACTCGTGCCCGTTCGGGTGAGGACCATAGTTGGACAGTAACGTCATGCGAATGAACTGCGCCGTGATCTCGCTCAGGCTGATCGCATCCGTGGCCGGAAAGGAGGGAGGAATAGGTTCGGTGAAGTCATTCATGGTCAGCGTGTAGTTGCCTTGCTCGGCGTCGTTCGTGTCGTCCAGCGCCGTCCAGTCGGTCCCATTCATCGAATGCTCAATCAAGCACTCTCTGATGTTGAAGTAGGGGACCTGATGGTTGTTCCAGACGCTGATCTGGCTCAAGTCGTACGTTGTGCCCAAATCAAACGTCAGCACGGGGATCTCGGGGGGATCCGTGCCCGCGCTCCATGTGCCCTGGCCACTGAGCCTCAGATGCGAGGCGCTTGGATCACCCAGCAGGGTCCGTTGATCGTCCATCCCGCTGTTGTTGACGATGAACATGGGTGAGACGCCCGGGTGGTTGTTCGTTACGTTGGCCGTCGCGGTCACTCCTTGAATGAACGTATCATAGAGGGGAACCTCGGCATAGGCCTTGAATTCGCCCACGGTCAGGTAGTCGACCCCGAGCGGGGTCCCGAGGGGATAGAGCGGATCCTCTGGATCCTGGCCGCCGATTTGGAAGTACTGGACTCCCGAATATCCCGCTCCGCCGTTGTCGAACGTGAGCGAATAGACCGGGCCTCCTATCTCCGTGCTGGCCAAGAAGCCACTCAGCACGAGGTTGTCGGCCACCTTGGTTGTTCCCATCGGTCCAAACGCCATGAGGGTCGCGCCGTTGAGCCGCGGGGGGCCATACGTGTCGCTATAGCGACAATCAATGACCAGGTGGCCAACGTCGTACTCCTGCCCAAGGTCGACTTTCCAGTAATTCTCGGTGCCCGTGTCATCTCCCAGGTAGTATCTAAAGACGCCATCGTCAACGCCCCGCTGCGGAAGGGCACCGTTTCCTTCGGCTGGTTGCTGTACCGCAACGTTGGACAACGTCGTGGTGGTCTGAGCCGAGGCGATCGGCGTCCATGCGGCCAGTGCCAGGCCGGCAACCATTGGCAGAACAAGTCGCACTTTCATTGAATCTGTCTCCTAAACCAAGTTATGTATCACGGGCGGCCCCCCAAGTTTCCGCGCGCAAGCGCCGCCCATTAACCAAGCCCCAACGGGTCGATTGCCCTAAGGCCATCCTCGACGGCCTTACGGATATTTCAAAAAAAGCCTCTTCCCGGCTCCGGTCATCCTGAGACGTGCGCCAACGAACGTCCCGGGGCGGATCGTGTTCAGTCGCCTCCCGCCTATCCGCTCCGCCGCCGGCCAAGCAACAGCAGCAAGCCGCCGGTCAGCAACAGCAGCGTCGACGGCTCGGGAACCGCGTAGAGCCGGACCTCGGACAGACCCCAGACCGCATCGCCGTAGTTGGTGATTCCGGTCAGGCGGACGTAGGCGGCCGTTGCGTCCTCCCCCTCCACCGTCATGTCGACGTCGCCAGAATAGGGACGCACCGCGGGGGCACCCGCTATGTAGTAGCCGACTGTATAGTCGCCCTCGGTCTCACCATTCTGATCGTCGACGGGAGTCCAGGTGTCTCCGTCCATCGACGTTTCGACGGTGACGTCTTTGAAGCCACGGGCCCACCAGGTCTCGCCACCCGGAGCTGTGCCTCCCGTGCCTTGCATTGCATTCCAGATGAGCATCCTGTCGAGGACATGGGGGCCACCCAGATCGAAGATCAGCCAAGGCGACGACTCTCCCGGATTGAAGGTCCAATTGCCGTGGAGAAGCGTCTGGTGCAGCGCGTCGGGATTACCCAGGGGACCGCTCTGATCCGTCATTCCGCGGTTGTTCACCAGGTTCTGCGCGTCCAACTCGATGTGGCTCTGCGTACCACTCGCGGTGGCCGTCACGCCAGCGATGAACGTGTCGTAGAGCTCCACGTCGGCATAGGCCATGAGATCCCTGATGTACAACTGGCTGAGGGAGTCGTCCTCGTCGGCAATCCGGAAATAGTGGACTCCGGACCAACCGGCCCCGCCGTTGTCAATCGATTGAAGCCAGTTCGTGTCGAAGCCGCTTAGCGTCAAGCCCGAGCCGCTAGTCATCTCGATGCGGTCGGCGTCGTACACCCGAAGGATCGCGCCGTTGATTCGGTCCGCGTAGCGGGCACTCAGCTCGAGGTGAGAAACGTCATAAGCCTGTCCGAGGTCGACTTCCCACCAGGCGCCGTCGTTGCCATCACTCATCACGTACTGATACGAATCGTCGCATCCTCGGGCGGCGTTGCCCCCCGAGCTCGAGGCGGTCTTCAGCGCCGCGACGTTCGACGAGATCATCTCGGCGTGGATGGTGCCGGCCGTCAGTCCCACGATCACGGCCGGCAAGAAAATAAAACTCAAGAAGCATCGCATGTTGATTCCTCCAATCAGAACACCAAAAAAAGAAAGTAGCCGAACCAATTCTGTACGTTTTCGCCCGAATGCGCCATTCGGCGTGCTTCAGGCCCGATGCCTCTCTCCGCGGTTCCTTTCACTGCCATCTCTCGGTTACGCCGTTGAACAAGTGGCCGACTCAAGGTCCGAGGATTCCCCACTCGACCCGGGCAAAACGTGCTTCACATTTCCTGTCTTTGAACGTGCCGAAATGGAGCATGTTCCTCGATCGCCTGGCCTTGTAGTATCCCGTCGCGACGAGCTTGCCGTCGATGTAAACGTCCGCGTCGTTCGTCCTCGGATCGTACCGTACCTCGTAGTCGACGTAGCGGTCGCGCGAGTCGGGAATCTTGACCGTTGCATTCGACCCCAACGAACTCTTCCCATGAAGGAGCAGGCACTGATCGCCGTCGCGGTCGATCATCGGGCGGAGACACCATTCCCGCTTGCTCTCCCAGAAGCTGTAGTAGCACAATCCGTCGCCAACCCCTTGCTGGCCGATTGCTCTCACCCGGGCACGCATCACCCAGCCCTTTGCCTTCGCTTCGGCAACCACTTCGGGCTTCATTCCTTGCGCGTCCATGATCTGATAGGCCGCGCCGTAACGCTGCGAACGATCGTCGATCGACCACGCTGCGGTTCCCCGATCGTCGATCGGCGTCGTTTCACAGCCTTCGGGCTTCGGAGCCTCTCTTGTGTTCCCGACGAGCCTCCAGCCCTCGGTCGCCGGATCGCGGTCACCTCGATGGGCGAAGAGGATCCTCGGTTCCGAAAGGCCGGCGTTGCTCTCCGGCGGAAGACGTCGAATGAATCGCTCGGGAGCCCAGGCGATCGTTTCGGTCTGGACGGTCCTTTGGGCTCCCACCAGATGAATCTTCGCGGCCTGGCCGACGTGGAGTTCCTGGAACGATTGTGCCACGTCTTTCTTCAGGGCTCTTGTGCCGACTCTGATCCGGCCCGCGAATACATGCGCCTCGGCCGTCCCGTCCACGGCGACACAGACCCCAAATTCGGTGCCCAGGTCGACCACGGTCGCAAGCGGGGTTTGAATCGTGAATCCATGAACCGGCGCCGGCACCGCGGCGGCAAGCGAGCCCCCGCTCAAGAATCCGCCGCTCGCGTCGCGGATTCGGAACGTCGTCGGCCCCTGCAAGACGAGCTTCGCGCCGTCGTCGAACCTCAGTTCGACTAAGCCTGCGCGCAACTTCAGTTGGTCGCCCCCGGCCAATGACGTGCCGGCCGATACGGCTGCCTCGGTCTCCTCCCACACGCACCCGTGCATTCGAGTGACTTCAGCCGCCGCCAGCGGCACTGCGGCCCGTTGGAGGGGCTCCACCGCAACGGGCAATTCCGGCGCCGGCTGTGAGCCGATGTGGACCAACAACAACACCAGCAAGATGCCCGGCAACCCGATGGTCAATAGCAGCGTCAACACCGGCGGCCGTGAAAGGAAATCCGTCCCGGCGCGAAACACGTCGCCCAAGAATCCCAGAATCGGCGACGGGAATGCCTCAGTCACGCTCTTCGGCGCTGTTTGCTCCAACTCCGGCTCTTGGGTCTTGTCCCAATGCAGGTTGGCGTAGAGATTCATGTACTGCACGTAGACCCAGCGAGCCTCCTCATCGCGGCAGACCCACTCTTCGAGCCGGGCACTCTCTTCCGGCGAGATCCGCTCGTCGTACAATGCCTGAACAAGCTCGATGAGTTCGGCGCGCCTTTCGGGCGAAAGCGAATCGCTCATGGAATTCCCTCCCCCGCGGTTGCCTTGCGAACACAGTCGAATAGCGCATTGTGAATGCGACTTAGCGCCTTGTAGACCGCGACCAGACTGTGTCCAATCTGATCGGCTACGCTCTTGGGTGTTGCGCCGGGCCGATAACGTCGTTCGATGAGATCCTTTTGGCGCGGCGGCAGCTTGTCGAAGCAATCGGCCAGAGCTTGATGTTGAGCGTCGAGTGCTTCCGCTCGGCTCGCAATCGTCTGGTCGACCGCGTCGAGGAATTCGGGGCTGCAGAGAATCGTCTTATGACGGCGGAGTTGTCGGAAGCTGCGGACTTTGTTCAGCGCCACGCGTCGCGCCCACGCCTGGAAGTTGGTGTCGGGCTCGAACTGGCCGAACTTCTCCCACAACGTCATCCCGACCTCCTGGTAGATCTCGTCCGCATCGGCCCGGTTTGACGTCAACGTCAAGAGATACGCATAGATGCGTTGCCCATGCAACGTCCACAGACGAACGAATTCCGCATTCTGTGGCGGGTCGAGCATAGTGATGGGAGTATTAAGGGACGGAGACTGTATTTCTCTTCTCCTCAAGCCTAATTTGACGATTGCCGGATTTTGGACAATTCGGGACAATCGACGTTGTACCCCCCATGAGGCACAGAACCTTTGCCTGGTGCTTCTCCCCCTTGGATGAGGGGCGCGCGTGCGTGCCCGTACCGCGACGCCGGGATGTGCATAGGGCGAATTCAAGGGGTTTCAGCACGTGGCCGGGTGGCGTCCTTCGTGCGGAGCAAGCTCAACCTTTAGAGAGAATTCCCGACTTGGAAAGCGCCAAACGATGTCCTCCCGGTTTGCAGGAGCCCCATGGCAAGCGCTAGAATATAAAGAGGACAGCCCCAAACAACCTTCCTGCAGCCGTTCTCGATTCGGGAACCATGCCTGGGTCGGAGTTTCCACCACTATGTTGACCGCGATCGTCTCCTGTGTTGCGGCCGTGGCGATAGCCGCCGCGCCGGCGGACAAGGTGAAGTCGGCGGCGCTCGGACCTCTGGTTCGTACGGTCGACTTGAACCTGGGTGAGGAGAAGCCGGTGAGACTCTGCGACGGCACGACCGTCCGCGTGAAACTCTTGGATATCAAGGAGCGCCGAGACTCGGTTCGAAATGCGTTGCGCGAGGCGATCCTTACGCTCCAGCTCGATGGTCGGCCGGTCACGATTTCCTCGAGCACGTACCACCTGCCGAAGACGTTTGGCCGCGTGCAGGTCGATTGCCCGATTACCAAGGGCTACGTCCAGAAAAACGAAAACCCCTGGTCGCTCGATCGCGACGCGCGAATCCGTCTCTGGCCGAAAGGCTCGCCGTGGATCCGCCCAGGCACGTTCCGCTATCCGGTCGACCAGCGTTGGTTCGCCAGCCATACGCTGATGGCCAACCAGATCGCCGACGGCGAACGGATCAAGGGCAAGAGGGTCTATTACCACTGGGGACTCGACTTCGGCGGAGCCGAAGGATTGGTCGACATTCTGGCGGCCACCGACGGCACGGTGGTCTCGGTCGCCGGGAAGCTGCTGGGCAAGGGGCCTTATCCGGAAATGCTCAAGCCACGCCACGACGTCGTCTATCTCCGCGACGACCGTGGCTGGTATTATCGCTATTCGCATCTCCACTCGATCGATCCGGCGATCAAGCTCGGCGCCCGGGTAACCATGGGACAGAAGCTCGGCGTGCTGGGACAAAAAGGAGCGAGCGGTGGTTGGTCGCATCTGCATTTCGACCTGAATCGGCCGCAACCGAGCGGAAGATATGGCATTGACGGTGCCTACGCCTTCGTCTGGCAGGCCTATCAGCGGGAGCACCCTACGCCGCTGGTGGCGGTTGCCCGACCGCACCAACTCGCCTATCCTGGCGAGCGGGTCACGCTCGACGCCGGCCGGTCATACAGTGCGCTGGGCCAAGAGCAGCTTCGCTACGAGTGGACCCTTACCGACGGGACGAAGGCCGACGGCGCCAAGGTCGTTCACCGCTACCAGCGAGTGGGCAACTACCGTGAGATTGTCCGAATCACCGACCCGGCCGGCCGCGTCGATTACGACTTTGCGAGGGTTATTGTGCTTCCTCGCGAGGACCCTCGCAAAAGACCGCCCAACGTCCATGCGACGTATTGGCCCACTTTCGGGATCAAGGCGGGCCGACGGGTGACTTTCAAGGTCGTTACGCGCGAGCTACGGCCGGACGAAGGCAAGGAGATCTGGGATTTTGGCGACGGCAGTCCCACGGTGAAGACGCAATCCAACCCGAAAAAAAGACGCTACGCCGTGACCAGTCACGTTTATGAGAAACCGGGGGGCTATCTCGTGAGTGTCCAGCGAAAGAACCGGCGCGGGGAGATGGGCATCGACCGGCTGTATGTCCGCGTCGAACCGCGCTGAGAAACAACTTGCTTGCTTAGCGTGGCCATCGGCCGCAACCAAAACTCGTTTAGCGGTCGGGCTTGCCCGACATTGCTCAAAACATGCTCGTTCGGAAAACAATCCTTTACAGGTTTGCAGTGGAGAGTGTCCATCTGATAGAATAGACAGTGAGAAGGAGGTTTCTAAATGCGTTCATTACTGACGATACTTGTCTGCGGCTTGTTCACATTTGCTTGCAGCTTGGCGGCAACGTGTCCTGCCTCGGAGAGCCCCGCGCTTCGCGTGGCCACGTTCGAGTGCGACGTTACTCCG